>JALHOV010000282.1 GCA_022842865.1 Vulcanimicrobiota bacterium | reverse complement strand
ATGATGGCGCGAGGGTTGAAGTCCAGGTTGCCGCGGTTGCCGATGACCACAATGGTGCCGTATTTGGCTACCATGTCGAGGTCGTGCTGCAGGTTGACATTGGCCAACATTTCCAGGATCAGGTGGGGTCCGTTGCCCCCCGTCAAATCGGCGACCTGTTGGCGATAGTTGGCCGAACGGTGGTTGAGCGCGTGATGGGCTCCCTGCTCGAGTACTGTGCACAATCCTTGGTCGCTGCCGGCCGTGCCGATAATGTGCAGACCGTGAGCGCGCGCCCACTGGGTGGCAGCCAGGCCAACGCCCCCGCTGGCTCCGTGGATGAGCAGCCGTTGGCCAGCCCTGGCGTGACCACGTTGAAAGAGGGCGCGGTAGGCGGTGGAGTAGGGAACATAGAGGGCGGCGCCTTGTTGATAGGTAATCCTGGCGGGCAAGGGTTGCACCTGAGAGGTCAGGCACAGCGCCTGTTCGGCATAGGTTCCGGTCTGGGAGCCGGTGAGGTAGCAGCGGTCGCCTACCTTCCAATCTTTGACATCCGAGCCCACGCGCAGGATCTCTCCGGCCGCGTCGGTGCCCGGGGTGTAGGGCAAGGGACGCTCTCCGTAGGCGCCGCTACGGATGTAGGTGTCCACGGGATTGACGCCCACGGCCTGGAGGCGGACGACGACTTGATCGGGCCCCGGCTGTGGATCGGGCAGGTCTGCCAGTTGGAGAACCTCGGGTCCACCGAATTGAGCAACTTGAATGGCGCGCATAGGCTCTCGACTTCGTGTGGGGACCCGGTGTTTCCCGCGCTCCAAAGGGGGACGAACGAATTCGCAGAATTTTGCTGGAATGTTTTTGCTGGGCCTTCCTATCGTCATCTTTCTGGTGTGTGGAATCTGCTTCTTGCTCTCCCAAGTGTTCGCCATGTGGTCCCCCGGGCGGGCCGGGCGCGCTCACCAGATTTCCAAAGTCCTGGCCGGCCTGTGGCTGATTCCCGTGTCGCTAACCTTTATTGGTATTTTCTTGCCGAATGTGGAGGGGAGCGCAAGCGATTCGTTCTGGATCTTCCTGGGCTGGTTTGTCTGTTTCCTGGGAGCTCTACTGGCAGTGCGGATGTGTGCCGGAGGGGCGCGCCGCGAAGCGGAAGCGGCCGTCGTCGACGCCGACAATCCAGGCTTGACCCGCTCTCCTTGATGGGTTTGTCCTTGTCCGTCTTCTCCTGGGAGGGGCGATTCTTAACGAACGGTCCTGGCGCAGGGCGCTGGTTCGCGAGCAGACGGAAGATGCGCCGGTGCCGGGCGTCTCTCGCCAGTAGATAGGACCAGGGCACCGGGGGTGAGAAGGCGCCTGGATGAATCAAGTAGCTGAGCGCTTATTGCCTTTTGGCGAGTCGATCTTCTCCACCATGTCGCGATTGGCGGTGGAGCATAAGGCCGTCAATCTGTCGCAGGGATTTCCCGACTTTGACGGGCCGGACTGGCTGAAGGAAGCGGCCGTGCGGGCGGTGCAGAGCGGCCCCAATCAGTATGCGCCCAGCCCGGGCAATCCGCTGCTGCGCCAGAAGCTCAGCGAGAAGATGCAGCGCGAATCGGGGCTGCACTATCATCCCGATACCGAAATTACCGTCTGCAGCGGTGCCACCGAAGGCATCGCGGCGGTGCTGCTCGGCTTGCTCAACCCGGGCGACGAGGTGATTCTTTTTGAACCATTTTACGACAGCTATCCCGCCTGCGTGGCCCTGGCCGGCGCCACCGCTCGCTTCTTGCCCTTGCAGTTGCCGGATTTTTCAGTCGATTGGGTGGCCCTGGAGAAGTTGGTCAACCCGAAGACGCGGGCCATTCTGGTCAACACACCAGGCAATCCCTGCGGCAAGGTTTTCTCTCAGCAAGAATTGGCCCAACTGGCGGCCCTGGCCGGGCGCCATCCGCAGGTGCTCTTCATCACCGATGAAGTCTACGAGCACATTGTTTTTGCGCCGGCTCGACACGCCTGTTTGGCCGCGCAGCCGGGGATGCGCGAGCGCACCCTGGTGATTTCCTCGTTTTCCAAGACGCTCTCGATGACCGGCTGGAAGGTCGGCTACGTTTTCGCGCCCCCCCACCTGACGGCGGCGGTGCGGGCTTCTCACCAGTTTCTCACCTTCTGCTCGGTGTCGCCGCTGCAGGCGGCTCTGGCCGAAGTGCTGGACCGCCTGCCGGCTTACGTGGAACAGCAGGCTGGCGAATACCTGCAGAGGCGGGATCTCTGGTGTTCGCTTTTGGAGGATGCCGGTATTCCGTTTCGGGTGCCCCAGGGCAGCTATTTCGTCATCTCTGACGTGCGCTCTTTAGGTCATCAGGATGACGTTGAGTTCTGCCGCTGGATCACCCGAGAACTGGGAGTGGCAGCCATTCCCGCCAGCGCCTTTTATCATACGCCCGGGGCCGGCCAGGGGCTGGTGCGCTGGGCCTTTTGCAAAGGGCTGGATACTTTGCGGGAGGGCGGGAAGCGGTTGTTGCCGTTACGCAAATCATGAGTAAGCGACTGACTCCCCGACCCAAGCTGGTCGTACGCAACGCCACTCTCAAGGATCTTGACGAAATCCTTGAATTGTCCGGGCGGATTTATTCGGAGCCCTATCTGGCACCGCCGATCCGCGGCCAGATCAACCACTACAGCGAGGGCTGTTTCGTGGCCGTCTACGAAGACAAGATCATCGGCTACTGCGCCACCATGCGCACCACCGAGAAGAAGGCTTTGAAGCGCCACACCTGGATCGAGATAACCGCCAACGGTTATTGCTCCACCCATAAGCCGGACGGAGATTACCTCTACGGCGTCGAGGTCATGGTCGACTCAAATTACCGTGGGTTGCGCATCGGCGAACGCTTTTACAGCGAGCGGCGCAACCTGTGTAAGCACTACCGCCTGAAGGGCATCACCTTTGGCGGACGTCTGCCCTTGCTCAATCGCCGTCTCAAGCAAACCGAGACGGTGCAACAATACATCGAACTGGTCAAGGCCAAGAAGATTAAGGACCCGGTGCTCGGCTTTCAGCTCCGCCAGGGCTTTGAAGTGTATCAGGTGCTGCCTAATTATCTTCCGGAGGATACCGAGTCTTTGGGCTACGCAGCCCAGATGATCTGGCATAACCCGGAAGTCGATGCGGCCGAGGCCAGCAAGAGCCATCAACGTGCTCCCCGTCAGTCGGTGGTGCGAGTGGCCTCGGTGCAGTATCAGCAGCGTGCGATTCAGTCGTTTGCGGAATTTGAACAGCTGGCCACCTACTTTGTGGACGTGGTCTCGGATTACCGTTCGGATTTTGTGTGCTTTCCCGAACTCTTCACTCTGCAGCTGCTTTCCATGCAGTCCGAAAAGCAGCCACCCGAGGAAGCCATCGCCACGCTGACCGAATACACCGATCAAATCAAGGCTTTGTTTCATCGTCTGGCCATCAAGTACAACGTCAACATCATCGCTGGCTCCCACCCCACCAAGATGCGCGATGGAACCATCGAGAACATCTCGATCATCTGTCTACGCGACGGTGCTGTGCACATTCAGCCCAAGATTCATCCGACTCCCAGCGAACGCTTCTGGTGGAATATCACGGGTGGCAGCAAGCTGAACGTGATCGACACCGACTGCGGCCCGATTGGTGTGCTGATCTGTTACGACGTCGAGTTCCCCGAGTTGTCGCGTCACCTCATCGACCAGGGCGCCAACATTCTTTTTGTGCCTTTTTGCACCGATGAGCGCCAGGGCTACCTGCGCGTACGTTACTCGGCTCAGGCCCGGGCCGTGGAGAATCAATGCTACGTAGTGATGTCGGGCAACGTAGGCAACTTGCCGAGAGTGCACGCTATGGACATTCAGTATGCTCAGAGTTGCATCCTGACTCCCTGCGATTTCGCCTTCGCGCGTGACGGTATCGCGGCCGACACCACCCCGAACGTAGAACAGGTTATCTTTGCCGACCTGCGGTTGGATACGTTGTATGAGGCACGCCATTCGGGCACGGTGCTCAACGTGCACGACCGCCGCCACGATCTCTATAGCGTGGTCTGGCACAAAAAGAAGTAGGTTACTTCTTGGTGCCTGGTTTCTTGGGTAGCGGGCGCATTTCGTTGGCGTCCAAACGGCCCCAGATATAGGCTTGCTGGACCGGGTCCACATTGGACATTTCCACTGAGCTCGGCACCAGAAAGCCCAGGCGGTGCTGGCCCGGCATATCCAGAGTGGCGGCACCGCTTTCGCTGTTGGCCGAAAGCATGGTGCCTTCTTCGCGCCCCAGCCGATGGTTCTGCGGAAAAGTGGCGATGGCCAGACGGTAAAGTGGAGTGTAATCGGTGTGGGTGTAGCCGGTCACCGGGTCAGTATTAGTGATGCCGCCCAAGAAGTAGCCCTGGGCGTCAAAGCTGCACTCGTTGTATTTGCCGAGGTAGAGCTTGTTGTCCGCGTCCATCGGGAAGCGAATGACGTCCAGACTCTGAGTGATGTTGCCCTGCTCGTCCAGTTTATAAGCCAGCAGCGGCGAGCCGGCCGAGCCCAGGATCAGGTCGTTTTTCAAGATCATGCGTCCGTCGCGGGAGAAGCGCGAATCTTGAAAACAGAAGTAGCCCTCGCCCAGGATGGCCAGATGCAGCGGGATGTTGGTGTTGACCACGCGTCCCTGGGAAATATCCAGGTCTGGCCGCGTTCCCGCCCAGTAATTGGTGATAGTGGCTTTATAACCGGGGGTGAACTGCTGAGCCAGATTCTCGCGGCACCAGAGCAAGAGCGCCCGCCGTTTTCCCTCGAAGGTTTGGGCCTGTGCCTGGAGCGTGGTCAGGCTTACGGCCAGCAACAGGTGAGTCCATTTCATGGGCGGTCGATCAGTCCCATCTCGGCGTTGTAGCCAGGTAAGTTGGCCGGCAGCATAGGGCTGTGGTTGAGCCCGCTGCAGTAGAAGCTGAACAAATCGGGCTTGGCCTGCACAACATAGCTTTCCGAATAGGTGTCCTTCGAGGCAGCCGGGCAGGTGGGAATCGTGCGCAGGTAGTTGCCGGTGATCAAGGGTTTGAGGTCGGCCGGATATTTGCCGCCATTGTCGGAGGCGAACATTTCCAGCGCGGTGGCGATGTTCTTCTCATTGGATTTGCAGGCGGTCAGTTGGCCCTGGCCGCGGGCTTTCATAAAGTTGGGCGCCAGGATCGGCATGGTCAACGCACCCATCATGCCGATGGCTCCGGCCGTGCCTTCGTTGGTGTAGCGGAGTCCGTCGGCTTCTACCTGAATGCTGCCCAAGTCGTCGGACAGGTGCTCTTTGACCAGGGTCAGCATTTGCTGCGCCACGGCCTTGTCGGGGGCGTTGGACTTGACGGATTCCTTCTCGAGCTGCTCAAGAAAGATTTTGAAGTTCAGGAAGCTGATTCCGGCCGAATCCTTGGAGTATTTTCCGGCAAAGGAACTGAAATTGGAGCGCCTGGCCAGCGAGGTCGTCTTGCCGGAGGCCGCGTCGGCCACCGCCGCCAGCGATTCCTTGGCCTTAGGGCCGAAGCCGAAGACCATCGCGGTCGGCTTGTCCAGCACCATGTAGCAAAGCTGGGCTCCGGGCTGCTTCAGTTGGTAGGCCTCTTTTCCGGCGACATCCACTTTTTCCCAGGTGCCCAATTGCCCGATCAGTTCCTTGGCGGCGGCGGCGTCTTTGATACCCAGAACCAAAGTTCCCAGGACTTTCTCGGATGGATCCGGAGCGGCCGGAGCGCTGGAGTTGGCGTCGTTCCCGAGCATGCCCTGGGTACTGTCATAGGACAGGTCGTGAGCCTGGGTGTCGCTGCAGCGAAATGCGAAATGGTCAGGGTCGGTGGATTTTTTGTAGGTTTCGCTATAGGTATCTTTGCCGGCCATAGGGCAGGTAGGAATTGTTTTCATGTAGTTCCCAGTGGTGAGCAGACCTGTGTTTTCCGGGTATTGGCCGCTATAGTCGGTGGAATACATCTCCAGCGCGGTGGCGATGTTCATCATGTTCGATCTGCAGGCGATGGTCTTGCCCCGGGCTTGAGCGCCGCCGCCCGCTTCGGAGAGGGAGTTCATATCCACTGCCCAGGCCGTCTGACCGTTGAAGGCCTTGCGGATTTGTAGCTCCCGATCCCCATTGGCCCCCAGGCCGACGCGCGACAACCCCATAGTCAGTCCCATACGACCCATTGGAGCGAGGCGCACGATAGCTTGCAGCAGTTCGTAGGTGTAGTAGGTATCGAAGGCCTGGAAGAGTCCCCAGTTTTCTGGCACCAGTCCGGCCAGTTCGTGGCCGGAGGTGGGCTTCTTCAGCAGGGCTTTGGCCAGGTCGGTTTCCGATTTGGCATTCACGGCCAGAAAGCCCTCGCCGGTCCACTTGCCGCCCTGGATGGTGGCGCCGCCAATGGCGTAGGGCAGGCTGCGCAGCCCTTTGAAGGTATCGGCGTCGGTGTATTGCCCGACCCGAGGAGCTTTCTCAATCGAAGTCCAAATCGGATTCAGGTCGAGATAAAAAGCGCTGCCGTTGCCGTGGCTGAGGTCGGGCACTTTGCTGAGAGCTTGTTTGAATTGCTCGTCTTCGGCCAGCGTGCCTTTGTGCTGTAATGCCGCGTTGATGGCCTTTTCCATGGTGGCCTTGTTGTTGGTCACCAGCAAGGAGTCGCCGGCAATGCAGAGACAGACTTCTTTGTTGACGTAGACAGTCTGGCCGGCCAGCGTTTCCTTGGTGGTCTTTTCCTTGACTTTAGACATCATTTCGTCGGCGGCTTTAGCGTCGTAGACCTGGCAATTGACCACTACATCTACGGGAGATACGGCTCCGACCGGTGCCTCGATGTAGTCTTTGGCCCCGGCCGCATACAGGGCCAGGTAGCCGCTGGCGGCGTAGGTCTTGACGATGTCTTCCAGCTTTCTGCCGGTTTCTTTTTCGAATTGGCTGCAGAAATCGTTGAAGCCCTTATAGTCTGTCTTGGCCCGGGCGATTTGCTCGTTCAGTTTGGTGGGGCTGGCTTCTTCGCGCATTTCGGCGGCCGCCCAGAAGAAGGCTTTCTGGGGCGTGTTGCGGGCCAGGTCCATCACGTTGTGACCACCGAGCCCTCCGTGGCTTGAGAAGTAGTAGGCGGCGCCGGCTAAACCAACGATAGCAACCATCGGGATGAATGACTTGGCAAATTTGGACATGGAGACCCCCAACGAAGAAGTGGCCGAAACTTCTAAGTCAAGGCTCCAGAACCTTCGATGAAGTCCCAAAGTCGTTGGGCGCACTGGCGTTTGCTTAAGGGCGGCAAGGCCTGGCGCAGTTCGGGCCCGATCAGGGTGATGGTGTTGTTGTCGCCGCCAAAGCCGCTGTCGGGCTGGTTGGCTTCGTTCAGCACCACCAGATCGCAATTTTTTCGCTCCAGTTTGGCCCGCGCGTTGGCCTCGGCGTTCTGGATTTCCAACGCGAACCCCACCAGATATTGTCCGGGCCGTTTGTGCTGGCCCAACCAGGCCAGAATGTCGCCAGTTTTTTCCAGGGCGATGGACCAGTCCTGGCCGAGTTGCTCTTTTTTGAGTTTGCCGGCAGCCACCTGGGCGGGCGTGAAATCTGCCACCGCCGCCGACTTAAGGATGACGTCGGCCGTTTGGTAGTGTTGTTGGCAGGCTTCCAGCATCTGGCCAGCTGTCTCCACTTGCACCATTTCCACCCCGGGTGGCGGCGCCAGAGAAACGGGGCCACTCACCAGCAGGACCCGGGCTCCGCGAGCCCGGGCCTCGGCGGCCAGGGCATAGCCCATTTTGCCGCTGGAATGATTGCTGATGTAGCGGACTCCATCGATGGGTTCACGAGTCGGTCCGGCCGTGACGAGCACGTTCTTGCCGCGCAAGGAGCCGCTGGCCAAGACCCACTCGGCAATTTGCACGGGTTCGGGCAGGCGGCCGGCTCCGCTCAATCCACTGGCTAGCTCTCCTTCTTCGGGTGGCAAGATGAGAACCCCATCGGACGCCAGGCGGGACAGGTTGCGCTGCGTGGCCGGGTGATGCCACATGTCCGGATCCATGGCGGGACACAAGCGCAAGGGAGTTTCCCTGGGGAGGCTCAGCAGCGCCAGAGTCAGGGCGTTGTCGGAAATTCCATGGGCCAGTTTGGCCATCGTGGTGGCGCTGCAGGGAGCGACCAGCACCTGTTCGGCCCAGCGCGCCCAGTGTACATGCCAGGAGCCGTTTTCCTGGTGCTCAGAATCGAAGGGCTCGATGATGACCGGATTCTTGCTAATGTTTTGCATCACCAGCGGCGTGACGAAGCGGCAGGCATCGGGCGTCATAATGACGCGAACCTCCGCTCCCAATCGAATCAATTCGCGCACCACCCAGGGCGCTTTGTAGGCCGAGATGCTGGCACAGATGCCGTAGAGGATTTTCATAGGCGCCCTCTTCGCGGGCTCTAACAAAACGCTTGCACAACCTATACGGACAGCTAACGCAAGCCGCCTATTCTAAGACCAAGCAGTGATGAAAAGCTAAGGAGAACAAGAAGATGCGCTTGATTGAACCCAGCACCGGAGTGAGCCTGAGAGAGGCCGTCAGCCGTATGATGGATGAGAGTATGGTTCGCCCCGACCGTGGCTTGCCGGCAATGCCCGTCGACGTTCTGGAAACCACCGAAGCGATCGTGGTCGTGGCCCAGATTCCGGGCAGCGCCAAGGAGCAGATCGAGATCCACCACGAGAAGGACATTCTCACCCTCAAGGCCGAGATTCCCAGCGAAGTGACCCCCGAACAGGTTAGCGGGGGGGTCCAAGGGGGAGGCGGCAGCCCCCACTTGAACACCAGGTATTTGCTCAAGGAGCGCGGCCACGGCAACATCAGCCGCACCTTCCGCTTACCCTTCGCGGTGGACGCCGAGAAGGCTCAGGCCGAATACCACGACGGAGTGCTTCGTCTGACCCTGCCCAAGCTCGAGTCGGTCAAGCCCCGTCAAATCGCCATCAGCTAAGCTCATCTTTAGCGGGCGGCAACTGGGCAAAGGAGCCCGGGGGTAACACCGGGCTTCTTTGCGTTGCTTGCAGCATCAGCAGTTGTTTGACCTCGGCCAGTTCGCGGCGGATTTCCTCCAGCTCATCCGGCTTTTTGCGGCGGCGGTTGAGAAACAAATCGAAGCTCCAAATCATATGGGCGGTTCCCAGCAACAGCGCACACAGCATAGCCATAACGCCGGCGCTGGCCGGGGGGATGCTCCAGTTCCAGAAACTGTTCAGGGCGTGGCGCACGATTTCGATGGCGCGCAGTCCATCCAGGGGGGAGAGATTGTCCAGGTGATTGAGTTCCTTGTCAAGGCGCTCCCAGCCCGCCGTAAACCCTTGCATCAGCAAGAAGGGAGCCACGGCCGCCAGCAGGGGCGGCAGAAGAGGCGGTAGATCCATACTGCTCAAGCGTTTGCGGGCAATTTGCCAGCGCCAGCAGCCCAGGGCAAACCAGCCCAGGCTCAGTGCAAAGAAGAGTTTGCCCAGCCCATGCTGAGTCAGCCACGCCATCCAGCTCATAGGCATGGTGTTCCGGAGGGCCTGGGAGGCTCCTGGGTGACAATTGCGAATTGGGCCCCATGAGCAACCTGAATTTCACCTTGAACGGAAGACCTTGCCAGCTCGAGGTGGATGCCACCGAAACGCTGCTGCACGCGGTGCGCGACCGGACCGGCACCTGTTCGGTGAAAGACGGTTGTAGCCCGCAGGGACAGTGCGGTTGCTGCCTGGCCATGGTGGACGGACGAGCCATCACCATCTGCTCGCTACCGGCCAGCAAGGCCGAGGGCAAGAATGTGGTCACCTTGGAAGGCATCGATCCGGATCTGCGCGCCACTTACGCCGCTTGCTTCGCGGAGGCGGCCGGTCTGCAGTGTGGTTTCTGTATTCCCGGCATCGTCATGCGCGCCCACCACATGTTCGAAAAGAATCCCGATCCGCAGCCGGCCGAGATCGTCAAAGCGCTGGACGGCCACCTGTGCCGCTGCACGGGTTACAAGAAGATCCAGGACGCCGTAGAATTGATGGCCAGAGCCCGGCGCGGCGAGTGGCAGCCGGGCGGCACCCCCGTGGCCGGTCGGGTGGGCGAGTCGTTGGTGCGCTACCAGGCGGAAGAAACGGCCCTGGGCCTGCGTCCCTATGTCGACGACGTGCAGGTCGAGGGCATGCTCTACGGAGCGATGGTTCTGTCGCCCCACGCTCGCGCCAAAGTGATCTCCATCGACACCAGCGCAGCCGAAGCGTTCCCCGGCGTGGTGCGGGTGGCCACCCACAAAGACGTGCCGGGCGACCGCTACTACGGGTTGCTTTTTGCCGACTGGCCGGGTCTGGTGGCCGAGGGTGAAGAGGTTCGCTATGTGGGCGACGTGGTGGCCGT
>JALHOV010000281.1 GCA_022842865.1 Vulcanimicrobiota bacterium | reverse complement strand
CCCGCGCCCGCCTTCACCCCGGTCGCAACCCAAAAGCCGGGATTGTGGCAAGGCATCAGCGGTGGCGGCAGCGGTTACAACTATGCGGGCGACAGCGACTGGTCCGGGGACAGCAGCGGCGGCGATTGCGGCGGAGGACAGTCTACCTCCTCGAGCCAGTCTAGCGGAGGCTCCGAATATGCCAGCAACAGCGGCAGCCCGCTGTGCTCCCCAGACTACGGCTTCGGTCGCTGAACTAGCCGCCGCTCTGGCCGTCCCAGCGCTCGATGGGAACATCACCTTCGGCGGCCTTGTGCAAGGCCGCCGCCAGCCCCATCAGCTCAGCCTTGCTCACTTCCATCACGCTCACGGAGGCTTCTGGCAAGGTTACAGTCAGCGTATAGGGCCCGTTGCTCACCTGATCCTCTTCGGTCGCAATTTCGACCCGGGCTTTGCCCAACATGCAAGAACCAATCGTCTGTTTCATCCAGCCACCTTTAACAAGCGGTCCCCTGGCCACCTGCAATACAGGCCGCCGCGCGCAAGTCACGACCCATCCCGAGTCAGGCCGAAGTCCGCTAGCCTTCACTTGGGTTGTGGTCTAAATTGGCCCACTAACAGCAAGCTGGCGACCGACCGCCTGGATGGGGGCAATTTAGGCCCGGATGAGAAGAATCGCCTGGGATCTGCTGCGCGAAGGGCGTATCGAGGAGGCCGAAGGCCTGGCCCTGGATGGCATCCGCCAGGCCAGCGGCAGTCGCGGCTTGCTGGGCTGGCTGCTGGTTCATCTAGAAGCGGCCCACCTGCGCAACGACGAGCAGCGGCTGCTCGGTCTTTGCCGATTGGCTGGGACGCTCGGCACAGCCATGGTTCAGGCCGGCTTCTTGCGCGAGGCAGCCGAAGTCGCACGCCGCCCCGACCTGTCCGCCCCCCTGCTGCGCCTGGCACAGGAGTTAGAGGAACATTCCCAGTCTCTTCCCGCTTGAGGCGGGCTGGAAAGGGGAGCGGGCCCAACTCAAGAAGCGCCGGGCGATGAAAAAGCTCTTGTTGACGCTGGCCATACTTTCCACCACGGCTCTGGCCGACTCCTGGACCCCCCCGGGCGGCGCCAGGCAAGAACCGGTCTGGCCGCCCGGTTGCCCCGTGCTCAAAGGAGGTATTCGCAAGCTAGATGACCCGGAGACCATGGCTCGCAAGCCGACTACCAACGTGTCCATTCCCACCTACACCGTCTACCAGCCGAAAGCCAACCCTTCCGGCACGTGCATTCTCATCTTTCCCGGCGGCGGCCACCTGGTTCTGGCCATGGGCCTGGAGGGCACCGAGATTGCCGACTGGTTGACCCGGTCGGGCATCACCTGCGTGCTGGTGAAATACCGCGTGCCCTACTCCGGCTGCTATTGGGATAACAAACTGCATAAGAACGTGACCCCCAAGGTCCCGATGGCGCTGCAAGACGCCCAACGAACCCTTTCCCTGGTGCGCGCACACGCTCAAGAGCTGCACATCAACCCGAACAAAATCGGGGTCATGGGCTTCTCGGCCGGAGGGAACGTGGCCGTGCTGGCCAGCACCCGGAAACGAGCCTACGCGCCGGTCGACGCGATCGACCAGGTCAGCTGCCGTCCCGACTTCGCCATCCCGGCCTATCCGGGCCACCTGACCATGCGCCACAAGAACGTCGACTCCCGAGCTCTGAACAGCGACATCGTCGTTTCCAAAGACGTCCCGCCCACCTTGCTGATTCACGCGCAGGACGATCCGGTTGATCCCGTCCATTACTCCGAAGTCTACGCCGCGGCGCTGAAAAAAGTCGGCGCTCCGGTCACCCTCAAACTTTACAAGAACGGCGGGCACGCCTTTGGAGTGAGAAAGCAGGGCAAGGACTCCGATCGCTGGACCCAGGATGTGATGGTCTGGCTCAAACAGATCGGGATGCTTTAAAACGCCTTTCAGGTCGTCTTGACGAAAGCCTGGGCGGCTCGTTCCGCCTCCGACTCCATCACATGGGTGTCGTGCATGGCCTCCTGGAGGCCGATGTGGGTTTTGTTGGGATTAAAAGGGTTGTAGTTCTCGTGCAGCCAGGCACCCAGGCCGGTGAAGATGGCGCCCGGGCTGAGACAGGTGGCGCCCACGGCCAGGTGCCCGACGTAGGCACCGAGGTAGCGGCGCACGCGCTGGGTATCGCTCAGCTCGGACGGGGTCTGGGCATACTGCATGACGTGGCCGCACTCGTGAGATAACCAGCGGCGATAATTGTAGCCTTCGATGGCCTTCAGTTCTTCGTGACTGCGCACGTAGATGTCGTGACCGATCGTGACGGCGTTCCAGGGGGTATTGGCAGCTGGTCCGCCCAAGAAAAGCTGGACCTCGCCCAGGTGGGCGCGCACTTCGCTTTCGGGCATTCCGAAGCTGCTGGCCAGACTGGGGGCCATGCGGTCGATCTGGACCGGGGTCAGCGGTTGCCCGTCCTCGCGCTCGGCCTTTCCCTTGATGGCATCCCAGGAAGCGATCAGCATGCCCGGGCGCCGCGCCGAGGGGACGCCTTTCAAGTCAGCCGGGGTCCAGCCGGCGGGAGCGCGGACAGCCGGGTCCGGCGCAAGGCTCGTCAATTTGCACATGCTAGCAGTCTAGCCGGATGCCAGCGGCTCAGATGTTGATGACTGGTGAAGTCTTCGACAGATAGGACAGGCATTCGCCCCTGCATCGGGAAACGGCCGGCATGAAACGCGCACTCCTCTGGTTCAGCCTGGTCTCGCTGGGCTGGGCCCAAGAATGGACCGGCCGGTTCGAATCGATTCGACAGAACGCCCTGGACAGCGACTACTCGCACCGATTCCTCAGTCGCCTCTGCCATCAGGTGGGGCCGCGCCTGTCGGGCTCGCCGGCCGCTGCGGCCGCCGTAGATCTGGTGGCCGAAGAAATGCAGCAGTTGGGCCTCAAGGTGTGGCGCCAGCCTTGCCTGGTGCCGCACTGGGTGCGTGGTCGCGAAGAAGCGGAACTGACCGAGTATTCTGGCAAGCCCGCTGGAGTGAAGGCGCCGCTCGTCTTGACCACGCTGGGCGGCAGTTCCAGCACCGGCAGTCAGGGCCTGGACGGCGAAGTGGTGGTGGTGGACAGCTTTGCTCAACTGGAAGCCCGCCAGGTCCAGGGCAAGATCGTTCTCTTCAACACCCGTTTTGACCAGCGCGTGGCCGACCAGGGCCGAGGCGGAACGGCCTATTCTCAGAGCGTCGTCTTTCGCACTCGAGGACCGGCGGCGGCCTCGCGCCAGGGTGCGGCGGCCTGTCTGGTGCGCTCGGTGGGAGGCGCGGACTATCGTCTGCCCCACACGGGCGTGACCAGCTTTGGCGAGGCCTCTCCCCTTCCTTGCGCGGCGATCAGCAGCGAAGACGCCGATCGAATCGCCTACTTGAGCAAGCAAGGCGCGGTCAAGCTGCATCTGCTCTTGACCCCACAGACTCTGCCGGATGCGCCCAGCTTCAACATCATCGGCGACCTGCAGGGCAGCGACCCGCAGGCTGAGGTGGTCATCGTCTCGGGACATCTCGATAGTTGGGACGTAGGCACGGGTGCACTGGATGACGCCAGCGGCGTCGCCACAGCCATGCAGGTGGCCCAAACCTTCCGAACGCTAGGGTTGAAGCCGCGCCGCACCCTGCGCGTGATCGGCTGGATGAACGAAGAGAACGGCGGAGCCGGCGCCAAGGCTTATGACAAAGAGACCCAGGGTAAGAATCACTTCGCCGCCGTCGAGAGTGACCTGGGCTGTGGTCACTGCCTGGGCTTCAGCTGTTGGACCCCTCCCGAGTGGCTGCCGGCCCTGAAGCCAGTCAGTCAGGCCCTGCAGCCGGTGGGCGCCAGCCAGCTGGAGACCAGCAACGGCGCGGGTGCCGACATCTCGCCTCTGGGTGCCCGGGGAGTTCCCTGCTTCAACCCACTGCTGGACAGCCGCACTTACTTTCATTACCACCACACCCCCGCCGATACCGTCGACAAAGTGGACCCGGTGCACCTTCGCCAGAATGGCGCCGCCCTCAGTGTGCTGGCCTGGGCATTGTGCTCCATGGACCGCCCCGACTCCTCACCGTGACCGCGGTGTCAAATCCGGTATGCTGATCATTTGCGCAGCCTTGTCGGCCAACCTATGCTGCAATGGTGAAAGGTTTTAAAGTATTCCTGTGCGTGATCCTGGCCGGTCTGGCTCTAGGTGCCTTAAAACCGATCCCGAGCACCAGATTGAGCGACTTCCGCGTGGTCACCTTCAACATACGCAGTTCCGATATGAACGACCCTGGGAAGCGAGCCTGGAGTGTGAGACGGCCAGTTGCCAGTGCCATGCTGTTGGGCCTGGACGCCGACATCATGGGACTGCAAGAAGTGAGCCAAGAGCAGCGAGCGGACCTGGACCAGGACCTGAACGGCTACCGAGCGGTAGGCAAGGGCCGAGAAGGACAAGGGCGTGGGGAGCAGTGTCCCATTTACTCCAGGCGTAGCCTGAAGGCCGAGGCCGAAGGAATGTTCTGGCTGAGCCCGACACCACTAAAGCCATCGGTTGGCTGGGATGCCCAGTTGCCGCGCATTTGCACCTGGATTCGCTACCCCGGCGTCACTATATTCAATACCCATCTCGACCACGCCGGGCCGGCTTCGCGACGCGAGGCCCTCAAACTCATTCGCCGACAAACCAAAGGCTCGGCGGTGATCATGGGAGACTTCAACGACCTCGAAGGGTCGCAATCCCTGGAACCAGTGGAAGATCTGGTCGATGCCTTCCGAGCGGTCTACCCCCGCGTGGAGTCCGCCGCAGACGGCACCCGCATCGCCCGAGACGCGGCGACCTTCAACGCTTTCAAGAAAAACAATCCGAAGGGAAGGCGATTGGATTTCGTCTTCGTGACCCCCGACCTGCAACCGATAGAGGCCGAAGTCGTCAGCGCCAAAGGCTCCATTTTACCCTCCGACCACCGAGCTTTAGTCATTCATCTGAAGCGCGCTGCCTCAACGTCCTCCGGCCGCTAAGCGGACCAGGGAAATGGTCTTCCAACAGATTCGACGCTCCGCCTGATTTCAGGTCCCGGGCCCGTGTTTCCCCGCGAAATCGTCGAGCCACCAGTCCTTTCGTCGCTTGCGGCGCACGGGTTCCGTTTGGGGCAGAGGTCGGCGGTCCACTTCGGCAGCGTACTCCGCCAGAGCCCCTTGAATGGCACCTTCCCATTGCTCTCGGGTGTGGTGTGCGGGCCCGTCCAGTCGATGCTCCGTCACATACCAACGCCCGGGTTGCGAGGGGTGGTAGATCGACTGCCTGCGAAAATCGGTCGATGCGTAGGTTGGAGTCAGGGGGTAGCTCCGGAAAGCCGGAGCAGCCGTGACGGTCAGTCGGAGCCAGGCGGAAATCACGTCTTCCATCGAATCGGCCTCGCACGACTGATTATGCGATCCCATACCGATGGAGACGCTGGTTATAGAGTAGCGCACGCCGTCCTGCGGCGCGGCAGGGGAGCCTCGGTGGCGGCAATTCCGGCCTCGGTCAATTGATAGCCGGGAAGGGTCATCCCTTTGCGCATCAGAGCCTGCAGGTAGCGCGCACCCTCCCGGGGCGAGGTCATCCCAAAGAAATGGCACACCTCCCGGATCGGCGGAGAACAACGATAAGTTGCAATGTAACGTCGTAAATAGGTCAGGACCTCAAGCTGGCGACCGCTGACGGGGCAACAGGCGGACTCTCAACCCTGGCCGCTTAGCGGGTCGTGAGTTTTAACTTCCAGTGGCATTGCGTATGTCATATTCACACGTATACCACACCTGGAATCAGGTGCATAGGTGAACACCTTGAGGCGGCCTCATCGAACAAGGCGGACTGGCGGCAGGTTGGAACGAAGACCTGCCCGTGGGCACCTTTAAGAACGCCTGGCAGGGCTACCAGATCGACTACCCCGACGGATGGCGCATTCTTTATCCCCCGATCGATGGCGTTGCTTTTGACGGCCCGGACAGCAGCGCTTTTCTGGAATTCTCGCGCATCGAGGCCGACGGCCCGCTGCAAGCTCTACGCCGACGCCTGGGGACCATTCCCCAGCACGAAGCCCGCCTGCTGGAGGAGACGCCCGAACAGGCCGCTTTGCTCTTTCGCCACGGCGACTGCTCCGGCGAGTTGCGCGCTCGCTGGCAGGGGGGCCAGGCCACCGTGATCATGGCCCAAAGTCGCCAGACCCTCGATCTGACCGAACTGATCCGCACCACATTGGGGTCGCTCCGGCCCCTCGAGCCCATCCCACGCCGGCCCTGGAGTGACCCGGCCGAAGGCAGCGTGCAAATTCTCTGTCCCCAAGATTGGCGGGTGGACAATGGATACGGGGTGGACAGCTTCGGAATTCGCCAGCCCATCTGCCGGGTAAGCCTGAATCGTCATACCTTTCTTCACCTGGAAGCCGAATTTCGCGGCTTCACCCAGGGTCCGCCAGAATATTACGGGGACATTCACCTTCCCATGCGCGGCCTCTTTCCCGTGTTGGAAGGTGGATTTTTAAACCGATGGGGAGGGCAAGTTCTGGCTTTCGAAGACTTTGGCAATCCCAAGGAAGCCGACGCTCGCCTGCGCCTGCCCGATGGCATCATCCGCGTGGCCAGGTTCTCGGCGGCGGCCATGCCGAATTCCCCCCGCTGGGTGGGCGGCCTGTGCCACTACTATCAGGCGGCGCCGGATGAAATCGATCAACTCGAACCCATCTTTCGAGGCCTGGCCAAAAGCTATCAGATCCATCCCCAGTGGCAAAATCAGCAGCGCATGGCCCAGAACGCGCAGTTCCAGCAACAGCACGCCCAGCAAACCCAACAGTGGATGAACCAGTCGCAGAACCTTCATCAACAAAGAATGCACGACATTCAAATGCAGGGCCAGGCCAATACCGCCCGCCACGAAATGCGCCAGAACCTCAGTGACGCCCAGATGAGCGGCTTCCAAGAACGCATGCACAGCTCGGACCAGATGCAACACGATACCATCAATTCCATCCGGGAACGCTCGGACTATTTGGACCCTCAGACCGGCCAGGTGCACAATTTCAGCGCCCACCACCAGCAAGTTTGGAGCGACGGACAGGGCCACTGGCTGGGCACCGACTGGGACATCCAGCCCTCACCCGATTGGCACCAACTCAAACGACTCGACCCCGGCGATCGACGCGCGTAGGTGAGTTTTACACCGAGGTGGAAGAGGCTGCGATGGAGTTCGGACCTGGCATCGTAAAAGAAGATGACTTTCTCACCACGGCGGAATGCGCCGACATTTCCCAAAAGGTGCTTTCCCTCGAATGCCACTGGGAACCGCGACTCGGCCCCTACCAATTTGCCACCCTGGGCTGCGCCGCCTACCTGGACGGGGAAAACGACTATGCGGATAAGAGCAGCACTCTCAATCCCTTGATGGTGAAGACCTTCTCGAATGTTTACGAGCGATTGCGTCTCTATTTTGGCCAGATCCTGGAGGGCGAAGTCTATTACGACGAGGCCTACTCCTATCCGGGCTTTCACCTCTTCAAATTCTCAGGGAACGACATTTTCAGTGACAATCCGGCCGACCGCGCCCATTTCGATTATCAGTTTGCCAAGGTGTTCCCCGATTTTGCCAAAACCCAGAGCGTGCCTTTAACATTCACCGTTCCCATCGAAGAGCCGTCTTCCGGTTCCTCTCTGGAAATGTGGGATCTCCGCCCCGAAGGCCACGCCGAAATCCATTATGAGCACAAAGAATTTGCCCGCACCCACCCCTCCAAAACCGTGCCGTATTCACTGGGACGCATCTTCACTCATGACGGCCTCAACCTCCACGCCATGGGCCAGATCCCCCCTGGAACCATCGGCCGCCGTATGACCCTGCAAGGCCACGCCTTCCGCAACGAACGAGGTTGGCTGCTCTACTGGTAGCCGATCAGGGGATGATTCGGTTCAGTGCCTTATTCATGACCCGGTTGGTCGATCTGTTTCCGTTGTTATAATAGGGTTTGTGCGTGCCGTTGATATAACGAGTTCCGTTATAGTTGTAGTATCCGCTGTTATTCCCGTTGTTGTAGGGATTGCCGTTATTGTAGTTATAGGTTCCATTGTCCGGCTGCTGGTAGCGGTTGTGCCGACTATTGTTATTATTGGTCTGCCGATAATTGCCGTTCTGGTTCCAATTTCCATTTTTGCCATAGTTACGGTGTCGGTTATTCTGAGCGCTCGCAACGCTCGAAAGGATGGCGACCAGGCCGAGGGCCAGAACCGGCTTCATAAAAATATTCATTCGTGTTGTCCTTCTGAAATTCTCTAACTTCAGTATGACAGGACAAACAAGACGTGTACGGGATCCTTTGCTGGAGTTTCAACGCAAAAAAGGTATTCCAATCACAAAGAACACTGGCTGGCCCGCAAGCTCGGGCCAGCCCCAGTTAGACCTTCTTGGGAACCTGCTTCAGCACATCCGCGTCGTGCTTTTTCTGGTCGGTGGCGTCTTGCTTATCTTGCTTCTGCCCGGCCTTTTTTTTGGTGGATTTCGGTGACTTGTCGCCCATGGGTTACTCCTTCGGTTCAAAAGCATTCCGCTCTCGAAGCCTTCTACGATAGCATGAGCGAGACCCAAAAACCGGTAGGATTGTACTCAACTTACGAAGGCAGGGGTTCCTTGAGGGTGTTGGTGGCGCAGTGCACGTTCCCATAGTTGTCCTGATAGCGCTGGTCGTCCACGAAGCGAACCTCACGTGCGCCGGCGTCTAACAACCGGGTCTCGATCTCCCGGGCCACGGCGGCCGGAACGTGCCGATCGCCGGTCACGGCCAGACCATTCAAGTAGATTGAATTCACCGGATTGGACCAAATGTTGTGGCCGCCTTCATAGGAGACCGGCAGGCGGACGACTTGCTCTTCGGTCATCCCCAGCTCGGCCAATAATCCGGGGCTGGCATCCCCCGAAGGATAGCTGCCCCCGTGCAAAACCTTGTCCAGTCGCTGCTGGTTGACCTGATTGGAGGGACCATCCGATTCCGGCGCCAAAAGGGCGGCCGAGCGCGTGTCGGCAAAAAGCAGACGCGGCCGTCCATCGGGGCCCGGCAGGAAATTCGCGATCTCATCGACGTGCTTGATGGTCAAAAAGCCCGTATCGACCCAAAACGGCGATTGCACTTCTTGAGCCTCCAGAAAAGACACCAATTCCGGATGCAGGGTGGTGCCCGTGTCGGTATTCTTGCCGTAGAAAATGCGCCCCATCGGGTAGCCGGGCAGCGGTGGGGTGCACTCGAGGTTGCCCATCCAGTCGGCCCAGTCATCTACGCCATCCTGAATTCCCCGATACTCGCCTACCTGCAGAAAACCGCGATCCGATCCTAGCAGCCCAGGTCCGAAGGAATCTGCTTGACGCAGTCCGCCCAGGACGACGTGTTGCGGAGCCCCGCCCGGCAACTGCGTGTAGCCCACCTCCATGGTGTCCTGCATCCACATCTCTTTCCAGGAGGAAGTCTGGTGAGTGACCAGTTTCACACCGGCATCCTGGCACGCTTCGTCTAGCTGCTCACGAAATTTCGTGTTCTCATAATTGGGATGGCCGGCTGAAACGTAGAGCTCCCGGGTTTCGGCCGAATTGGGCAACAAGAGCAGCGGAGCCACCCGCATCTGAGCTTGATCGCTGCCCAAAGACTGCCCCTGAGCGTCCACCACTTCGAGGTGGATTTGCGTGCGCCCGTTCCAATCCTTGGTGGCAAAGCTCGAGCCCTCGACGGCCAGCTCCATTTCGGCGGACGGATTCTTGAGCGAGCCCTCCACGAGACTCCAGCCCTGTTCACTCTTCTCATAAAGCCGGACGCCCGGCGCGCTGGCGCTCACCCGCACCTGCCGACCTTCCCCGAGCATGCCAGGCTCGAGGCGGACTTTAAGTCGAGCCAGGTCGGCTTCGTCTTGCGAGCCGTTGACCTGAAGATCGGCGCAATCGATCAGCCCATCGCCATTGTCGTCGTCGACATTGGCCAAAAAGAACGCACCCGGCCCCTCCCAGCTCCACTGGTCCCGGCCCTCAATATCCGCCTCGTCCACCCTGCCATCGCGATTGCTATCGCCATAGATCAGCACCGGACGACTCGCTCGAATCGAATCCATCTTTCCAATGGAAACACAAGACCCTGAAAAATATCCGAAATGGCGCACTTTCCCAATCTTGCAGGCGCTCCCGATCTGGTTCAGAAAAGCGGCCGATGAACTTTACCCAGCTGTCCCTCTCCCCGGCTCTATTGGAGGTGCTTTCGGAACTCGGCCTTCGGGTGATGACGCCCGTCCAGGAACAGTCCATTCCCTTTCTGCTGCAAGGCAATGACCTGATCGGCCAGTCCCAAACCGGTTCTGG
>JALHOV010000280.1 GCA_022842865.1 Vulcanimicrobiota bacterium | reverse complement strand
TCATGCTGCTGGTAGGTATCGGCGATCTTTTCCACCAGCTTGTCCGGGTAGTAGGACCAGCGACTTGCCTGGTGGCCCAGGGCCCATTTGGGCGGGAGGTAAATGCGCCCGGTCAGTTCGGTGTATTTCCTGACCACATCCTTGATGGTGGGGCCATCGATAAAGTAATAATCGATCTGACCCCCCTCTACGCCGTAGCCGGTGAACTCTTGCTGGCTGTTGCCGAAGTCGAAGTGGCTGCGATAGCTGTTATCGTAAAACAGGCCATGGGCTCGATTGTCTTCGAGGCTGATGTAAAAGGGAATGGTCTGGTAAATGGGGTCGGTGCCCTCGCTGTATTTGGGCGTATCGGAATTGAACATGCTGAAACGTCCGCGCCGGTGGTCCAGTTTGGCGGCTTTCTCGCCCAGCGCGTAAAAGTGCTCGTCCACGCCGAATTCTTTGGTGACCACCTGCATGAAGCCGGCGTTGGGGTCGAAGACCTTCTGGGTGTGGTTGGGATCGCCGAGCAAAGGGCGAGCGTCTTTGCTGAGGGTGCGTCCGTTTTTGTCCTGGATTTCGATGATCAGCGGGTTTTTGTGGATGATGACCTTGAGGGCCTGGCTGCTCAGGGTGACATTTTCGCTGCTTTCGCTGGTGCTGACCTGAGTGGGCGCCCAATCGCTCTTGGCAATAGCCCAGGAAGGGTTGGGCTCCAGACGTTTTTTGTAGGACATCTGGATGCGCGGCATGTCTGGCGTCAGGAAGTCGACTTTGACCTGGGAGCCGTCCTGGCAGGTGATGAGGTTGTCCTGGCGGGACTGGTAGCCTGCGATGGGGATGAGTCCTTCGACTTCGATCGCATAGGTGGGAACAGCGAGGAGAGCGGCCAGCAGAAGCTTCTTTAGCATGGCCGGCGGTTCTAGGTCATTTGGTAGGGGACCTTTTGAAATTTGAACAGCCGATCAGTGCCGGTAGGCTGGTCGTTTCCAGGATACGTTGGCGGTGCGCACCAGTTTGCTGAGGAGGGAGCGGCGACCCGTCTGGCTGGTGGCCCAGAGCAGCACGGCAATTCCGACCCACTGTTTGAGGGCCAGCATTTCGCCGAGCAGCAGGCACGAGAGCAGTCCGCTGATGGCCACCGTGGTCAGACCGATGGTGCTGGCGGCAGCCGTTTTGGTGGTGCGGAAGCCGAGGGTCATGAGCACCTGGGCGCCCGCTGAGGCCAGGCCGCAGCCCCACAGGAGCATCCATTCGGTGGCGCTGGGGGGCACGTAGTTGGCGTAGCACACGGGCGCGACGGCGATGCACGAGACCAGGCAGAGGCCGGTGACGACGATGCTGGCGGGTGTTCCGCGCAGGCCGCGCAGGGCGGTATAGGCGGCGCCGGCCATGACGGCCGAGGCCAGGCCCAGGCCTACGGCGGGCAGGTCGTCGCTGACGCCGGGGCCGCCTACGACCATCAGCACGCCGGTGAGGGCCAGGGGGTAGGCGAGCAGCAGGCCGGCCGAGAGAGCCTCGCTGAGGAAGACAAAGGCGAAGAGGCCGGCCCATAGGGGCGAGGTGTAGTTAAGCAGCACGGCGGTGGCCAGGGGCAGGCGGGAGATGGCGCTGAAGTAGGCGATCATGGCCAGTCCGCCAGCCAGGCTGCGCAGAAAAAGGGGCTTGAGGTGGTGTCTGCGGACCGGGTGGGTCTTCAGGTCTCTCAGCAGGCTCGGGAGAAGGATGAGGAGGCACAAGAAACTGCGGAAGAAGACGACTTGCACGGGCGGCATGCTGTGTTCGCCCAGCAGGTCGCTGGGCTGGGTGCAGAGTTTGACCGAGAGCGCCATGGCTGCGAAGAAGAAGCAGCTGGCGTAGAGGGCGGTGTTGCCCGAAAGGTTCCTGAGAGCGGCGAACATTGTGCTGTCAGACTACACCCGGGATGGTCAGGACTGGTTAACGACTTGTTGACGAAACGAAAAAAGCGCCTCGTGGGCGCTTCGTTCTGCTCTTTGGCAGCTAGATAATCAATTTGAGTAGCTTCACTTGAGTATCGACAGAGATACGAGTTTGCGAAACGGTGTTCCAAACTCATGTCTCCCTAGAAAGGAGGTGATCCAGCCGCACCTTCCGATACGGCTACCTTGTTACGACTTCGTTCCAATCATCTATCATACCTTCGGCGCCTGCCTCCTTGCGGTTAGCCCAGCGACTTCGGGTACAACAAACTTTCATAACGTGACGGGCGGTGTGTACAAGGCCCGGGAACGTATTCACCGCAGCGTAGCTGATCTGCGGTTACTAGTGATTCCGACTTCATGTAGGCGAGTTGCAGCCTACAATCCGAACTGAGACCGGTTTTTTGAGATTCGCTCCCCCTCGCGGGTTGGCTGCCCTTTGTACCGGCCATTGTAGCACGTGTGTAGCCCTGGACGTAAGGGCCATGCTGACTTGACGTCATCCCCACCTTCCTCCAGCTTATGCTGGCAGTCTCTCTAGAGTGCCCGGCTTTACCCGATGGCAACTAAAAATAAGGGTTGCGCTCGTTGCGGGACTTAACCCAACACCTCACGGCACGAGCTGACGACAGCCATGCAGCACCTGTGCACGAGTCCCGAAGGACGCTACCATCTCTGGTAGATTCCCGTGCATGTCAAACCCAGGTAAGGTTCTTCGCGTAGCGTCGAATTAAACCACATGCTCCACCACTT
Source organism: Vulcanimicrobiota bacterium (assembly GCA_022842865.1). GTDB lineage: Bacteria > Vulcanimicrobiota > Xenobia > Xenobiales > JADMJV01 > JADMJV01. Next base: position 7,679 of record JALHOV010000280.1, on the reverse strand, counting down.
GTGCGGGCCCCCGTCAATTCCTTTGAGTTTCAGCCTTGCGACCGTACTCCCCAGGCGGGATATTTAATGCGTTAGCGACGGCACGGAAGGAGTCGATACCTCCCACACCTAATATCCATCGTTTACCGCGTGGACTACCGGGGTATCTAATCCCGTTTGCTCCCCACGCTTTCGCTCCTCAGCGTCAGGAATGTCCCAGAAAGTCGCCTTCGCCACTGGTGTTCCTCCCGATATCTACGCATTTCACCGCTACACCGGGAATTCCACTTTCCTCTGACATCCTCAAGAATCGCAGTATCTCAGAAGGCCCCACGGTTGAGCCGTGAGATTTACTCTAAGACTTACGATCCCGCCTACGAGCTCTTTACGCCCAGTAATTCCGGACAACGCTTGCTTCCTACGTCTTACCGCGGCTGCTGGCACGTAGTTAGCCGAAGCTTCCTCAGTAGGTACCGTCCATTCTCTTCCCTACTGACAGGAGTTTACAGACCGAAATCCGTCATCCTCCACGCGGCGTCGCTGCGTCAGGCTTTCGCCCATTGCGCAATATTCCTCACTGCTGCCTCCCGTAGGAGTCTGGACCGTGTCTCAGTTCCAGTGTGACTGATCATCCTCTCAGACCAGTTAACCGTCGTAGGCTTGGTGAGCCGTTACCTCACCAACTACCTGATAGTACGCAGATTGCTCCTCCCGCCCCGGAAGTTTGGTCCTAAAGAGATGCCTCTTCAGGACTTTATGCGGTATTAACGTTCCTTTCGAAACGGTATCCCCCGCAAGAGGGCACATTATCTACGCGTTACTCACCCGTCTGCCACTAAGCATTGCTGCTTCGTTCGACTTGCATGTGTTAGGCACGCCGCCAGCGTTAGTCCTGAGCCAGGATCAAACTCTCCGTCAAATGGTACTGCTCAGCTTCCGCCAAGCAATCTATTTGTCAGAGTCATTTAAGACCCAACATTACTTGCATACGATACTTATCCGAAGACAAGTTACGCTTTGCTTTAAAAACTCAAGTTCATTGACTTACCTCCCCGACTTAGGGCAAACAAGAGTTGCTTTCGCACCTCCGGCCCAGGTAAGGGGAGTTCATCGACCCACAATCGGAGAGAATATCTCCAACTGTGGCACTAGCTCAAATTGATTATCCAGTTGTCAAAGAGTGAGTCCTTGCGAACTCGGCGCTCGTTAGCGCTCAGGGAGATTAGCATGGTCGCAAACGGCTGTCAACGGTCATGGGCAAAATTCACCAATTGCAGGATTCACGGGGCTGGAACGAACGGCAAAGACATGCAAGATTTCCCAGGACTGGAAGGCATCACCTACCTGGATAGTGCCGCCTCCAGTCAGACTCCCAATCAGGTGCTCGAGAAGATGGAGCACTATTACCAGCACGACCGCGCCAATGTGCACAGAGGCGCCTACGCGCTCTCCAGTCGCGCAACCGACGCCTATGAAGAAGCACGCCAGAAAGTTGCCGACTTTTTAGGAACGGAGACCGAGTTGTGCGTCTTCACCCGAGGCACGACCGACGCGCTGAACTTGCTGGCGAACACATTACCGGGCCGGAAAGTGGCCCTCTCGGTGATGGAGCACCACTCCAATCTGGTTCCCTGGCAGCAACGCCCCGATGTGGAGCTTCTCTGGATCGAGATTGGCGAAGACGGCACCCTCGATCCGGCCAGCCTGGACGAGGTCTTAACCCAAAAACCCGACATCCTGACGCTGACCTGGGTCTCGAATGTCCTGGGGACGATCAATCCCATCCGCGAGATAGCTGAGCGCTGCCGGGCCCAGGGCACCATCCTGGTGGTGGATGCCGCTCAGGGTGTTCCCCACCTGCCGACCAACGTGGCCGAGCTGGGCTGCCACTTCCTGGTCTTCTCAGGCCACAAGATGCTGGGCCCAACCGGTATCGGAGTGCTCTGGGGAGAGAGCGAATTCCTGGAGAAACTGCCTCCTTACCAATTTGGCGGCAGCATGGTGGGTTTGGTCACGCGCGAAAAAACCACTTTCGCCGATTTGCCCCAACGCCTGGAGGCAGGCACCCCTCCCATCGCTGAAGCCATCGGTCTGGGCGCCGCCATTGACTATTTACAGGCTCACGGCATGAACCGGGTGAGAGAGCACGAGAAGATGATGGTGGCCTATGCGCTGGAGAAACTGCGCGCCGTTCCGGAACTGCGCATCGCCGGTCCTCAAGACCCAGATAAACAGGGAGGTGTCATCTCCTTCCAACTGGGGAAGGTGCATCCACACGACGTTGCCACGATTTTAGACCGCAGAAACGTGTGTGTGCGAGCCGGCCATCACTGCTGCCAACCGCTGCTGCGGCGACTCACAGAGATGTGGATGCCAGGGTCGCGCGCACCGCTGGCCCTGCTGCGAGCCAGCTTTTACCTCTACAATGACACCCAGGACGTCGACCGACTTGTGGAAGGCCTGCATGAGGCAAGAAAGGTATTCGAACGTGCTTGAAGGGGAAGACCTATACAAAGAAATCATCGTGGACCATTCCCAGAGTCCGCGCAACCAGGGCACGCTGGAAAAGCCCACCCACCGCCACCACGGTTACAACCCGTTATGCGGTGACGAGATCGAACTGCAGCTCAAAGTGAACGACGGCTGCATCGAGCAGGTCGTGTTCGAAGGGAGTGGCTGCGCCATTTCGCAGGCGTCGGCTTCCATGCTGACCCAGCAACTGAAAGGTATGACCACTGAAGAAGCGACCACTCTGATCGGCACCTTCAAGACCTGGATGAAAGACCGCCAGGCCGAGGAATGTCCCGAGTCGCTCGGAGACATCGAGGCCTTAGCCGGTGTGCGCAGCTACCCCGTCCGCGTCAAATGCGCCTTGCTGGCCTGGACCACCTTGGAGCACGCGCTGGCCGGTCCGTCCAGCGGATAGCCCTACCCTTCGCGGGAGTGGAGCGTATCCGCTGCGACCGACTGCCCGTGGTCGGGACGTTGAGAGCCGAGGACTAACTTTTCGGCGGGCGGACGCGGGTGCCAGAGCACCGGCTGCACGCCGCCCCAAGCAGCCAGCGACTCGCCGTGCTGGGAAAGGTCCAGGCCCTGCTGCTCGTCGTCCGGATTCACACGCAGAGGAATCAGACGATCGGTAATCGCGTAGAGGATGTAGGAGCCGCCGAAAGTGTAGATAGCGACCACGGCCAAGGCCGCCAGGTGGGACAGAAAAGTGGCCGAGTGACCGCTGAGCAGCCCGACGTCCTTGGCGCAAACGCCCGTAAGCAACATTCCTACGATGCCGCCCAGGCCGTGACAGGGGAAGACATCCAGAGTGTCATCCAAGGTGGTGCGGGTTTTATAATGGCAGGCCAGGTTGCTAATCCAGGCCGACACGGAGCCGATAAAGAGGCTGGTCCCCACCGTTACGAATCCGGCTGCCGGCGTGATGGCCACCAATCCAACCACAGCGCCAATGCAGGCGCCCATAACGGTGGGCTTGCCGCCCCGGGCCACATCAAAAAAGATCCAGCTGAGCATGGCGGCAGCGGAAGCCGTATTGGTCGTCAAGAAGGCCAGCGCTGCCGTTTCGTTGGCGGCCAGGGCGGAACCAGCGTTGAACCCGAACCAACCAAACCAGAGCATACCCGTCCCCAGTAAGACGAAGGGAATGTTGGCAGGGTCGTGTCCGTGGCCTTCCAGATGAACTTTGCGCCGTCCTAGATACATTGCTCCAGCCAAAGCCGCGAATCCAGCCGACATGTGCACAACGGTGCCGCCCGCAAAATCGAGCACGCCCATTTTGCGCAGGAAGCCCTCAGGATGCCAGGTGGAATGGGCCAGCGGCGGATAGATGATCAGCGTGAATAAAATCATGAACAGGATGTAGCTGGAGAAGCGCACCCGTTCAGCAAACGAACCGGTAATCAAAGCGGGAGTGATGATGGCGAACTTCAACTGAAAAAGTGCGAATAGCACCAGGGGAATGGTAGGCGACAAATCGGGATGAGTGGCCCCGCCCACACCGCGCAGCATAAAGTAGGTCATCGGGTTGCCGATCAGGCCGTGAACCGAATCGCCGAAGCAGAGACTGAATCCGACGATCACCCAGAGCAGACTGACCACACCCATGGCCGCGAAACTTTGCAGCATGGTCGAAAGCACATTGCGCCGATTGACCATGCCGCCGTAAAAGAACGAAAGGCCGGGGGTCATCAGTAAGACCAGAGCGGTGGCGGTCAACATCCAGGCGACATCGCCCGCGACAATGGGGCCTCCCTTGATCGGCTCTGGGCCCGGGCCTACGAGCAGACCAAAGACTCCCAGGAGCATCACCGCTAGAAAGGGAACGGGCCGCAGCTTCTTATAGAACTTCATCTCTAACCTTAAAGTAGCAAATTTTACAGCAAGCTACTCAAGAATTAACTTAATTCCTGCCTCAACCCAGATAGATGGGGTCTTTGTCCGGGTCAGGGAAGCCCTCCGGCAGGCCCACCGGAGCGGGCGGCTGGCTGACCCAATTGGCGCCCGGCGCAGACTGGAAAAGATGTTCAAGATACGCAGCCATTTTGGGATTTCGCTCGCGCAGGCTGGCCCGATAGTTGTCTGGACGAAAATCAAAGTCCTGAGAAGGCTCGGTCAGGTAGGCTTCCACCGCCTCTGCAAAAAACTCCCGAACGCTATCATCCGCCCGGTCTGACGTAAAAGTCTTGGCCTCCTGGAAGCAGGCCAGGACGGCATCTTTGTGGTGCTTTCCATACCCAGTATGATCCGGCAGGCCCTCGAGAACATAATCCAGAGCGTGTCCCATCTCGTGAATGGCCACACGGTAGCCGCCGATTTCAGGAGCGTTGTCCCCCAGATAGCGAGAGTGCAGCAGAACCCGCTGCTCCGCGCCCCGATTGAAACCAAGGGCCTTCCCCACTGACTCGGCGGTGGTGGTGACGGCGTTCTGATACTCGCAGTCCGACAAACTGCCGTGCGCGGTGGGCACGGGCGGAAGCAAGAAGACTCCGTGAGAGGAGACAAATCCCTCCGGGCTCACCGAACTCCAGGGAGCGTTCAGAGACAACAGCTCGTCTTTCCACTGTTCCCGGTAAGCTTCGCCGACCTTGCGCTGAGCGGCCAGGTTGTCAAGATTTACGGGCGCGTGATGGCTGGCGACTCGGAACGGACTGCCCAGCTCGTTCAAGTAGGCGTGAAGGTGGTCCACCAGGGGAGTGCCGGGCTCCACTTGCGCTAAAGCCGGGGCCAACGCCGCCTGTGCTCGCGTCTTCCAGCCGGCCTGGTCGGCCACCGCTTCCCGGGCCACCGCGGTGGAATCGGCCAGAGTCTCCTGGCCATCCAGCACCACCAACTGGACCCCGTAGCGATCCATAAAGTTTAACCAGGGCTCCGGAAAAGCCTGAAGGTCGCGCTCTAAGGCGCGCCGAGTGGTGGCCGGCAGATGAGTGGCATGAATCTTCACTCGTCCAGAGTAGCCAACCTGGAAAAGCCTTCCAAGGGTACAAAGGAAGAATTCGGACGGCTTCGCGGAATGTTCACGGAATGTTGCCATTGGGTGAGATCGGCGGTTGGCAGATGCTGAAGGTCCTGCTGTCCAGCCTTCCGGAAATCACGCTCTGGGTGTTTGGATTGGGGGGCCTTGGCCTGGCACTTGGCATTGCTCTGCTGATGGCCGCCCTGCGCTGGATGCTTCCCTGGGCCCGCCTGTTTGAACTGCGCCAGGGGAAAAAGGGCTGGATCTGGTTGGTGCTGCAGTGGGCCTGGGTGATTGTTTGGGGGGCCTCCCTGCCCAGTCTCTGTATGGCCACAGGGGCGCTGACCGGGGGAGCCTTTGGAGCTCACAAGCTGGTGCAACGCGAGAATGTCGGACAAGTGATGGGCGAGCGAATCCTGGGTCCAATCGCCGTCCAGGTCGCCTTGCAGTTACAAAAGGCTAATCCAAAATGGGGCGACCTGACCAAGCAGCAACTGGACGCCGAACGACTACGCAGCCTGATGGAAGAAGTCTCTCCGGCCGTGCTCGACAGCGCGCTCCAGAAAGTTGCGCTTTTCAACGACGGGGATCACAGCGCCAGTCCGACCGAGCAATGGGGGCGACGCTTCGCCCGGCGCAGCATCGAGCGAGCGGCCCAGGCCTACTTCGCCGAGAAAGCCCGCTTCGTCAACGACCTGATTCGCGAACTGAAGAGCCGCAATCAAACAAAAGCGACAGTGCATCAGGTTGTTTGTTGCGCCAGCCATCTTTACTTCACACCGGCCTTTTCACGCTGGACCTTCTGGTGGATTTTGGCCCAGGGCGCCGCCCTCATCCCTCTCATGGGCGCTATCTGGCTGACCCCCTGGGCACTCTTCAAACTATTCTGGTGGCTGCGTCAGAGGAAGGGTCCCCAGAATGGAGATTGAGCGCTACGAACTGGGAGAATCCCTGGGCAAAGGGGCCATGGGCGAGGTGGTCAAGGCCTTGGACCGACAACTGGAGCGCGAAGTGGCCATTAAAAGCCTGCGCGAGAAGCATCTGCGGGATGAGGACTCGAAAGCTCGCTTTGTGCTGGAGGCCAAGGCCACCGGCCAGCTCCAGCATCCAAACATCCCGACCGTCCACGAATTGGGGGAGACGGCCGAGGGTCGTCCCTACTTCACCATGTCGGTGGTCCAGGGGGAGAACCTGGGCAGCATCGTGGACCGTATGCGTCAGGGGAATTTGGAATACCACAAAACCTACACTTTCGCGCGACGCATCCAGATCATCCAAGCAGTCTGCGACGCCATTCACTACGCTCACAGCCGCGGTTATCTGCATCGCGACCTGAAACCGGACAACATCATGATCGGGCCATTCGGAGAAGTCCAGGTGATGGACTGGGGTTTGGTGCGTCGCTTTTCTGAAGAACCCGGTCCGCGCCTGGAAAAGACCACCATGAAGGGAACCTTTATTGGCACGGCCGCCTATGCTGCGCCGGAACAAATTGCCGGCGAATCAGCGGTTCTGGATGAACGCACCGACGTTTACGGCCTGGGAGCACTGCTCTACGAAGTGACCACCCTGCATCCGCCTCACACCGGTCGATCGATCCGGGAAGTGATGATGTCGGTGGTGACCAAATCGCCGCCCAAGCCGGAGACCTATCGGCAACCGTTGCAGGGTCGCGTGCCTCGAGAACTTAGTCGGCTGATTCAGGAAGCCATGGCCCCTTTGCCGGAGGAGCGCTTGAAGTCCGCCCTGGAGGTCAAGCAAAGACTGCAGGTGATTTTGGAAGGCGAAGCTGCGCCAATCTGCCCGCACACCCACCTGAAACATTACGCGGCTCGGCTCCAGAAATTTCTGGACAACCACCACTCGCCGCTCACGGTGATTGTGGTATACCTGTGGCTTTTCTCACCGCCCGTCTTGCTGGCCGGACTGCTTTACAGCGTATTCAAGTAAGAACGGATGGCGATGACCATTCCCATGACGATCATGAGCGTGTAAGAAAGATCGCTGAGACGAGCGATCAGACTCTTGCTGGGGTAACGGCGCTCCAACAGGCGCGCGGCGCTGACCATGACAATGCCGATCGCCACCAGCACCGCCGCCAATCCACTGCTGAAGGCCAGCAGAATCAGCAAACCGAGCACCAGTTTATTCAGTGCCAGCGCCGTTAGCAATACCGCCAGAGCCTCGGGACAGGGCAACATGCCGCCGGTGATGCCTAGCGAAATCAACCCGCCCA
>JALHOV010000279.1:4097-10363 GCA_022842865.1 Vulcanimicrobiota bacterium | reverse complement strand
TCCCGCGATAATCACCTTGCCGTCGTAATGGCGCAGCAGCAAATCCTGGCCCTTCTCGGGGGCAATCCGCGACATGGTCAGCACATAGGGCCCGGGACCCCACTCCGCACGCAAACGCTCCTTGGCCTCCTCGACACCAGAAACCGAGGTCAAAGGCGCTCCCCAGGGCACCACCTGTACTCGCCCCGCCGGCATAAACGGATACTCGGCCGCCAAAATGCCCTTCATTCGCTGCGAAGGCACCACCAGATACCGGCAGTGAGCCGCCGCCTGATGTTGTTTCTCAAACACCAGTTGCAGCAAATCCGGCCACTTCAGTAGCGACCGGGTCATCCGATGCAACCAGGTCCACGAAGAGGGGCCCAAAACGTCCCCCAAATAGAACCGCTGAAAGTAATCGACCACGTCCACGTGCAAAATAGCCAGGCAATCCACCCCCGCCTGGGCCAACCGTCCAAAGGACGGCCCCTCGGAGATATCGTGGGACAGGACCACCGGTTTATTCCGCATGGCCAATATCGCCTCGGAGGCTTCAAGCTCAAAACGGCGCGAAAAGCGCGCATACTCGAACTCGTTCAAAGAAGAGGGGAGCGCCGACCCCAGCCCGCCCACGCGGATATCCGCGCTCGGGCCGCTGCCAATCAGACAAACCGACGGCCACAACGAGCGTAGCCGCTCACACACGGCCGCTCCCCCGCCCAATGGCACCTGATCCGAATCGTAGCCGCCGTGAGCGGCCGTCATCACCAGCACCCGCGCCAGTTGGCTAAAAAGGAGTAAAGGGCCTCCTTTGGGGTAAAACCACCCAATAAACTTAAGGAGACCAACCCTCGTGGCTAAAGTCGCTCATGATCCATCCCTTATTCTCAAGCCAGGCTGTATCGAAGGCCTGAACCAGCAGATCGTCAATGAAATGCACGCCTCGCTACAGTATCTGGCCATCGCCAGCTACTTCGACGCCGAAGGCCTGCCTGAATTGGCCGGCCACTTCAATCGCCAGTCCAACGAAGAGCGCGATCACTCCCTCAAGTTCGTGAAATACCTGCATGACGCCGGCACCCGACCCATCTTCAAGAGCATCCCCGACGTCCGGAACGACTTCACTTCGGCCACCGACGCCGTCCAGTGCGCCTTCGAAGGCGAAGTCAAAGTCACCAACCAGATCAATGACCTGGTCGGCCTTGCTCACAAAGAAAACGACTACATGACCCATACCTTCCTGCAGTGGTTCGTTACCGAACAACTGGAAGAAGTCTCGACCGTCAGCACCCTGCTGCAGGTGATCAAGCACGCCGGACCCAGCCTTCTCTTAGTGGAAGACTATATCCGCCGCATGCCCGCCGACACCGAAGGCGCAGATGCGTAAACTCCTCCTGGCGCTGCTGGCTCTGACCGTGTGCGCCCTGGCCGACCCAACGGGCTCGACCCTGCGGATTGGTCAGAAAGTACCCGACTTCAGCCTCATCGATCAGAACGCCAAAAAAGTCGCCCTCAGCGACTTCAAAGGCAAAGTGGTGCTGGTCACCTTTCTCTACACCCAGTGCCCCTATCCTGAAAAATGCCCCATGCTGGCCCAAAAGCTCGGCAAAACACGCGACCTGCTCGACCAGGTGGAGAGCGCCAAGGGCCAGTTCCAGGTCGTTTCCATCACCCTCGACCCCAAGCGGGACACCCCCGAGACGCTCAAAAAGTACGCCCAAGGCCAGGACGAAAACACCAGCAACTGGACCTTCATGACCGGCAAAGCCAGCGAAGTCAACAAAGTGGCCTCGCTTTTCGGCGTCATTTATTACACCGAAAAAGGGGTGATCGATCACAACATGCGGACCGCTGTGATCGACCGCAAAGGGAAACTCAGCAAGCTCTTCACCGGCAACGACTGGAAGCCGGGCGAAGTCGCCGCGCTGGTGCGCGACCTTGCTAGCGAAAGCCCGTAAACACTTCGAGCCGTCCAAGCGTTACCTGGGGGAGCGCTTGGGCCGGCTCGGCCTGCCGCCTTCCTTCTGGACCCTCAGCGGCCTGGCACTGGCTGTCCTCAGCTACACGGTCTACCCGCAGCACCCTTTTCAGGCCGCCCTCATCGGCACGGCCGCCTCGCTCACCGACTTTGTGGACGGCGCCGTGGCCCGCTACCAGAAAACCCAGAGCTCCTGGGGCAATTACCTGGAAGCCGTCACCGACCGCCTGGTGGAACTCACTCTGCTTCTAGCCATGGCTGATAGACTCGGCCCGATCATCGCCTGGGCCATCGCTGCCAGCATGTTCATCAGCTACACCAAGCCGCGCGTGGCACTGGTGACCCCCACCGATAACCACGACTGGCCCGGCATCGCCGACCACGCCGATCGCATGGTCATCCTGCTGGTCTCCATGGCCCTGAGCCAGATCAGCATCCCCGCCGCTCAATATGGTATCGCCCTGCTCACGCTGACGGCCGTTATTGGCTCGCTGCAGCGACTCCACTACGCTTACCACCTGATTGCTCAGAATAATACCAGCGACCAAAAATCACCACCAGGCTGATGAACATCACGGCCATGGCCGCCAGCTTCATCAAAATCGCTCCCGACTGCTGGTCCATAATGGCCGTGAACCCCTTCATCACGCGGGGAGCATTGATGTAGGTGGGGTAATAACAGCGATTCATAAAAGCCAGTAGAAAAAACAGCGGGAACTGCAGGATCGCCCCGGCCAGCAAGTAGATCAGCTGGCCGGCATAGTGAAACTTATGAATCGGACAAATCAGAGGCACCCACTGCAGCAGCGCCACAGCCATAAAAGTGGCATGCTCTAAAAAGTGGATCTTACCATCTCGCAGCGCCCACTCGTAAAGTCCCGGAATGTGCCATACATAGAAGACCAGGTTGAAGGTCAGCAGGGCCACCGGAGGCTTAGAGAAAAAGCGCAGCAGGGGCGCACTCCACTCCATATCCAGAAACAACTGGATCATCCAGGGCGGGGTGCCAAACAGCCAGAGCACCGGCACCGGGTAAATCAAAATGACGTGCTGGACCATGTGCGCCGTGAAGAGATACTTCTCGGACAACTCATCCAGGGGCGTGGCCACAGCCAGAAAAACGAGAAAAGTGCCCAGATGAAAACAGGCCTGGCGCCAGCGCGCAAAGACCGTGCCGGCCGGCTTCAGATAGCGCATAGCCAATAGATACAACACCGTCAGCGCCACCAGGCCTTCGATCACGCCCGGGTCAGGGTGCCAATGCCAATCCCAATTCACAGTTGATACACGTACTCCACTAGTTCCTTTATTTCCGACGCCGGCAGCTGGTTGAAACTCGGCATTCCATTAATATAGCCACGCGCCACGCGTCGCCCCGGGTAACGCAAGGATTCTTCGATGTAGGCGCGATCGCGAAGCCCCCCCAGAGGCGGCCCCATCTTGCCTTCCATGCCCGGCAGAGCCACCTTGTGGCAGCGCCCGCACTCATAGCGATACATCAGACGCACCCCCGGAACGGAAAGCAACGAGGGCGGACAAACGGGCGCCTTGGGCTCATTCCAGCGAACCCAGCTATATCCCAGGGCCAGAATCCCCAACCAGGGCACAACGAAAGCAAAAAAGGACCGTTTCCGGCCCTTTCTTAACTCACTCGCCACCGCTCCAGCAAACCGTGCTCGGCGGGCGGCTGTCCCGGGGGCTCGGCCTCTACGTGGGCCGGCTTACCGCGGGGCTGCAGGGGGTGGTCAGCGGCCGGCATCACGTTGATGAGCGCGGCCACCGTGCCAGTGGCAATGACCATTCCCATCGAAAACAAAAACGTCAGCAAGGGAGCGTCAAAGAACAAGTGCATAAAGAAGGCCACCACGATGGCAAACTTGCCTACTGAAAGCAACAGCAGGACGAGGACCTTCAACTGGGTGCTGAACTCGTTGAGAGGGGGGTAAAGAATCGCCACCTCCACAGCGGTCACCACGAACAGCGAGATGGCAATAACGTTATAAAACAACACCGAGGGATGACCGTCAGCTTTGTGATGGCCGTCGTGCTCGAAATCTAAATCCGATGCGTGCTGCATAGTGGCTCCCTAGATAATGTATTCCAAGAGATAGACGGCCGTGAAAATCACGATCCAGACGATGTCCACGAAGTGCCAGTATAAACCGGCAATCTCCACGTCCAAGGAACGCTCTTTGGTGACGCCGCCGATGAAACTGTAGAAGAACAGACTCATCAGCCACAACACGCCGATAGCTACGTGGCAACCGTGTGTGCCCGTCAGCACGAAGAAGGTCGAGCCAAAAAGGTTCTCTTTGAGCGAAAGGCCGGCCTTCATAAAGTGGCTGAACTCGTAGACCTGGAAACCCAGGAAGATACTGCCGAAGAAGGCCACGCCCAGGGTCCACAGACGGAACTCCCAGAGTTTCCCTTTCTGAATGGCCGCCAGGGCCAGCACCATCAACCAGGAGCTAAGCAGCAGCACGAAACTACTGGTCGAGGTCAGGGGAATATCGAAGATGTCTTCGGGCAGCGGATAGGTGGTGCTGTGACCGCGATAGACCAGATAGGTCGAGATCAGCGAGCCAAAGAACATACAGTCGCTGGCCAGGAAGGCCCACATCAGGATTTTGCGATGGGGCATGCCGGTGCAGCCCATCTCGTGGGGGTTGTCGAGAAGAACCTCACTACTCACTGACGTGATCCTCCTTGTCTTTGTGGATGTAGTAGCCGCCGATGGGCTCCAGAGCCCACAGGAAGATGCCCAACACGCCCAGCACACCACCGACCATCGCGGTTTTGATACCGTTATAGCAGGCCTGTAGTTTGAGAACGCCCTCAGCACTGGTGACCGATAAAATGTTCTGCGCGTCCGGGGCCTTGGTATTGACCACGGTTTGTGCCGTGTTCACCAGAGTATCCCAGCCGATGCCCGCTTTGGTAGCGGCGTCCAGCGCAGACTGGATGCCTTCTTTGATGTGATACATGCCGCCGGAGTGCACCAGACCCCAGCCGCCGATAGCGAACCCGAGCGAGGCGAACATCGGCATCCAGGAACCACCCGGCATATGAATGCCGTGATCGTCGTGGTGCACGTGGTGAGCGCCGTGGCCGGCGCCCGCCGGATGCTGCGACTCGGATGCTTCGTCGTCCTGGTGGTGCAACAGCTCAGGATGCTTGGTAATCCAGAAGTCGTCCAGAGCTTTGACCTGAGGAATCTCTGCGAAGTTATAGACCGGAGGAGGCGAAGGAATCGTCCACTCCAGCGTGCGTGCATCCCACGGGTCGTCGCCGGCTTTCTCGCCGTTGCGCAGCGAGAACCAGAACATATCCGTGAAGAGCAGCAGCACAGCCACAGCCATCGTAAAGGCACCAACGGTGCACAGCATATTGAGCTCATCCCAGCCCTGGGCGTGAGAGTAGCTGTAGATACGGCGAGGCATACCATTGAGGCCCAGCCAGTGCATCGGGAAGAAAGTGGTGTTGAAGCCGATGAAGAGGAACCAGAACGCGGCGTGACCGCGACCTTCGTTCAACATCCGGCCGGTGATTTTAGGGAACCAGTAGTAGATGCCCGACCACAGTCCAAATAGCGCGCCACCAATGAGCACGTAGTGGAAGTGAGCGACGATGAAGTAAGTGTCGTGCTGCTGAGTGTCGTGAGCGGCGTTCGCGTGCATCAAGCCCGAGAAACCGCCCATCATGAACTGGTAGATGAAGCCGAGCGCAAACAACATCGGCGTGCGCATCCGAATTTGACCTTTCCAGAGCGTGCCAACCCAGTTGATGATTTTCACACCCGTGGGCACCGCGATGGTCATGGTGGTTAGAGCGAAAGCGGCATTGGCGATATTGCCCATACCGGATGCGAACATGTGGTGGGCCCAAACGGTGAAGCCCATGAAGCCGATGGCCATACCGGAGCCAACCACCAGCGGGTAGCCGAACAGCGGACGGCGTGCGAACACCGGCAGCACTTCGGAAACAATACCCATCGGAGGCAGAATCAAGATGTAGACTTCAGGATGTCCAAATACCCAGAAGAGATGCTGCCACCAAATCGGCAGACCGCCCTTCATCGGGTTGAAGAAGTTGGTGGCGTAGGTGCGGTCGAACATCAGCTCGGCCAGGGCGATGGTAATAACCGGGAAGGCCAGCACCACCAGGAAGTTGGTCACGAAGGTCATCCACACGAACACCGGTAGACGCATCATGGTCATTCCCGGAGCGCGCATATTGATGATGGTGGTAATGAAGTTCAGCGAGGCGGCCACCGAGGCGACCCCCAGCACCTGAAGTCCAATCAACCAGA
>JALHOV010000279.1:0-4087 GCA_022842865.1 Vulcanimicrobiota bacterium | reverse complement strand
CCAGAAGTCGTAGTTATGGCCCTGACTGTACTGGAACAGCGAAAGGGGAGGATAGCCCACCCAGCTGCCGTTCGGAGCAGCGCCAAACAGCCAGCTGACGTTAATCAACAGCGAACCGAAGAGAAACATCCAGTAACTGAAGGCGTTCAGTCGGGGGAAGGCCACGTCGCGCGCGCCGATCATCAGCGGCACCATGTAGTTGAAGAATCCCGCCGCCAGCGGCATCACGACCAGGAAGATCATGGTCGTGCCGTGCATGGTGAAAAGTTGGTTGTAAGTCTCGGCCGAGTAGAGACGCTGGTTGGCCACCGCCAGTTGGCTGCGGATTGCCAGCGCTTCCAGTCCACCGACCAGGAACCAGAGAAGTGCGGTGACGGCGTAGAGAATGCCGATGCGCTTGTGATCTACGGTTGTTAGCCAGCCGATGAGGCCTTTGGGCTCGACCTGACGACCAAGAAAGTCGTAGAAGCCCTTCTCCTTTACCGGCTCGATATGCATTGCTGAAGCCACTTTTTCGTCTACCTCACTTCAAGCTCATCAGGTACTCGACGAGTTGGTCCTCGTCGGCCCCGGTTAATTCGATGTGCATCGGTTCGAACATGGCTTTGTAACCGGCCTTGTACATCGTGTTGCCTGGTTTCAATTCGTTGGGATTGTGGATCCATTGCTTGAGGTTGCCTGGCGTGTTTTCCTTGATGCCCGCGGCGATCGAGGTTCGGCTACCCACGTGGGTCAGGTCGGGACCGACCAGACCAGCGGCGCCGGGCACGCCGCGCACTGAGTGGCACACACCGCACTGGAATTTGTTGAAAGCGGCCGGAGCCTTGGTGTTGACAGCGATCGCCTTTTGACCGGTGACCCACTTGTCGAACTCTTCTGGCTGCAAAGCCTGCACGCGCATGCGCATGAAGGCGTGGGACTCACCGCAGAATTCGGTGCACTGGCCCCAGTAGTTTCCGGGTTTGTCAGCCTGAAGCCAGATCCAGTTGTCCTGGCCGGGAGTCAGGTCTATTTTGCCGCCCAGGCGCGGGATCCAGAAACTGTGCAGCACGTCGGCGGTCTGCACGTGAAATTCCACGGGACGACCCACCGGCATAGCGGCCTCGTTACCCGTGACCACTCCAAGTTCAGGATATTCAAACTTCCACCACCACTGATAGCCGGTCACGTTGATGCGCAACGCTTTCTGGCCGTCCGGCACCGTGCCGGAGTAGAGCACACCGTATACGGTGGGCACGGCCACGATACCGATCAGCAGAATGGACACAAAGATCACGCCGATTTCCAGAAGCGGATTGCCGTGACCCTGGTCGGGCAGTGGATAGTCGCGGGGCACTTCCCCACCGGGGGCGCGGAATTTGACGAGGGCATATAAGAACACGCCACCCACCACCGCGAAGATGGCCATCGAAACCCAAAACGTTACGAGAAACGTCTCGTATTGAAGTTGGGCAACGGGACCGTCGGCATCCAGAGTACTCTGCTTGCCGGACAAGGAACAACCGCTTGCGAGCAGTGCCGCAAGCAGTGGTTGCCAGTTTTTAACCCATCGATTCATGGAGTCTACCTTCTCAGATCTATTGCTCGAACGAGGCCCACCTGGACCCAAGACCGAGCGACTTTGTACTTCAAACGTTGCTTTCCTTTTAGCATAGGACCAACGCTCCAAATAATAACGGAAGATAAGCCACCGAGGTCAGCAGCAACTTGCGTGCCCCGCTGGTGCTTCGCGAAAAGCCCCAGCTCATGCCGGCGTACAGATAAACCAGCCCTAAAGTCAGCGCCACCAGTATATACAAAGGCCCACCGATGCCACATAAGGGAGGCGCCAGACTGACCGGCAAGAGCGCCAGGCAGTAGGCCACCGCCTGCACCGCCGCGGTCTGACCGCTCGGGTCTTTCACCGTGGCCATCACCATGCCGGCCCGGGCGTAGTCGTCCTTGCACAGCCAGGCGATGGCCATAAAGTGAGGCAGTTGCCAGAAGAACAGGATGAAGAACAGAACCCAGCCACCCGCTTCCAGGCCGCCGGTAGCAGCCGTCCAGCCCACCAGCACCGGCAGAGCACCAGGAATGGCGCCGATCAGGGTATTGTAGGAAGAAATTTTCTTCAGGGGCGTATACACAAAGGCATACAGGATGACCGCCAGCGCCGCCAGCAATCCGGCCAGCGGATGCATCACCAGGCCCAGATAAAGCGTGCCCAGAGTGGCCAGGGCACAGCCCCAGAACTCGGCCACCCCGGGAGCGATGCGGCCGCCGGGAATGGGGCGGTTGCGGGTGCGCGTCATCAACCGGTCGCTCTCGATCTCGAGAAGCTGATTCAGGGCGCCGGCGCCGCTGCCGATCAGGCAAACGCCGACGGTGACGTGAAAGAGACCCCAGAAGTCAAAGTAGCCACGCCCGGCCCAGAAGGAGAGTGCCGCGGTGATCACCGACATCAGCACCAGCTTGGCCTTGAAGAGATCCGTCCAGTCGCGCATGGCCATACCGCGTGGCTGGTCAGCCACCGCCCGCACCATTTCGAGATCGGGCTGACCGAGCATGGCGTGGTGACTGCTGGCGCGCATCACCCACATCCAGGTGGTGAAGGTAGTAGCCAGCACGAGCGCCCCGTTGACCACGTGCCAACTGGTGGGAATCAGAGAGCGGGCCGTCCAGACCGTCAAGGCGCCCAGGCAGATCTGCAAACAGACGAAAAACACCATTGCGTAAGCGAAGCGCACCGCCACGGCCGGCAGCGAGGCGCGCTCGCGATGGACGCGCACTGCAAAAGCGCTCAACACACCGAAGACGATCAGGGCCATCACGCGATGCGTGTAATTGACGACCACCTCAGCCGAGTCAAAGGGCGGCACAATGCGGCCCAGCGAGAGCGGAAAGTCGCCGATCACCAGCCCTGCGCCCATATGACGCATCGTGGCCGCGATCAGCAACTGGGTCAAAACGACGCCCACCGCCAGAAAGCCCATCAGACGAAGAGCCGTGCCGCGCTCGCCCCGCAGAGTGGTCTGAGCGGTGAGGAAACGCGGCGAGCTGAAAAGCGCCACCGCTACCGTGGTCAAAAAGAAAATCTGAGCTGTGCAGCCGTGGGCAATTGAGACCGGACGGGGCAGGCGCAACAGCACCGTCAGCCCGCCCAGCAGCCCCTGCACAATCACTAGAGCCAAGGCCAGCCAGGAGAGCCGACGCACCGTCTGATGCTGTCCCGAAAGCTGGGCCCAAAAGGCCATCACCAGCACCAGGAAACCGACGCCTGAGGCCACCATCCGGTGCCCGTGCTCGTAAAGAACGCCGCCCACCATCTCCGGCATCACCTTGCCGAAGGAGAGCGGCCAGTCGGGTACAGCTAAGCCAGCGCCTTTGGTCGTCACCAACGCACCGATGAAAATTAGGAGAACTGTCGCCACCACCACAACCCGGGCAAAAATCCCGAAGGGGGATACCTTAGAATAACTCACTTGTACCTCTTCAGGAAAGATTGTGAATCTTTTCACTATCTCCTGTCAAGACCAGACTTATTACTAGAACCTCCCGGATCGTCCTCGATCAACAGCACTCCGGCTCTCCTCTAGCAGGTCCGCTCGCCTGCCAACCCAAAGAAAACCTCATGCCCTACGAAGGTCCCAAGGTATACCGACGCGACGAGCTGACCTACAACCGCTACCTGCAGGTCGAGGAATTATTGAAACTCCAGCAACTTCAATCGGACCCGCCCCATCACGACGAGCTGCTCTTCATCACCATCCATCAGGCCTACGAACTCTGGTTCAAGCAGATCATCCACGAGATGGAGTCGTGCATCCGGGCCATGCTGGCCCACAAAGTCCTGCCCGCCTATCGCCGCCTGACCCGTATCAACAAGATCCTGCAGCTGCTGGTCAACCAGATCCACATCCTGGAAACCATGGCTCCCATTGATTTCCTGCAGTTCCGCGAAAAACTCAACCCGGCCAGTGGCTTCCAATCCATCCAGTTTCGCGAGATCGAGTTCCTGGCCGGGATGGGCAACGAAAAGCTCATGGGCATCTTCCTGAACTGGCCCGAGTACCGGGAAACGCTGCAAAAGCGTATGAATGGACCCACC
>JALHOV010000278.1:9457-10384 GCA_022842865.1 Vulcanimicrobiota bacterium | reverse complement strand
CGAGTTGTTTTATGTCATTCACAAAAGCGATCTGGCCCGTCGCGACTTCTCCGCTGTCTTTTGCACCAGCGAATCCAGCTAGAACGGAAACCAGTTTGAGCCACTATATTCCCGTATTCGCCTACCCACTGGACCCTGCGGACTTTCAGGCCAGCTGGACCCCCTACGAAGCCCTGGCCACGGCGCCCAAGCTGCTCTGGTCGGCCACCTCGAGAAACTGGTGGTTTCAGGGCTTTCTCGAGAGCCAACTGGCGACCTTTCCGGGCTTTGACGCCCTGCGCTATTTGCTCGCAGAGGTGGCGCTGGTCCCGGTCCAACAGGTGGCAGTCCGGGCCCAAGACATTCACCGATTGATGGGCGCCTTCCGCGCCCAACCCGAACTCTTCATGAAGCACGGTTCCGGCTACATTTCCCGGGCCGACCGGGTCGCCCTCGAGCTCGACCAGGCTCAAGTTCTCCGCTCCCTGGATGATGATAGCCTGGAAGCCTGCTCCAACTTCTTCTCTTACTTGCTTTCTCAAGCCGCTGCCTTGGAGGAAGCCGCGGCCCAAAGAAAAGCCTTGCTCCACGTTCGCCCCATGCCCGAGTGAATTTCGTGCCGGACCAAAGTCTCCCCGGCGCTTTACCAGGCACAGGGAAGCCTTGGTCAGCCCGAGAACCAAACGACGAATGTTTTCATTCTTACGCTCCCGACCGGAGTTTCGACTTGGCGTAGAGTTGGGCAGTCTGAACTGGCTGGGCGTTATGCTTGACCCTCAAGGCGTCCCCCAAGACCGCCACCAACATCCGGCTCCCCCCGAGGGCGAACGACTCGGAGCCCTCCGTTCTCTACTGCAGCGGTTCCCGCTCAAGCAATGCCAGGTGGTGATCTCTCTGCCGCAAGAATACAATATGAAGGTCTGCGAACTGGAGTCGCCCGACGCCCTG
>JALHOV010000278.1:0-9447 GCA_022842865.1 Vulcanimicrobiota bacterium | reverse complement strand
TCCGCGGAGGCCAGTTATGCCTGGCATTCGCTGGGCCCCAGGAAGACCCTGATTTCCGTGTATCCTACAGAACTACTGCAGCCAATGAATGATGTCGTGCGCTCACTGGGGGCCCGTTCGCTGGCATGGGAAATTCCAGAAATGGCTTGCCTGCGAACCCTGACCCAGGTAGGTCTGCCCCTGGCCCTGCTCGACCTCAGCCCGGACCGGCTGCGCCTGGTCGCCGCCGCCGAGGGCGAATTTTGCTCGCTTCTGCACTATCGAACCGACCGGAAAGAGATCGACCTCTCTGCTCACGTCAGTCGTTTCGTCGACTACCTCAAGGTGAAGCGCCAAACGGTTCCTTGCGCGCTGCTAACCAACGTCGAGCCCCACCAAATCCCCGGTTGGGAATGTCGCCAGCTGCCCTCCGACTACCTCGCAATAGCACTCGCGCAGAGCCCCCCCGGCCCCCACCAGTTTTGTGCTTGATCGGCTCCAGGAGCCTTTCCCGTCCCTGACTTGCCAGCGGGCGAAGGAGCTTAGGACCAGAGTGAACAACCCTCCCATCTTCCACCGATGGCAGAGATGAACTCCGAGAACCAGCCCGAAACCCCCGGCTTAGCCAGTGAATCGCTTGGCGTGTTGGAGTCGGCCGTCATGGGCGTGGCCGGCACCGCTCCAGCCTTCAGCATTGCCGTCACCACCGCTCTTATGGTGGCGGCCGTGGGCACGCTGGCGGTGGGCAGCATCCTTTACTGCGGACTGATCATGTTCGGCATCATGCTGGCCTTCGCCCATCTCAACAAGATCACGGCTAATGCCGGAGCCACCTACGCCTGGGTGGGCATGGTTTTCGGGCGCACCTGGGGCTTCTTTGCCGGCTGGGGATTGCTCACCGCCTCCATCGTCTTTATGGTCTCGGCCACTATTCCAGCCGCCACCTCTACGCTGGTGCTGCTGGCTCCCCAGTACGTGGAAAACCCCCACGTGGTTACCCAAGTTTCGGCTCTCTGGTTGACCCTGGTCTCGCTGGTGGTAACGCGCGGTATCAAGCATGCTAGCTACGTGCAGGTGACCCTGACCGTGATCGAGACGCTCATCATTTTGACCTTGGTGGGCAGCGCCATCTATCATTTCGCCCAGCAACCAGCCCACGTGCCCTCGCTACAGTGGTTCTCGCTCCTCGCCTTCACCCCCGACCTCTTTGCCAAAGGAGCTTTGACGGCCATTTTCTTCTACTGGGGCTGGGACGTAACCATGAATCTGGGCGAGGAAACCAGGGTGGGCGACGCCGCCATGGGTGCCTTTTGGGCCATGCTGAATTTGATCGTCGTCTTCCTTGTGATGATGATCATGGTGCTGATGGTTCTCAGCGACGCCGAGATCGCCGAGGCCAACACCAATGTGCTCTACGCCATCGCCAACAAGCTGTTCGTGAAACCCTGGACCTATCTGGCCGTGATTTCCACGGTGCTGAGCACGGTGGGCACCATCGAGACGCAAATTCTCCAGTTCACCCGCACCATGTTCGCCATGGCCCGCGACGATTCGTTCCACAAACGCTACGCCGCCGTCCATCCGGAATGGAAAACCCCCTACCTGGCAACTTTCGTGATCTGGTCGCTAGGCCTGGTTCTGCTCTACAGTTCGTCCTACATGAAGTCGGTCAAGGAAATCCTGGACAGCTCGGTGTCGGCACTCGGCTTCCAGATCTGCTTCTATCTCAGTCTGGCCGGCTTTGCTTGCGCCTGGCACTACCGCGCCAAACTCAAGGCCGGCTTCATCCCGGCCATTTCCTATGTGATCTGGCCGGCTTTCAGCGCCGCCTTCATGGTCTTCATCGCCCTCTACAGCATCCCGACATTCTCCCCGCAGACCCTGGCGGTCGGCGTCGGCGGCCTGCTGCTCGGCTTCATCCCGCTTAAGTTCGCCCGCCGCTAGTAGCGGCCGACGAATTACTTTGGCAAAGCTTTAGCCGCACTCAGTTCACCACTGTCTGGCCATCCAGCGGGTGTCTGTCTGGCTTGCAAGGAGTGGAACCATTCTTTAAAAGCCCTCAGGAGGTCGGGCGAAGACGCTTCGAGAAGCTCATCGTGGTGCTAACTCGCCTCCTACTTGTGCTCGCACTTTCAGCCTACCTCCCTGCCAAAGGGCGATTGGACCGACTGAGAGAGCTGTGGCACCGGAGTGCCTGGGCGGAGGCCGAGCAACTCGTACGCGAAACCATCGCTGAACACCCGGAACCGACCGATCTGGAATCCATCGCCGGTTTCAGCGAAGGCTACGAAATGCTTCGTTTACCAAGTTGGCCGGAGACCCAGGCGGCCTACTTCGCACGCCTCGACCGCGCCCTGGCCGCCCGTCCCCGCGACATCCCCTACGAATTTCACTGTCGGGGCATAAAGGAACAGTGGGCTCGTAGCACTGCCATCGCTAATCGCTCTGATTTTGCTCAAGTCGCCGCCCTGGATGAAGCCAACACCGCTCGCCTCAAGGAAATTGTAGCCGAACAAGGCTGGCCGCGCCGGTCAGTTTGGGGAATACGCCCGGCCCTGGCCGCCTGGATGATCCTCCAACACACCCCGGATTACGAATTCCAGGCCGAGATGCTGCCCGTTATGGAAAAGATGGTCGGCCAAAAAGAATTGGACGCACCTTACTACGCGCTGCTCTATGACCGCGTCCAACTCAGAAACGACCGCCCCCAGCGCTACGGCAGCCAGCTCCGAAAGAAACCCGACGGTAGTTGGGAACCGGCTCCCCCACTCGAAGATGCCGATCAGCTCGACGTTCTCCGTGCCAGCGTAGGACTGCAACCCATTGCCGAATATCTGCACGAGATCTCTAAGATCTACGACCAGCCCGCCAAACACGGCTGGTTTCGCTAGATGCTCTCAACGAGGGTCTATAGCGCCGTCGGGACTGACCAGGGTCTGCGGAGCGACCGATACAAAGGCGAGCAGGCTGCCGCGTCAAGCAGCCAGCAAGGGGCCTTTCAGTTATGGGTTCTAGGCGACCCGCTTTGTGCAGGCGGAAAACTCGGATCTCGCCGCTGCCGCTGTCTTGGCTGCGGTGCGCAGAGACGAGAGCCTGAAGGCTGTAATTTTGAATCCTGCCGATGACACTCCCCCTGAAAGTCTCGCTCCCCCGCCCTACCTTGCCGTGCGCAAGGGACTTGCATTTTGGGTAGAGACTCGGCCCTTGAGGGCTTGGACGGCAACGCAACAAGCTTTTCTGAATGGGTGCTTTGACGATGCCTATTTGCTTGACTGTGCGGGAAATCTTTGGAATATCGTCGATGCCAAGCTCACTCGGCAGCCAGGGCTTGTCTACCGTCTCCTTCCAGGGAAACAGCTACCTGTGAATCTGGAAATATGCTTGGGAGAGAAGCCGGCCATTGGCGACATTCTGGCAGATTTAGCGGGTATTTTGGGCTGTGGAGGTTGGTTTTCTGAGAACCTCGAGAGTGAACCCGCCGAGATTCTGAAAGGTTTTCAGGCCGCATCTACAACGGCAGAAATCATTGAAGTCGCCCGGCGCCTTGAAGGCTCGAGGGTGGCCGGCTAACGGGCCGCCGTCTGGTGACTCGTATCCCGGCCAACAATCAGGGTCTCCAGTTGAAAGGTCCAGGGGCAGCGCCTCCGCACCGTCCCCATCTGGCGGAGTTTGCCGGTCAGTTTGTTACCTATGTTCCCGGTTCATACCGCGGAAGCGCCGGCAGCCCTGGGAGTTTCCAGCCAAAGGAAAGACCCTGATTGGATGAGAACGAGAGGTCGGTTGCTGGTGCAAACACGACTCATGAAACTGTTGAAAGGCGAAACCTGAGCCCAGTTCACTGCTATGAAACCGAACCAACTCACAATACTCACTGGGGCGCTGACCACAGTCTGCGCATTCTCGACGCCCGCTTTCGCAGAGGGAGAGTTCGTTGACCCCTTCACGGCCGCGAATCGGGCCGCTGCCAATGCCCCCACACGCATCGGCGACGTGTCGGCGGCTGTCACCGTCCGAACCGACGAGCGCTACAACACGGGCAGTCTGTTCAGTGGGCCGCGCGGCTGGAACTACTGGAACTACCTGACCGACCCGCAAGGATATCAGAACCCCAATCTCTGGCCCGACAAGAGGCCGACTTACCTGTTGGGCGAGATGACTCTTCCCGCCGGTGCCGAGTTGACGGTTCGCGGTTGGTTCCCTCACGTGCGCTTCTTCAATTTTTCGATCTACCTGTTCGAGAGGAACACCTTCGTCAACGCAGCCGGCGGCTCAATGGACGGCTACGACATCGAGCCCGACCCCGGGTCTACCAATCCCTACCGCGTGGGCGCCGACCGCGGCGCGAAGGAGCGCAATTTCACCATCCGCATGATCGCCAAAGCCGCCCCGGCGAATCCCGCCGAGCGGGCGAAGAACACCGTCTATCTGGGCGACGGCAACCAGACGGTCTTTGGCGGCTTCCGCATGTATGTCTCCGACAAAGGCTATGACGGAACGGGCTGGGGCCCGGGGGCGGGGCCTGCCCACAACAAGCCAGGGCTCACCTACGAGGCGACGCTGGCCGACGGCACCAAACTCACGGAAGCGGAGGCGACCAAGAGCTTCGGCAAGAGGATGGGTGAGACGCCGCCGCCGATTGGCGCGGACGAGTGGTATAAGCTCGTCAACAATCCGGCCAACAACCCCGCCATGACGCCGGCCAGCGCGCCCGCCACCAAGGATTCGCAGTTCTTCCTGTTCACAGGTTTGAAGGACGCGGTGTTTGGCGCTTTCATGCCGCCCGCGGAACGGGCGAAGATTGTGAAGCCGGCAAAGAGTGAAGGTGCCGCCAACGCTTCGACGGCTTACCTTATCAACTACATCTCCCGTCAGTTCGGGCCACTCTATGTGTTCCGGGCAAAGCTCCCAACCTTCCCGGACACCTGGGCCAACACCCCGACCATGCCCGACGGCGAGGTGCAATACTGGTCGGTCGGCGCCATGGCGTCCTTCACCAACGGCAGCCTCTGGGACGGCGTCTTTGACATGCAGGTACCGGTGGACAAGGACGGCTACTACACGATCCTGGTGTGTCTACCGGAGGACAGACCCATGAATGCGACCACCGAGAACGGCATCACCTGGATCAATTGGGGGCCGGGCGAAGGCATCGGCGACGCGCGCAACCGCAAGGACTGGGGAGCACTGCTCATGCGCTTCATGGTCCCCAAGCAGGACTGGCCGCACAACCCGCTCAACGCCCAGAACCCCCAAGAATTATCCACTGTTATGGGGCCGTACTATCCCAAGGGCTACTACGCGACGAAGGCGGAATTCGAGAGAGAAGGAGTGAGGAAGTCCCATCGCTAACGCGACCGCGGAAAATTTCGAACAGGCTGGAAGAAAATGAACGCAAACAGTGACTTGACGTCGAATGAAATCGCAGCCCAAGGTCCTCTACCCGGCGACCTGAGCCTATACGAGAAGGAACTTCGTGCCTGTGAGGCGCTATCCACCCCCGGCTATTATCCGTCCATCAACGGCGCGGAACTCGCCGATGCCCAGCGCAGCGGTCTCTTTGCCCAAGCAACCTTCACGGGCTCCTTCGACGGTTCTAATCAAGTCTATGCGTGGCGCAGTGAAGACGCCTTTGGCGGCGTGTCTTACATCAACAACCGCAAACCCGGTGAGTTGTTTCTCGTTGGCGGCGACACCCCGTCGGGCACGTTACCCATCCCGGCCGGACCCTTTGTGGCCAAGGTGGATGCCACCACCGGCAAGCAAATCTGGCGCACCTATCTCGACAACGCGAACGTCTCGCGCCGCTGGATTGGCAACTCCAACCTGAACATCCTCGACAACGGCAACATCGCCTATGCCTGGGCCACCCAAATTGTGCTGATCGATGGTGACAGCGGTCGCATCCTCAAGCATAACACCCTGCCCACCGGCGAGACGGCGCCTGCCGACGTGAACTTCAAACACCTGACCATTGCGCCAGACCGCACCCTGATCTTGAAAAACCAGACCCGCCCGACCGGTAGCGAGGAGCAGGGCACGATGGCCATTCTCAAAGGCTTGGGCGCGGGCTTGAAACAGGGCAATTCCGAACTCGTTGCCGTGCACCCGGACACGCTGGAGATCCTTGACCACCTCTCGCTGCCGGAGCCCGCCACGGTGCCGCATATCATCACGATGTTCGAAGGCAAGACCGCCATCTACATCGGCGTGAATACCGGCGCACTGCGTTACTTCTGGGACCCCGCCACAAAGAAACTAACGCAGGACAAATCCTGGATCGTCTCCCCGATGCAAAAAGGCCAGACGACCTCTGACGCGCCGAGTCTTCTGGGCGACTGGATCGTTCTTCAAACCAACGGTGTCGGGAGCGACACCGTTGCTTCCAGCATCGTCGCGGTGCATCAAAAGGATCCGACCAAACTGACGACGATCTTTCCTTTTGGCGAACTCAAGCCAGGCCAATGGAGCTTTGCGCCGCCCAAGCCCCAGACCGACCCCGAGAACAGCATGATTTACTCCGCCGACATGGGCATCGGCAAGGTGGCCGGCATCAAGATCGACCAGGCCACGGGCGAGATGAAAACGGTGTGGGTGGTGGATGACATCACCAACGCCTTTCAGCCGCTCATCGGCCCGAAGGACAAGCGCGTAATGCTCCTTTCGAATGCCAAGCTCAATGTGGAGAACCAGCCTATCAGGGCCGCACTCTTCACCGGCAACTACAAAGAGCAGGTGACCTGGCGCCAGGCCGCCACAGGGCAAATTATCGCCGCCTCCGATTTCTTCGAACCACTGACCGCCGGCTCGCTCATCACGCCCGGCTTCGGCGGCCGCATCTATTTCCCGACGGGCAAGGGATTCATCACGATGCAAGTGACGAAAAAGTAGCAGCAGACTTCTTGGCAATGAGCGTTTAGTAAGTTAGACGGCGAAAATCCTCCAGGCCATAACGCCAGGGAGCGCTGGCGCGCACCCTAAGGTTGTAGTCCCAGTAAAACCATTCCTCGGCAGCGACCTTGGGGGCGGCATACAGGCGCTGAATCCTTTCCAGGTCGCCGGAATCGAGTTCTCCAAAAGGGGGCAGAGCAAATTCCTGGCCCAACATGCTGACCCAAAGCGTGGGCACCGAGGCGGCCCGAACCTTCTCCTCGACCACGATGCGGGTTTCACTCTGATTTTGGTAGTCAGTGGAACTACTGCCACCGTACTTGCTAAACCGATAGCGAGTGACGGCGCGTCGAGAGGTGCTGGTCTCAGAGCGCCGCTCTTGAATGCCCAGTTGTTCAAAATTGCTCAGCCGCAGCTCCAAAGCGACCGGTAAGGGCAAACTTCCCCTGGTCGGGTTGCCCAACTCAACTCGATACCCCAGGGAGCGAAATGTGTCCGCCAGCAAGAGCTTGAGATGCAACGCCAGACGCCCACCGACCCGCCTGGGTGGAGTGACCTGGAGCCGCAGTCGAGAGCCCGGCGGATACTGGGGAGCGAGTCGCTTCAGGAGGTGGGAGCGCATCTCCAACACCGCTTGCAGACAGAGCGCGTTGTGGCCCTGGAGACCGGCCCGTCGCTGCGAAAGCAACTGAACTCGTTGCGCTTCGGGCCAATCCAGCTCGTGAACCAGCAAGCAATACAGCTTCAGGTCTTGAATTTGGGGAGAGTCCTGGCGCACCAGGCGGAAATCCCTAGCCGACAGCAGTCCCAGGCCAAAGGTGCTGTGGGGATGAGGGGAAAGCGGCGCGGCCAGGGTGGCCGCCCAACGCGGCGGACTGGCCTCGCCCGCCAGGGCGCCGGCCAGAATCAGCCCTCCATTGGGGAGCTCCGAAATCTGCTGGTGGTTGAGCCCCTGCAAACGGTATCCCAGATAGATGAGCAACCACTCATCCGTCTCCAGATAAGCCTCTCGTTGTTGGAGGGCTCGCACGCGACTATCGATGACCCCACGGTCCAAGAGCAAACGGGCAGCTTGCGGGCCATGGACCCAGACCTCGGCGGCTTCCCACTCGCGCGAATAATAGCCGAGACTTCGCTGTTGCTGAAGCAGACGCGCCCAGCGCACCGGGGGCAGCCAAAGCACCCCATAGCCCACCCAGAAGAGCAACAACAGCACGGCGAGCATCGGTCCTAACCGATATCTCAGAGATCGACCTACCACCGAGCGAGAGTTCTTCCCGAACCGAGGAGAGTTCCTCCCAACCAGACCGCTTGCAGGCGCGGTGTGGTTGGGTCAAACGGCCCTCGCCAACGCCCTGGGCAACTCAGTGGCGAACCCTGATCCTGCGCACCTGGGCAGTCGACCCAGAGGCCCAAGAATTGCTGGAGCAGGCTCTGAGGACCGATCCGAGTGGGGCCGCTTTGCTCCGGCAGGGGCGCTAGTAGGGCTTCATCCCCTGACGGAGGGACTTTAAGGGAAAGTGGCTACTGCGGATCAGGCCTCTCTCGGGCCGATCGAGGTCAAGGATGACGAAGATGGTCAGGGCAGTCAGCGAGGCGAAGAGAATCCAGGCGGGCATTACACGTCGGCCGGTGCGACCAAATCCGTAGCCTACGAATCCACCGGAGATAAAAACCGCCAGAAACAGAAGGTGGAACACGATATCGGGAACGCGGTAGCGACGAGCTTCGGTCACATCGCCACCGGCGTCGAAAGCATCGTTGAGGCTTTGGGTCAGTAAACTGACGCGCAGGTCTCGAGGGTTGGCCTGGAACAGGTCGCGGGCCAACTTCCAGATCTTGTCCTGCACTTCGAGAGTTCGCGCCTGGGTCTGCAGGAAGGTTTGCTGGTCTACCTGGCCGGCGGCCAGGGTTTCCAGGCGAGCATCCAGGTAGTCAGGTAAAAGGGAGCGGATTTGGCCTGCCAGGGGGTTGTCCGGCAGGGTTGTGCGCAGATAGGCGGTCCCCAGACAATTGGCTTCCTTTTGCTCCAAGTCGTGGCGCGCCTGGAAACGTCCGGCCGTGAATGAGAAGGCCAATCCCAAGAGAAAGGCCATCAATCCCAGTACCGAGTTCTGCACCACGCCCACGGCGCTATCGATGTGAGCGTCGAGATCTCTCGAGTGGAGACCAATGCGAAAGCCTAGTTCGGCCACCGCCAGGGTAACCAAAAGGACGCAGAGCACCAGCAAGCTGGCGGGAATGGTATAGAGAACGTCCATTTGCATGAATTTTCTTCGCCCCTTGTCTTTTCCTGGCCAAAGGCTTCTTTTGTTTCAGGGGTTTCTGCTTGAAACGGCAGGATGGGCGTTTAGGAGCGAAGTAGCTAAGCTCCAGTTTGGCTGTAGTCGTTAGGATCTTACGCGCGCTCTTGAGCCTGCTCACTACGGGCTGGTGTGTTTTAGCGCTGGTTTATGCGCCGGCCGGTCCTTCGGTCTGGACAATGCTGCTGGCCCTCGCGTTCGTCTTGCTGGTGGCCTTTCTGCGGCGTCGGCTTGCCTATCTGTCGCTGGCCTGGGGTGGTGTGCTGGGGTGGTTTCT
>JALHOV010000277.1 GCA_022842865.1 Vulcanimicrobiota bacterium | reverse complement strand
AGATCAGGTGGGATGGGCGACCATGGCCAACGAAGTCAAATAAGTGGCGGGAGATCTTGCGCGGTTCATGGCCGGAAATCCGGGCCGCATTGTTGCGCCAGGATGAGAAAGGCCAGCGTTTGCGCCAAAATTCGCCTTTTGCGGGAGTGCTGACGCCGCAGGAGCGATGGAGGATTTACCGTGACTCGGGCCCAGCTTGAGCATGTGTTGCGCGCCGCGGGAGCCATCGCCACTGTGCGCGATCTCATTGTGATCGGAGTCAGGCCGTTTTGGCATGGGCCGAGGGGCTGGCGGAACCTTATCAAGGGCTGGTGCTGCAGCGGTTAACTTAGTTCCTCCAGTTTGCGGATGATCAGGTCGGCTCCGGCTTCTTTGAGGGTCTCGGTGCTCTGGTTGGTGGTGATGCCGATAGCGAATAGACCGGCGGCTTTGGCGGCGCGCATGTCGTCGACCGAGTTGCCAACGTAGATGCCGCCCTGCAGGTTGTGTTTCTGCATGAGGTGGTGGAGGCCGTCGGGGGCGGGTTTGCCGGGCAGACCGTGTTCGCCCAGGCAGAGCACATCGTCAAAGTGGGGCTGGAGGCGTTGGCCCCAGACGAGGTCGTATTCGTCGCGGGGGCGGCCGGTGAAGATGAAGGTGCGGTGGCGTTGGCGCCAGTTTTGGAGCCATTTTTCTTGGAAGTAAGGGGTTTCTGCTGTGGGCGCTAGCCGGGCGTAGATTTGTTTGCCTTGCTGGATGACTTGCTCGAGAGGCTTGGGCCTTCCGGCTCGTTTGAGCAACTCGGCGGCGGCCGTCCAATCGTCGTTAAAGCCGCCTTCGGAGCGAAGGTCCTGTAATTCCTGATGGGTGCAACCGGTGAGTTGTTGGACGGCGGCGTCGTAGCTTTGGGAGGTGTCGACCAGGGTGTCGTCCAGGTCGAAAAGCAGGGCGTGGGTTTTCTGGAATTCGTCGATTTTCTGGAGAAGCTGCTGGTTCTCTTGTTCGCTGCCAACCGAGATGCGGACCGATCCGCTCATTTTGTAGAGGCTGGAACGGTCGCGGGTGAGGATGCCGTTGTGGGCCAGATATTGGGAGAGGAGTTTGGCGAACGGGCCGGCCCAGAGCAGGAAGAAGTTTGCGGCGCCGGGGTGGGTTTGGTAACCACGCTTTTCCAGTTCCCGGAGGGTGTGGGCTTTGCGTTGCATGGCTGCGTCGGCTTGTTCCTGCACTTTGTGGGCGTGGGGGAGAAAACGCAGCAGGCTTTTGGCGGCCACCGCATTGACACTGTAGGGGGAGCGCACGCGTTGCATCCATTCGATGGTTTGCTCGTGGGCGGCGAGCAGTCCCAGGCGCAATCCGGCCAGTCCCCAGGCTTTAGAGAAAGTGCGGCTGACGATGAGGTTCTCTTGCAAGAG
The DNA here is from genome assembly GCA_022842865.1 of Vulcanimicrobiota bacterium. Lineage (GTDB taxonomy): Bacteria > Vulcanimicrobiota > Xenobia > Xenobiales > JADMJV01 > JADMJV01. Next base: position 9,018 of record JALHOV010000277.1, on the reverse strand, counting down.
CGGTAGGGCCGTTTGCCCGTGGTATTCATAATAGGCTTCGTCCAGCACAAAGACGGTTTCAGGGAATTGCTGCAGCCATTGCTTGAGTCTGGGCAGAGGGATGGTGCCGCCGGTGGGGTTATCGGGGGAGGCGAACATGGCCAGTTTGGTGTCCTGGAGGTGGGCCTCGATCTGGTCGAGGTCGGGCTCCAGGTTGTCTTTTACGGGGACTTCGCTGACCTGGGCTCCGCAAAGTCTAAGGTAGTGGGGGATGAGGGCGAAGGTGGGGGAGTTGACCAGCGCTTTGTCGCCGGGGTCGAGAAAGGTGAAGGCGGCGACGAAGAGACCCTCGTCGCTGCCGTTGGTGAGCAGCAAGCGGTTTGTGGGCAGGTTCAGGTATTTGGCCAGGGCGTTCTGGAGATCGGCGTATTCTGGATAGGCGAGAAGATGAGTGGGTTCCACCTCGGGGAAGTGCTCAGCGAAGCCTACCGTGTTCTCGTTGAAGTCGAGGCGGATTTTTTGGCGTCTTCCTTCTAGTGGCGGGACGTAGGCGTGGAGTTGGGCGACGGCGGCGCGGGGTTGGATGGGCATGCAGGGGCGTTCTGTTCGGCGGGACAGGCTCCCTTGCGGGTGAGGGCGAAACGCGGGCCTCCATGGCTATCAAACCCACCGTCTTCAAAGCCGAACTCGAGATTGCGGATGTCTCGCGTAGCTATTATGGGACGCATTCGCTGACGCTGGCTCGCCATTCCTCGGAAACCGACGAGCGAATGATGGTGCGCCTGCTGGCCTTTGCCCTGCACGCCCACGAGCAGCTCAGCTTTACTGAGGGGTTGGCCAACGCAGACGAGCCGGCTCTCTGGCAAAAAGACCTGACCGGGGCGCTGGAGCTGTGGGTCGACCTGGGCCATCCCGAGGAGAAGCGGTTGCTCAAGGCCTGTGGTCGGGCGAATCAGGTGGTGGTTTATGCTTATGCTAGCAGCACGCCCATCTGGTGGAAGGGTTTGTCCGACCGGCTGAGGGGGACGGCGAATTTTTCGGCGTTTTTGATTCCGGTGAGTGGATTGGCGGCTCTGGCTGAGCGGACCATGAAGTTCCATTGCACCATCCAAGACGGGCAGATCTGGCTGGTTCACGGGGAGGAGACGTTGGAAATCGAGGTGACTCGGCTCGCATGATGAAAAATTGATGCTATTTTTGGTGGGCCTGACCTGGTTGGCTTCCGCCCAACCGGCGCGCCCTTTCACCGAAACGATGCCCGCTTTTGATGGCAAAACCAGCCGGTGGATCCGGATACTGTGTTTCAAGCTGTATGACGAGGGGCAGTGTGATCTGGTCTCCAGTCAGGCTTTCGCCGACAAGGTGCTGGGGATGCTCAAGAAGATGAGCGCGGCTGTGCCGATGCCGCCCGTGATGGTGGGCGCTGGGGGGCCGCAGGCCGAGGGAGTCTATGCCAATGAGTTTTACGGTCAGGCCCGTATTTTTCGGCGTGCCGGCGTGGTCTGGCTGGCCCTGGGCAGTCAGGAGTTTCCCCTGCAGGTGACCGGCCCGAGTCAGCTTGCTTCTCCCGCCCAGCCCGGAAAGTATGAAGACATTCAGAGTTTTCTGCTCAACTTCGATAGCCGGGGGTTCGTGGTGGAGGGGCTCGGGCCTGAGCAATTCAAGCGCTTTGAACGACGACCCTAGGGGACGATTTTCTGGAGGCGATACTCCAGGATGTCGCTGGCTCCCAGGGCGCGCAGTTTGGGGATGAGGTTGGGCACATCGCGGGTGGGCACGGCCACTTTGACGGCGTAGCCGGTGTCGCCGAAGAGCGGCGAGACGGTGGGGGAGCGCATGGAGGGAAGCTCGGCCACAAGTTGTTGGAGTTTGTCGGGGGCGACGTTCATTTCCAAGAGGACACGGCTTTCGGCATCCAGGGTGGCCTTCATGAGCATGATAAGTTTGTCCAGTTTGTCTTTTTTCCACGGGTCTTCCAGCACCGTTTTGTGGGCGATGAGACGAGTGGTGGAGTGCAGCAGGGTGTCCACGATGGTCAGTTTGTTGGAAATCAGGGTGGCACCGGTGCTGGTGTTGTCGATGATCATATCGGCGTCTTCGGGTGGGAGGGCTTCGGTGGCCCCGAAGGTTTTGACGAAGACGAAGGGGTGGCCTTTGGCTTTCAGGTAGTCCAGACTGAGGCGCTCGTATTCGGAGGCCACCACCATTGGGCTGGGGCGGTTGTCGACCAGGTGGTCGGGCACAGCGGCCACCAGTTTGACGGGATTGAGCTGCAGGTCCATGACTTCTACCAGGCCCGAGTGGGGACCGTCCAGGCCCAGTTCCACGATCCAGTCGTAGCCGACGAACCCGATGTCGTGGCGGCCCAGGGCCACCAGCTGGGCAATATTCTGTGGCTTGAGTTGCTTGGCGGTGATTTCGGGGTCGGAGCAGCTGGGCCGGTAGGAGCGGGCGCCGAAGGTGAAGCGCATGCCGGCCTGGGCTAAGAGATGCATGACCGCTTCTTGGAGACGGCCTTTGGGGAGGAGAACGCTGAGTTGCACCCTGGTGCATTTGCGATGGTCTTGCGATTTTCTTTCATGGAACAGAAACGTTTTCTGGATTTGGTAGAGATTTCGTAGAAATGGGTCAGTCAGGATGGGTCCACACACACGAAGGAGGACCTATCCAATGGCAAACATCACGAATTTCAACTCGGCGGCAATGGAGTCGCTGATGGCGATTAGCGACCAGCGACAGGCTTTGTCGACGCAACGGCAGACTCAGCTGGAGCTACGCAAGGCCGACGAGAACGACCGGGCCAATCTGGCCAAGCTGCTCAATTCCATCAACGACATCACCTTTGGCATCCAGAAAGACAAGCAGAGTTCGGCCAACAAGCAGGCCGAAGGGGTCAAAGGACTGCTTTAGACCTGCGTGCCCACGGAGTTCCAGGCGGTTTCGACAGCCCGGGCTCCGTGGGTGTCTCCTTGGGACAGGGCGCGGTCGCGGGCGGACCGGGGTCGTGACCGTGGCGGGCCAGAAACTGGCGGCAAAAGACAAGATCCTGATTGAGGTCGGCCTGCATTCTGGATTGTAGGCTCGGGGGCTTAAATTAGTGGGAAAGATTCCAGCCGTCGGAGATGCCGGCTGAGCCAAGCGAGCCGTGGGCCTGGAAGACGTTGCGGTTGGTCTTCACCAGGAATTCGATTTCTCGGGTGAGGTGCTCTTCGCTCTTGGCCGGGGGCTCGGCTACGGTCTGAGGCACGGTAGAGCCGCCGCTGGACTGCAGCTTGAGCATGTCATTGAGGCTGAGCTGGCTCTTCTCGGTGGAGTTGCTGGTCCAGGATTCGAGGAAGTTGAAGGCGGCGTCGTCGTCAACGGGCGCGGCCGGGGTCTGGATTTGACCGGTGGGGCGCGTCGCGCCGACACCTGGTATATTGAAGCCTTGTCCACCGATTCCGCCAACCATCTGACCTGCCATCCCTTCCGTGAGCTACCCTAGATTATCACCGATCTTACCTTCTTTGACTAGCCTTTAAACAAACTTGTAACATGTTCGCTCAGGCATGAAAAAGGGCCCCTGGTGAGGGGGCCCTGAGGTAGGTTGCTAGAAAACTACTTCTTGCAGTTTCCGCAGCACTTGCCGGCTTCGCTGGCGGCTTTGCCGTCCGAGGTGCCCGAGCAGCAACTGCCAGCGGCGGCTTTGCCGTCGGACTTGCCGCAAGCGCAACCAGCGGCCGCTTTGGCGTCGGTTTTTGCGGCGGAGCAGCAGCTGCCGTCGGCTTTGTAGTCGTGACCGGCGTGGGCCAGGTTACCGGCGCCGGTGAACCAACCGGCCTGCACGCCTTTCTGGGCGCAGCATTTGGCGCCACTACAGGTGTCGGCCGAGGCGGACAGGGCCAGCCCGAAGGCGAGGGCGGCGGCGGTGAAGAGGATTTGTACTTTCTTCATGAGAGTCTCCGTAAATGAAATCTTTGAGGTAAAGGGTATACCCATACGATGAACTTTCAAACAGATGGGCTGGACAGATTGGTATTCTGTTTGCGGGCTGAGGATTGGGATGCTCTGGTCCGGGTGTTGGACGAGCTGGTCGGGCCGGTTTCTGCCGTGCTTTTGTATGGTTCGCGCGCACGCGGGCAGCAGCATGCAGACAGCGACTACGATTTGCTGGTTGTAGCGGCCCGCGCTGATGAGGGGATTCGCTTGATTTACGATGGCCTGGATTTGGATATCGAGGTCTGCTCGGCGGCGGTCTATGAGGAGCCACTGGAGAGGCGGCTGTATCACGACTGCGGAGTGGTGCTGCAGGACTCGGGTGGGAAAATGGTGGAGTGGTTGGAGCGGTTGCGTTCCTTGCGGGCGCGAGGTCCAGCGCCCCTGAGCGCGGCTTATCGGCTGCGCATGGCCGGTTGGCTGGACCGGATGCTGCGTCGCGGTCGGGCTGCCGGTGCCTGCGGGGCGTTGCGTCGGGCGGCGCTGGCCAGCGCTCTGCCGGAGGCGGCTGTGGAATGTCTGGGCCGTTGGCCCGGGAGTCCGCTGCAGAATCTCGAGGTTTTGCGGGCGGAGTGGCCGGCGTTGCATGCGGCGATCGAGGATTGGGCGGTGGACGGCCGGGTGGTCCATTTGGAAAGGGGGGTACAACTGGTGGCAGGTGCCTTTGGTGCAGGTCCAAAAGGGAGCGGCCACGATGATTTATAAAGCTGTTTGTATTCCCGGGGACGGCATTGGGCCTGAAATCACGGCCGCTACGTTGAGTATTTTGCGGGCTGCCGACGCTCCTGTTGAGTTCGAGGAACATCCCGCCGGTGTGGGGGCCCTGGAGAAGGGTCTGGCGGTGTTGCCCGACTCCACTCTGGAGGCGATAACGCGCTACAAGTTGGCTTTGAAGGGGCCGTGCTCGACACCGGTGGGCGGCGGTTTCACTTCCGTAAACGTGGGGTTACGGAAGCGTCTCAATCTATTTGCTGCGTTGCGTCCGGTGCGTTCTTTGAAGGGGGTGAAGACCCGCTTTGAGGACGTGGACCTGATCGTGATTCGTGAGAACACCGAGGGGCTTTACTCGGGTCTTGAGCATGAGGTGGTGCCGGGAGTGGTGGCCAGTTTGAAGGTGGCCACCGAGGCCGCTTGTGGTCGCATTGCGTTGTGGGCCTTCCGCTTTGCTACGCACCGAAAGCGTCGAAAGATCACGGTGTTTCATAAGGCAAACATCATGAAATTGTCCGATGGCGTATTTCGAAAAAATGCGCAACAGGTCCATCGTGAAAATTACCCCAACATTGACCTGGACGACATGATCATCGACGCCGGCTGTATGCGCCTGGTGCAAGATCCCAGTCGTTTCGACATCCTCTTGATGGAAAATTTGTACGGGGATGTGGTGAGCGACTTGTGCGCCGGCATGGTTGGCGGGCTGGGTGTGACTCCGGGCGCCAACTACGGAGACCACGGCGCCGTCTTTGAGGCCGTACACGGTTCGGCGCCGGATATTGCCGGGCAAGGACTGGCAAATCCGCTGGCGCTGTTGATGTCGGCCGAGATGATGCTGCACTATCTGGCCGATCAGCACGAAGATAAGCGGGCTGACCAGTGTGCCGACCGAATTCGGGCTGCTTACGAGGGCGCGCTGGAGAATGGCGAGAAGACTAGGGACCTGGGCGGCGAACTTTCCACTGAACAATTTGCCCAGGCCGTGATGGCACGGCTGTAATAGAAGAAGGGGGCTGCAACCTTGTGACTGTGAAACCCAGCGAACTGTCTGCTGCTTTAGACCTCGCTCAGGAGGCCATCGGAAAGCTGGATTACTCTAAGGCCAATCAGCTCTTGGAGGACGCCATCCGGACCCGTTCCGAGACCGGCCCGGATGTGGAAATGGCCCGCGTGCTGCTGGCCGAAACCAGTCTGGTGGTGGGTCGTTGGGAGCGGGCTCAGCGTGAGCTGGACCGGCTGGTGGAGTCGGCCGAGAGTCCGGAGGTCAAAGTGCGCAGCCTGCTGGGGCAGGGCGATCTGTTCTCTATGCGGGGAGAGCCGGAGCAGGCCCGAGATTTTTTGCACAAGGCTCGCACCGCCGCCGAAGCGGCAGGTTTGAAACGGCTGGAGTTGATGGCCGTAGAGCGCCAGATTGCGCTGGCAGGACAGACGGGCGAGGTGGACCAGTCACGGATTCTGCTGGAACGGGTGGAAAAAGAGCTGGAGCCGCACGCACAGGACCCGGCGTGGCAGGAGGTATGCGCCAGCTTTGACCGGCAATGGGGTCTCTACTATTTCCGCGTCTCGCAGCGGGCGAATGCCGAGGAGAGCCTGGCCATGGCCCTCAATCGTCTGCGCAAGTTGCCCACCCGTTCGCTGGAGGAAGCCAACGTGCTGCGCTTCCTGGGGGTGATGGCCAGTTTGCGTCGCGAACATCAGAAGGCCCTGAACTATCATTTGAAGGCGTTGGAGATTTATACCACGGCTGGCGACCGCTACGGCCAGGCTAAGGTATACGACAGCATAGGGCGCACCATGCAGGGCGCCAATCGTCTGGATGAAGCCGTTTTTACCTTTAAGAAAAGCGAGAGTCTCTGTCGGCGTCTGGGCGCGCACGCAGAACTGGCGACCCTGTATGGTAAGTTGGGTCAGGTAGCCTTGCTGCGCGAAGATATGGAAGGCGCTATCCGTTACTTCCAAAAGGATCTGGAGCTTTCTTCACGCTACCGCAACTATTATGCGTTGGGCTATTCCTATCGCAATTTGGGCCGCTGTTTGATGCAGGTCAGCCGTTTTGAAGACGCCGTAGTGAATCTCAAAGAAAGCATCGGTTTGTTCCAGTTTGTGGAGGACTGGATGAATCTGGCTCGCGTCTATATGGACCTGGGCTTCGCCCACGCTCGCGCCGGGCAACTTAAGGAGGCGGCCGAGGTGCGTGAGCGGGCTGCGGCCCTGTTTCAGGAACACGATTTGCAGCGTGAGTTGACCTTTTTGGGATGTCTGGATGGGATTCTAGCGCGTGCCGAAAATCAGTTGGAGCAGGCCGAGGGGCACTTCCGCACCTGCATCGAGTCGCTCGAGGGAGGCTCGGCCGGCGCATGGTTGGCCGAGACCTACTGCGAGTTGGGTGTGCTTTATCGCCAGTTCAAGCAGACCGCTCAGGCAACCGAAGCCTTCAAGTCGGCGGTGCGCACCGCTCGTGGAGCCGGGTTGGCCCGTCAGGTGGGTCGTTATTTGCAAGAACTCGAAACGCTGGACGAGATCGAACTGTTCCGCGTCTGGATGGAAGATTTGCCCACTCAGGGCGATAGTCAGGAAGGCCACGCTCATGACCGTGCAAATAGCTGAATCCGTGGATACTGCCTGGACGATCGAAGATAGCGAGCAGCTTTATCGGGTTCCCGGGTGGGGGGACCCCTATTTTTCTATCAATTCGGCCGGTCACCTGACGGTTTCGCCGCAGGGCGACCGCGGCAGCATCCTGGATCTTTATGAACTGGTGCAGTCTCTGCGTCAACGCAGCTTGAATTTGCCTCTGTTAATTCGCTTCCCCGACATCCTTGAGGACCGCATTGACCGCTTGAATTCGGCCTTTAAGAAAGCCATCGGACGCTATAACTACAAAGGCACTTATCGCGGCGTGTTCCCGGTCAAGTGCAATCAGCAGCGCCATCTGGTGGAGAGCTACGTGAAGTTTGCCGACCGCTACGACTTTGGGCTCGAGGCGGGTTCCAAGCCGGAATTGATGATCGCCATGGCGGCCTTAAATACCCCGGGCGCTCTGCTGATTTGCAATGGATATAAGGATAGCGAGTATTTGGAAAAAGCGATTCTGGCTCGCCGTCTGGGCAAAAATTGCATAATCGTGCTCGAGCAGTTAGAAGAGGTCACCGAGGTGATCGCGGTCAGCAAGCGGCTTGGTCTACGGCCAGTGCTGGGAGTGCGGGCCAAACTCTCGACCAAGGGTGAGGGGCGCTGGGGAATCAGTGCCGGGGACCGCGCCAAGTTTGGCCTGACGGTGCCGGAAATCGTAATTGCCATCGATATGTTGCGCGAAGCGGACCTGTTGTCCGAGTTGCAGTTGCTGCACTTTCACATTGGTTCGCAAATTTCGTCGATCAAGGTACTGAAGGATGCATTGCGCGAGGCGGGACGGGTCTACGTGGAATTGTCGCATTTGGGCGCGGACATGAGGTACCTGGACGTGGGCGGTGGTCTGGCGGTGGATTACGATGGCTCCAAAAGTAATTTCTACGCCAGCAAGAACTACAACATTCAGAACTACGCCAACGATGTGGTGGCAGAGATCAAGGATTGTTGCGAGGCGGCCAAGTTGGCGCCGCCGACTTTGATCAGCGAGAGCGGGCGGGCGCTGGCTTCCCACCAGTCGGTGCTGATTTTTGACGTATTGTCGGTCAGTCAGGTCCCGCGCGTCACTCCTGAAAAGGTTTCGGCGGAGGACCCGGCGTTGCTGCGCAATCTCCAGGAGGCCTTTGAGGGAATTACGTTGGAGAACATCCTTGAGGCTTACAATGATGTGACCCATTTCAAGGAACAGGCCGTTTCTACTTTCAACCTGGGCTATTTGAGTCTGAAGGATCGGGCTCGGGCCGAGCAAATCTATTGGGCCTCTCTTTGGAAGATCCGCGATTTTATCAGGCAACTGGAGCTGGTTCCAGACGATCTGCAAGAGCTGGACCAGGTCATGTCGTCGACTTACTACATGAACCTGAGCCTGTTTCAGTCGGCGCCGGATATGTGGGCTATTGACCAGTTATTCCCGATCTTGCCCATTCATCGATTGGACGAAGAGCCGGTGGAGCGCGCCACGCTGGCCGATCTGACCTGCGATTCGGATGGGAAGATCGACCGGTTTATCGATTTGCGCGATGTGAAGTCGGTGCTGGAGCTGCACACCCCTCGCTACGACAAGGACGGTGAGATGGAGCCGTATTTCCTGGGTATGTTCCTGGCCGGGGCGTATCAGGAAATCATGGGCAATTTGCACAATTTGTTCGGCGATACCAATGCGGTACATATTCGCCTGTCTCAGCAAGGCTACCACATCGAGCACGTAGCCCAGCACTTCCT
>JALHOV010000276.1 GCA_022842865.1 Vulcanimicrobiota bacterium | reverse complement strand
GTTGGCCAGCGATCCCAATTTGATTCAGGCCTATCCCAACGCCAAGGCCCTCGTCGTCATCGACAAGCCGGCCATTATCCGCCGCATCGGCGAGTTGGCTCGTCAGATGGACAAAGCCACCCCAAGCAGTCGCGTGCAGGTGGTGCGGCTGACCTATGCCGAGTCGGATAAACTGGCTCCGGTGCTGCAGCAGGTGATGTCCAAAAGTTTGCAGACGCCAGGAGACGCAGCGCCGCCCAAGGTCGGCTCCTTCGCTCCTGCCAACTCGCTGGTGATTCAAGGCAGCGACGAGCAAATCGCGATTGCAATACGCCTGATCAAACGGCTAGATCAGCCGCGCTCCGCTCCCGACCAGATCGAGAAACCTCAGTTTTACGTGAAGTTCCTTCAATACGCCAAGGCCGAAGACACGGCCAAAGTGCTGATCAACCTGCTCAGCGACAGTCAGGAGGCCCAACGCAAGCAGCAACAACTGGACGCCAACAATCAAAACGCCGCCAACCAGCAGAACGCGGTGGTCAACCTGATTCAGTCTCAACAAGCCTATCCGAAACTGGCCGACAGTTTCGTAAACCCCACCGACCAGACCGGGGCGGATCAGGCCAACCAGCAGCTTGCCTTCGTCTCCTCGAAAGTTTCTTTCGACGCGGAGACCAACTCACTGGTCTTCTTCATGTCTCCTTCGGAGTATGCCAAGGTCGACGACCTCATTGCCGAGATCGACATCCCCCGCAAGCAGGTGCTGATCCTCGGCATGGTGGCCGAAGTCTCGCTCAGCAAAGTGATGGCTCAGGGGGCTAAGTTACAGGTGGCCAGCGGCAGCGGCCTGCTCTCCTCCTTCCGCGGCGGTCTCACGGAAGAAGGCCTGCTTTCGGCGCTGGCCTCCGGCTCCTTCACGGTGGGCACATTGGGCAGCGGAGCGGTGCGCACCATCAACGTGGGCGGCCGCGACGTGCGAGTGCCGACCTTTTTCGCTCTCATCAACACCATTACCAATACCACCGACTTTAACCTGATCTCTTCGCCCCGCATCCTCACCTCCGATCATAAGGAAGGCATCGTGGAAGTGGGTGATGTGGTGCCCTTTGCCACCGGCGCTCGCTTCGACAACTTCGGGCAGCCTTTGATTACCTACGACTACAAGAAAGTCGGCATCAAACTGACCTTCACTCCTCACGTCAGTCAATCCGACACCCTGCGCATTGAACTCGATCAGGAGGTCCAAGAAGTCACCGATTTTCTGCGCCAGAGCCTGGGCGCCACCGGCTATGTCATTCCGCTCATCTCGAACCGCAGCGTGAAGACCCAGTTACAACTCAAAGAAGGGGAGACGCTACTGATCGGCGGTTTGATCTCCAAACGCACCCTGGACGTGGTCACCAAAGTGCCCATTCTAGGCGATATCCCTTTCATCGAGAACCTTTTCAAAGAAACCAACAAAGAGCAGCGCAAAACCACTCTTTTCATCGCCCTGACGCCCTACATCATCCAGCATCCGGATGAAGTGGCGCGTCTCGACCGCTCCTACGAAAAGTATCTCAAAGACGAGGGCAAGCCCTCAGATTCCCAACACGAGCCCCGCCCCACAGCGGAACGCCATGCCGTGCCCGAACCCTACGGACCCAGTCGCAGTATCGCCCCGCCCGAAGGCTCGTTGATACTGGAGAATCTGACCGTCACCCCGCCCGACAGCAGCGACAGCTTGCGTCAGGCCCGTATCCATATTCGCAATCGCAATCCTTTCGAGGTGGAAGTGGTCTTGCACCAGCAGGTGCGCGCCCCGGGCGGCGTGGCCATCGACACCCGCACCGAGCCGCAGCGCCTGCAACCCAATGAAGACCGGGAGATCGTGCTGCCGCCCTACCGCTTCCCCACCAAATCAGGCGACTATTACTTCGATGTGTCGGCCTGGATCGGCAGCCAGCAGGTCGGCCGACTGCCCCTGCCGCGCAAGGTGGAGCTGAAATGATTCCCGTCGAGTTCTGGCAGCGCCACCGCATGTTGCCGATGGAAGACACTCCCACCCGCCTGGAAGTGGGCATTTTGCCGGACACCCCCCGCGAACTCCTGGAAGACATCCGCCTGCAGGCGGGCAAGGACGTCAAGCCCATCCTGCTCACCAAGGACCAGCTAGATGATGGCCTGCGCCGACTGGTTCTCAAAGAGTCGCTGGACAATACCGGCTCGCATATTGAGGACGCGGAATCCGAGTCAGCCATGCTGGACCTGCTCCACGACGTGGGCGGCGCCCCTACCGTGCGCCTGGTCAATCAGCTCTTCCTGGAAGCCATGGAGCTGCGCGCTTCCGACATTCACATTGAACCCTTTGAAAACGAAACCGCCGTGCGCTTGCGCGTGGACGGCGTGCTCCACGAAAAGCGTCGCGTGGCCCAAAAGCAACACGCCGAAATCAGCGCCCGCCTCAAAGTTTTGAGCCGCCTGGATCTGGCCGAGAATCGCCGTCCTCAAGACGGCCGTTTGCAGGTTCGCAGCGGTTCGCGCGTGATCGACGTGCGTCTTTCCATTGTGCCGACTCTCTACGGCGAGCGGTTGGTGATGCGTCTGCTCGAGAAAAATGCCCAGGCCCTCTCCTTAGAGCAGCTTGGCACCCTGGACACCATCCAAAACCAGCTCATGGGTGCGCTAGAGCATACCTACGGGATGATTCTCATCACGGGCCCGACAGGTTCCGGTAAAACGACCACCCTTTATTCGCTACTGGATAAAGTGAAATCACCACAAACCAACGTACTGACCGTCGAGGATCCCGTCGAATACCGCATGAACGGCGTAGGGCAGATCCAGGTCAATGAACGCATTGGCCTCAGCTTTGCCTCGGGTCTGCGTTCGATCTTGCGTCAGGACCCGGACGTAGTAATGATCGGCGAAATTCGCGATTCCGAAACGGCCAATATCGCCGTCAACGCGGCGCTCACCGGCCACCTCGTGCTGTCCACCCTGCACACCAACGACGCGCCTTCCGCCTCGACTCGCCTGCTGGACCTCAAAGTCCCCGCCTTTCTGCTCTCCTCGTGTTTGTTGGGCGTGCTGGCCCAGCGCCTGGTGCGCCGCCTCTGCCCACAATGCGCTATGCCCTACCAGCCCGCCGAAAACGAGTGGGCGAAAATCGGCCTGGAGCGCCCTCCGGCCAAAGCCGACTGCCGCCAACCAAAGGGATGCAAAGCATGTTTTGATACCGGCTTCCGCGGTCGCTTCGGCATTCACGAATGGCTGCCCGTCACCATGGACATTAGCCGCTTGATCGCGCAGGAAGCGGACGCGCGCAAACTGCGCGAACAGGCTCGGCTGGTCGGCATGCAATCGTTGCTGGAGGATGCCGCTCGCAAGGTGTGCCTGGGCTGGACCAGTCTGGATGAGGCAGCCCGGGCTGCCCGCTCGATGTAATGCCTCTTTACGAATACCGCGCCCATGATGCCGCCGGCAAGGAAAAGAAAGGGTTCGTCGATGCCGCGTCCTCTTCAGCGGCTTACCAGCGACTCAAAGAGCAAGGTCTCTTCCCCAGCAAAATACAAGAAAACTCCGGTCAGGGCTCGCGCGGCATCGGCGACGAGGGCCTGGCACACCTGGTCACTCAGCTGGCCTCGCTGCTCAAATCCGGTATTCCCGTGGACGAAGCGCTGGAATCGCTGGCGATCAGCGAGGGCTCTCCCAATGTTCAATCGGGTTTGCAGCGGGTGCGCGTGCGCCTGCGTGAAGGCCAGACGCTGGCCGGGGCCCTGGCTCAGGAGGACCTCTTTCCGGGCATCCTGCTGCGTATGGTCGAAGCGGGTGAAGAGTCCGGCAAGCTTCCCCTGATCTTGCAAAGGTTCGCCGATTATCTGCAGCGGGATCTGGCCAATCGCCAGGCCCTGGCCGGCGCTCTGACTTATCCCGTCATCCTGGTCGCCATCTCCATTCTGTTGTTGGGCGGACTGCTTTATTTCTTGACGCCGGTGCTGCGCGAAATGTACGGCTCGCTGGGAATCGACCCGCCTTTGTTTACCAAAGTCATGCTTTGGGTGGGTGGCTGGATGGTGGACTACGGCGCTTACGTATTGCCCGTGGTGATTTTGCTGGCTCTGGGCATCTTTCGCTGGATTCCAGCCGGCATGAGGCAGAGCATGACACTGCGGGTGCCCCTATGGGGCCAAATGCTGCTGGCGGCGCTGTTGGAGCGTTGGTGCTCCACCCTGGCCATGCTGCACGGCGCCGGCGTTCCGCTGGTGCGAGCCCTGCAACTCAGCCGCGAAGTGATGCAGAGCCCCACCCTGGACCAGGGACTGCAGCTGGTCGAACGCGCCGTGGAGCGAGGCGACGGCATTTCCAATTCGGTCTCGCGTCTACCCTGGATGCCGCCGTTGCTGCAACAGTTTCTGCGAACGGGTGAACGTACCGGTGACCTGGAAGCCATGCTGATATCGGCCGCTCAGTATTACGAACGCGAATTAGAAAGGCGGCGTTCGCTGGTGCTGCGCTTTCTGGAACCCGCTCTGATCACGGCCATGGGCGTTGTGGTGGGATTCCTTGTATTGGCGGTGCTGCTGCCACTCTCGGACGTCTCTTCCCGCTTGAACATTTAATATACCAGGGAACATCCCCCAGATCGCCTATGGTCAAAAAGCTTCGCACGGGTTACAAGAATAGAATGAGTTTTCGATCGCGTTTGACCCGCTTGCTAAGTTCTCTGCAAGGCCCCACCCCGGGGGATGCCGAGCGCAGGCTGCCACTGCCCCGCCAACCGCTGACCATCGCCGTGCACTGTCGTCACAAAGGCAAAGATTTCGAGGCTCGTGTGCTCGACTTCTCCTCCCAAGGTTTGAAGCTCGAATGCACCCACAGCCTCCAGGAGGAAGACACAGTGGAAATCGTTTCCCTCGACCGCCGGCAGCACGTGTCAGGTCGGATCGCCTGGGTCCAGGGCTCGCAGCTCGGGGTTCAGTTCAACCCCTCCGATGAGAATGTCATCGAAGATTGGCTCACTCTGGCAGCCATCTCTCAATCCGCTTAAAAAGGATTGCGCTGGCCGACTTTTAAGTTACCGGCCTATGCGCTGGCTCCTGGTCGTGCTGATCTTGACCAAACTGGTGGCTGGCGAACCGCCGCCCACCCAGTTGATGTATCTTTCGGCCGACGAAGAACTCAAGTTGGCTGTGGCCATCAAGCGGGAATACTACCCCTGGCCAGCCATGAAGGTGGGCATTGGCCAGTTCCGCGACCGCTCTTTCGGTCAAATCCGTTTTTTTGTTGCGCCTGGAGCCGGTCGGGCGCAAGTCCTGCGCCAATGCCGCCAGGCGGCCTTGCTGGCCTTCCGGATGTTCCCCAAGATGGTCCACCTGGATATGGATTGCAGCCCCCACGACGACTCACCCGAAGCCAAAGCGGTGCCCTGGTTCGCTGCCAGCCTGGATCGGGACAAGGCCTTCAAAACGCCCCTGGAATTGACGCCGCAACGCTGGTTTGAAGTGCAAGGCCCGCTCACCTTGCGCGACGATCTGCACAAGGAGGGCAATCCACCCGACAGCCTTTCCCAGCAGTTGCTTCAGAATTGGAACAAACCCCTTAAAAAGAGCTCGAATCGATGACGCGTTCGCCTTTGGGGGCGGTGGTCTCTTCGTAAACCCCGCTGTCGCGGCGTTCCAAACGCTTGAATCCACTATTCTTGTAGTCGCTGGTGAACTGGGCGACCGAGGTGGCAACCGGCACGATCAAGCGCTCGACTTTTTCACCCGCGTCGCGATCGCCGGGATCCAGTCCGGCCGCTTCGCAAAGCTCCCCCCAAGTTTGCGGATCGTGAGACATCTTGTGACTCACCTCCATTTTTTGTCCAGCGACTCGGTAGACATATACGGGCATGGTCTTCTCCTTAACGATATTGAAATTCGGGACTGGCCAGCAACACGCCGGCCACTTTAGTAGACCACACCTGGCGACGTCGTTGCTCATAGTCCGCTGGCTTGAGATTACGAAACCAATTGCGCTGCGGAGCGTAACCGTCCCCCCCGGTCAGCAACTTCTGGGCCGAAAGAGCAAGAACGTCCGAGGAGTGATCGGGTAAGAGCAGTGCCAGCAACGCCGGCCCTGGCTCCTGACCCTGGCCCACGTAACGGTTCCATTCGACGGTAATTCCCTTGATGCGGTTTTGCGAAAGTTGGGTCGCGAAATTCAAGCGGTTGACCAGGGAACCAGTGGAGATCCAACCCCGACTGTCTTCGGAATAGCCGGTGGGTGGGGGGCAGGCGTAAAGCGGTTCACCCATACGCTGCAGCCAGTAAAAATGGCCCCGATCAAAATGCAGCTCAGCCCCACAGCAGCGGATGCAGCTTACAAAGTACTCGAGAGGTGACTTGACCTTGGACGGACGAGCCGCTTCGGCCCAAAACTCCGGCGACTCCACCAGAGCGACCATCAAGGGTCGAATCTCTCCCTGACTTTGACGGTAGGTCCGGGCCAGGCGCTCGACCAGAGCCGGCGGGGGGTCGTCGCAAACGAAACGCTGCGCCAACTTACGGGCCAGAAAGCGCGCTGTGGAAGGATGTTGGGCCAGCCATGCCAGGGCCTGCTCTCCCTCTTCGCGTCCGCCTCCGGCGGCGATGGAATGACCCAACAAAACCTTGGCATCGGCGTCGTGCCAATCGGCGCGGAAGAGAAAGTCGCCCTGTTGCTCGTAGCCCAGCGCCTGGCCCGGCTCGATCAGGGCGCGCAGACTGTCATTCTGGGCCTCGGGGTAAAGCACCGTCCAGCCCGAAAGACAGCGAGCCAGTTCAGTAACGTCTTTCTGAGAGTAACCCCCGTCCACTCCCAGGGTATGCAGCTCCATCACTTCTCGGGCATAGTTCTCGTTGAGGCCGCCGTTCTTACGCTTCAGCGGCTGTCCTTGACGCAGATCTTCCTGGTCTTCTTTCGGGGCGGACTCATAGCGGACGTTCAGGGTGGTTTTGGCGGCGGCCGGAGCCGAGGATTGCGCGTTGTCCAGATAGTAGAGCATGGCCGGGTGCTGCGCAGTCCGCTGCAGCATGGCAGGAAAGGACCCGAGCGCCAGGGGCCTGAGAAGGTCGCGCTCGTAACTGAGGACATTGACACGCACATTATCGTTGACCGCCGCCACATTAAAATGGTTAAACCAAAAGTCGGTCAGCACCTCACGCAATTGATTTTTGGAGTAACGACAGCGGACCAGCTTTTGATAGCGAAGTTCATCGAAAAGATCATCGTAGCTGGATAGTCCCCGGGTTTCTTTAAACTCGCGCAGGCGGGCTTCGTAAACCTGGCGACTCCGTTCGCTGCCTTCCGTCCATTTCTTGAGAGCCTCGCGTTCGGCCATTTCCACCATACGACCGCGGCTGATGTAGGCGGTGCGCTCTTCTCCGGCCTGCATCGAGAGACAGGGCAAACTGGCTAGACGGAAGGTGGCTTCTTCTTCCGGCGCGACTCCGTCCAGCTGACCCTGCAGCCATCTTTCCAGGCCCTGAGAAACGACCGCCTCCACTTCGCCCGGGCAGGGCCCGAAAGTCAGGCGCTGTAACAAAAAACGGGCGGCCTGGCGCTCATTGAGGCCGGCCGCCCGGTAAGGCATGGGCTGCACAGGCTGGGCCGCCGACCAACCCGTCAGGGCCAGAGCGATCAACAGCCGGCGCAGCATTTATAAAAGTTCGGCTTCCAGGCTGATGCTGGTGCCGGTCAAAGCCCGCGAGACAGGACAGTTCTTCTTAGCGTCCTCGGCGAACCCGAGAAACTCGTCCTTGCCCAGGCCAGGAACCTTGGCCTTGGTGGAAAGCTCGATCTTGGTGATGAGAAACTCGCCGTTGACGACGTCCTGGGTGACCCTGGCCACCGTCTGAATCTCCTCGGGGGGCTTGCCGGCTTTGGTCAGCAGCGCGCTCAGCATCATGCTGTAGCATCCAGAATGAGCAGCTCCGATCAACTCTTCTGGATTGGTGTTGGAAGTATTTTCCGAGCGTGATTTCAGAGAAAAAGTGACGTCGATGGCGCCCGTCTTGCCCACGATGTGGCCTGACCCTTTCATCAAATCACCTTTCCAGGTGGCGGTCGCTTGATTGACTGACATAGTAAAAAACCTCTTTCCGACTGTTTGAGTTGCGAGAGCATACCCCTGCCCTTGCCTCGAAGGCGACTCCACTTCGCTGAGGAGGTTCGCATGTCCGCCGGTCGAACCCGCCCAGGTCTTGATCTCGTCGCTCGAACTGAAGCTTCTCCGCCGCCAGGTCTTCTCTCATCCCTGGCCCATCGACGATCATCTCACTCAGATCGTGCAGGGCCAACCGGTGGGTTGGCAATTTCTAGCCAACCCGAGCGGCCAGTTGCCTTATCATTATATGGCTCGCTATGTGACGACCGTGGCCAGCCGCTGGTTCGGCCGTCCCCTGGGCGACCTGAACATGCTCGACTGGGGTGCGGGGAAGGGTCACTTCACCTACCTGCTGCGCGGCGCCGGAGCAGAAGTCACTCCGGCTGACGTGAATCCCGCCGAAGGCGAAAGAATCCTGGGTCAGGTGGTCCGCCTGGAGCACCCCTACCAGTTGCCCTTCGAAACCGAGAGCTTCGATACTGTCATCAGCATGGGAGTGCTGGAGCACGTCCCCCAGGAAGTCGAGTCGCTCAAGGAGATCCATCGCATTTTGCGGCCCGGAGGGCTCTTTTTCTGCTTCAATCTGCCTTTTCACCTGTCGTGGGTCCAATGGGCGGCGCGACTGCTGGGCAACCACTATCACGATCGCTTCTACGGGCGAAGACAGACCAGAACCCTGATCAGCGGTCAAAATTTCCAGATCCTGGACCTCTGGCTGCGCCAGCTTTTTCCTAAGAACCGGGTTTGGTTCCGCAATTTCAGGCGGGTCGAACAGGTTGACCAGTGGCTGGTCGAGCACACTCCCCTGGGCTTGCTAGCCACCAGCCTGGAGTTTGTGGCCCTCAGACCCGGACCGGCAACTGGTCACGAAGGCCCGGTGCAGACGCAAATCGCCTGATAGCTCTGGATGGAAAGAACTCACCCACACGTTCTCCTGGCGGGCCGCCGCGACCTGACCGTCGACCTCCGCCAGCACCTGGACCCGGTCGCTGAGCGGTTCGGCCAGCGGGGCTCGGATAAAGACGGCGGGAACAGGCTCTTCCAGGTCAGAAAAGTCCAGCGGAGCGGTGAACGATTCGGCCTGGCGGCCGAAGGCGTTGCGCGTAACCCGCAAATCGATCCGATTCAGAGCTAACTGGTCAGGTAACCCACCGCAAATCTCTTGGGAAAGCAGGATCATACCCGCGCACGTGCCCCAAATGGGCCTGTCGAAGCGACGCAAGGGCTCCTCAAAGCCGAAACGACGCAGCAGCTTGCCGATGGTGGTGGATTCGCCGCCCGGCAAGATCAGCCCATCGAGCGCATCCAGCTGTTCGGGCAGGCGCACCTCGACCGGAAGTGCGCCCGCCCGGCGTAGATAGTCCTCGTGTTCGGCGAAGGCTCCCTGCAGGGCAAGGACTCCGATGACGGGTTTGCCGGGTCTAACGGCCACGGCCCTGCACCAGCTCGTGCTGCGGAATGGAGGCGATGTCCAGGCCACGCATGGGCTCGCCCAGGCCACGAGAGCACTGCACCAGTTGCTTGGGATCGGCGAAATGAGTGGTCGCTTCTACGATGGCACGCGCCCGCGAAGCCGGATCGCTGGAGCCAAAGATGCCGGAGCCGACGAACACTCCGTCACATCCCAGGCGCATCATCAGGGCAGCGTCGGCGGGAGTGGCGATGCCGCCAGCCGCGAAGGTCACGACCGGAAGGCGACCGGCCTTGCGGACCTGCTTGAGCAGATCAATAGGCACACCCAGGTCGCGAGCGAAGCACATCAATTCCTCCTCGGGCATCAACTTGGCCCGGCGCACCTCGGCGTTCAGGGTGCGCATGTGACGAACCGCTTCCACCACGTTGCCGGTGCCTGCTTCGCCCTTGCTGCGAATCATCACGGCGCCTTCTCCGATACGGCGAAGGGCCTCGCCCAGGTTGCGGCAGCCGCACACAAAAGGAACTTTGAAGTGGCTCTTCTCGATGTGAAACTCTTCGTCAGCCGGGGTCAGCACTTCCGATTCGTCGATAAAATCGACGCCCAGAACCTGCAGAATTTCCGCTTCCACAAAGTGCCCGATACGCACTTTGGCCATCACGGGAATGGTGACTGCATCCATGATTCGTTGGATCATGGCCGGGTCGGACATACGCGAGACGCCACCCTCCTTGCGAATCTGCGAAGGGATGCGCTCCAGAGCCATGACCGCGCAGGCTCCGGCTTCCTGAGCAATAACCGCCTGTTCGGGGGTGCTCACATCCATGATCACTCCGCCCTTCAGCATCTGAGCCAGGCCGCTCTTGACCTGGAGGGAACCTTTTTCTTTGGACATGTCGAACTCCTAATAGTGGGGGGTCCAGG
>JALHOV010000275.1 GCA_022842865.1 Vulcanimicrobiota bacterium | reverse complement strand
TGCTCCGCGGCCGAAACCGGTCAACACCTACGTGCCACCCAAGCGAGATGACCGCCCCAGTTGGCGTAAGAAAGCCAGCGACCGCTACCCCGGCTCCTGATTTCAGGCCGGCATCAGCTCGTGTCTTCCCTGGGAATAAATTCGGTCACCACCCCGAAGGGCGATGACCGAGTGCTTTAGGAGACTTTATGCTTCGGCGGCGCCTGGGAAATACCCACTACGGGAGGTGGATTTCTCAAGAAACAGGCGTACTATAAAGACGGCGGCCGCGGCGGGCGCTCCCCATCCTGCTGCCCAGAGCGCCAGGGCCATCAGCGCGAAGGGCCGCGCAACCACCAGCAGTCCTGCTGCATACAGAGCGAGCAGATAGCAAAATTGGAAGCTCGTGAAGTCCAGAGCCTGTCCCAGCAAGCCGGAGAGCAGCGCCAAGACGAAAAGATGAATCGGAGGAGCGTTCATGCCGCAGGGGTTCTACTCTAATGATTTTGATTCCTGGTTATCAAGCCGGACCTTCAGGACTGGACCGTCTCGTCTGCTTTCTTTCCCCAAAGCTTACTTTCCAGACGATTCAGCTGCTCTTGCAGCAGCCGGGTCTTCTCGCCCACATTTTTGGCCGACTCTCGGCTGGACCGAAGCCCATCAGCCAAACCTTTGTTCGCTGGCGATTCTCCCGCATCATTTACATTTTCGCTCATCTGTAACAGTTTCACTGTTACGCTGTCACCACCTTCCGTCTAGCAATGGTAGATTCTTCCCCCCCGTCACCGGGACAAAGTCTGCAGGATTCATATTATGGGTAACGCAGCCACGCGCATGAGTGAACGCAGGAACCTGGCCGACCCGCTGCTGGCCAAAGCAGAACAGGGTGTATTGACTTTGGGTGAACTGGAGTCGGTTCGCCACCAGTTGGATCAAGCCCAAGCGCAACTGGCGGAGGAGCTGCAGTCCACTTCTCAGGGACTGCTCGAATTGGAAGAGCAGCTGGCGGATGGGATCGGGGATGCCTTCAGTCTGCTGCATTACGCCCTGGACGAGTTACGCGGTTACCTCCAGGAGTCGCAGGCCTCCAGGCTGCGCCTGGCGAGGTTGCTGTTCGAGAAAGGGGAGGACGAGTATCAAAACCTGCGCGGCCGCCTGAAGCGCATCGAGATGCACGCCTCCTCGAGCGACCTTCCGGGGGGTCTTTGGACGCGAGTGCTCGAGCAAGCTGACCGCGATGAGGAGGACTTAAGCTGGGCGCAAGCTGAGTTTGCGGCACACTTACAGCAGTTCGAGGTCGCCTTCCGCGAGGCCGTGGCCTCGCTGAGCGGGGAACGCTCTGAGGCCGACAGACAAATTCAGCTGCTACAGCTACGACTCACCACCGTGCTCGTGTAAGTTGTTAAATATTGAAATTATTAAAGGGTTTGCCCGGCCTCGGCTCTGAACTAATAGGCAATCTACCAAAGGAGCTGTAAACCCATGGATGCCTTTCGCGACGCGGCCGGAGCCGGCAACACGGTCAAATACGGATACCAGGCCCAGAGAGCGGCCCAGGGACTGAGCACCACCACGCGAGCCACCGCCGTCGCCGACCTGGTTCTGGGGGCCAACGCCGCCACAACCGGACAGGAACTGGCTGGGCTGGGCAATGCTGCCAAGGGCGCCAACGGTCTGGCCCGGTTCAGTCCGGTGGCCAGGGCCGTTAATTTCGCATCCAAGGCTGCTCCCGTGCTCGCCAGGGGAACGGGCTACCTGGGCCTGGCCCTGGGTGGTGCCGAGGCCGCCAATGGAATCCGCCAGGTGGCCCAGGGCAGAACCGAAGAAGGTCGTGACAGCATCATTTCCGGCAGCATGGGCGCACTGGCCTCGGGCGCGGTGCTGGTGGCCGCTGGAGCCGGAGCCACCGGCGTCGGAGCCCCGGTTGCAGCTGTCGCCCTCGGGGTGGCCGCCGGTGCCACAGCCATCAAGTATGGCTGGGAATATCGGGATGAAGTGGCCGATTTCGCCAAAGGCGCGGGCAATGCCATCGGACGCGGATTTGACCGTCTCCAGGGCCTCTTCAGCTAGAACCTTCGCTCAGCTCAGGTACTCCCATACTGCATAAGCCCGGGGTAGGAGGGTAGACTGGCCTTATGTTGAGCTGGGGTCAGGAGGATTCATCAGGGCGGCGCCTCCGCACGCGAAGCGTCAGCAGGTATCGCGCCTCGGTGCTAACGGGCCCGCGCCGATGCTAGCCACGGTTTTCATTGTCCTGCTGCTGGTTGCGCTTACAGCCCTTTATGTGGCGGCTGAGTTCGCCACTGTTGCCGTGCGCTCGATCCGGATTCAAGCCATGGCGGAAGCCGGCAACAGCACTGCTAAGAAGTTGCTGCCCTATCTTAAGGACGCCGCCTCTTTGGATCGCTACGTAGCGGCTTGTCAGATCGGAATTACCCTTTCCAGCCTGGTATTGGGAGCGTTTGGGCAGGCCCGATTAGCCGAGTATTTGAGGCCGGTGTTAGGTCGCGTCGGCGGTTTGGACGAGGCGACAGCCGCCTCGGCGGCGGCCACCTTGATTTTGATCTTGCTCACCACCTTTCACGTCGTGTTGGGGGAGCTACTCCCGAAAGCCATTGCTCTGAGATTTCCTGAAACGGTATCTCTGGCACTTACTTATCCAATGTTGTTCTCCCTGAAAATCTTTTCCGTGGCCATCGGGTTCTTGAATGGGTCAGGCACGGCCCTTCTCCGTATGGTCGGGGTCCCGATATCCGGGCACCGACATGTGCACAGTCCCGAAGAGTTAGAGCAGTTGATTCAGCACGGAAGCAGTAGTCTTAAGCGGGACGATGCGAAGCTTTTAACGCGAGTGTTTCGCTTCGGGGACCACAACGCGCAAGACTTGATGGTGGCCCGCAACCGGCTGGTGGCGGTCGACCTGAAGGAATCGGTGGAAAAGAACCTGCAACGTATGCAGAGCAGTGGACACACCCGCTTCCCTGTGTTTGACGGAGATGCCGACAAGGTGATGGGGTTTGTGCATCTGAAGGACGTGGCGCGAGCTCTGCAAGCCGGGTCTCTGGGCGATTTCACGGGCATCCTTCGACCCGCTTTAATGCTGCCCGGCAGTGTTGCAGCCGATGAACTTTTCCGTCGGATGCGAGAGGAGCGCGCCCATTTGGCGGTGGTGCTGGACGAATTTGGCGGCACTCAAGGGATTGTCACCATGGAAAACGTGCTCGAAGAGATCGTTGGAGAGATTCGCGACGAGTTCGAGCAGACCAGTGCACGCGTGCTAGAACGGGATGACCGCGGCGGACTGACGGTGCGTGGCGACTTGTTGCTCGAACAACTCGCCGAGGAGCTGTCGCTGGAACTTGATCTTGATGGTGTTCCCGTGAGCACGGTGGGTGGCCTGATTCTTCATCTTCTGGGAAGAGCGGCTACGCTCGGAGAACAAGTGATCTTTGCAGGCCTGCGCCTGACGGTTCGGGACTTGAAACGCCGCCGAATCGCGGTGGTTCAGGTGGAGAGCCTTCCTGATGTTTAGCGTGCTGCTGATCGTGGTGGTGCTCGTCGTCCTGAACGGATTGTATGTGGCGGCGGAATTTGCCGTCATTTCCATGCCTCGTCCGATGTTGGAGCGACAAGCCAGCCAGGGTGACCTGAATGCCCAACGTTACTTGCAAGTCAGCACCCACAGTGCCAGCCAGGACAGGTACATCGCTGTTGCCCAGATGGGAATTACGCTGGCCAGCCTGGGTCTGGGCATGTTTGGCGAACATAAATTAGCTACCTGGCTGCTGCCTTACTGTGCTCGGTTCGAAGCCCTGAGCGAGGCCGCCGCTCACACTCTGGCCAGCGGAATTGCGCTCGCCTTTCTGACCTTCTGGCATATTGTGGTGGGTGAGATGGTGCCGAAAAGCCTGGCCCTGTCCTACCCTTTAGAAACAGGCAAAGTGGTCTGGTGGCCGATGCGTCTGAGCGGCTGGGTTTTGGCCCCCCTGGGCTGGATGCTGAATGGCATGGGCAACATGCTACTCAGACTTTTGGGACTACCGGTCTCTCAGGACTTGACCCTGGTTTATTCACCGCGGAATTGCGCATGGTTTTCGACGAGAGTCGTGAAGGGGGCACCCTGAACCCCGAGCAACATTTGCTACTGGAGCGCGTGATCGACTTTGGCGAACGACCGGTTCGTCTCGTAATGGTGCCCAAAAGCGGCATTGTGGGGCTGGCCGCAGGATGCACCGTAGAGCAAGCGCTGGGCGTGCTGCGCACTCAAGAATACAGCCGTTATCCCATTTATCTGGACAACAGCCAGTCTATTTCTGGGTTCGTTCACGCCAAGGACCTGTTCGCGGCCTTGCGCCGTGGCGAATTGCAGCGTCCGGTGGCGGAGTTGCAACACGCGGTGATGGCCGTCACCGAAAGCGTGTCCCTGGGGGAGGCCATGGAGCAGCTACGTCGGGCCAGCGCTCACCTGGCTCTGGTGCTGAATGCCGCGGGCGGACTGGAGGGAATCGTAACGGTCGAAGACCTGGTCGAGGAGCTGTTTGGCGAGATCCGCGACGAGTTTGACCAGGACGAGTCTCCCAAATTGGAGAAAATTGATCCGTCCCGATGGCGCGTTAGCGGACGAAGCAGCTTGCTGGATCTGGAGGATGCACTCGGCGTGCGCTTGCAAGGCCCCACGGGGGCAGAAACGGTCGGAGCTCTGGTGGTCGCCGAAAGCAAAGAAGCGCCCACAATTGGGGGTGTCGTCTGTGTCGACGGAGTGCGCTTCACGATCGAACGAGTGCATCAGTCCACCGTCTTGAGTTGCCTGGTGCAACGGATCGAAGATCTTTACTCGGAGGCGGGATGAAGAGAGCATCCTGCTCAAAAAAGCGTCAACAAGAACCCGGCAAGGCCGGCGCCTAGCACAACCGCTATCACGCTCCACTTGTGCCTGACGATGCCGTAGAAGGCGACCAGCGTAACTACCAGACCAAAGACATTCACGGGTTGCCCTGACGGAAACAGCACATGGGCTCCCAGCCATACGGCTAGATTGAGCACGACGCCCACCACCGCCGCCGTAATGGCCGAAAGGGCTGCATTCAAACGGGAGTTGTCACGCAATCCCTCAACATAGGGTGCCCCGAGAAAGACCCACAAAAAGCAAGGCAAAAAGGTGGTCCAACTGGTAAGAAAGGCCCCGATCGTGGCGCTGAGCAGAGGGGACAGTGGCTCATGAAATTTCCAGGCGCCCACGAAGCCGACAAACTGCAAAACCATGATCAGCGGGCCCGGGGTCGTTTCCGCCAGGCCCAGACCGTCCAGCATTTGCGGTCCGCTCAGCCAGCCATAATGCTCGACCGCCTGTTGGGACACATAAGGCAGAACCGCGTAGGCCCCGCCAAAGGTGACCGTGGCCGCCTGGCTGAAAAACAGGCCCTGACGAACCAGATTGTGGTCAAACCCCAACCAGGCACCCACCGCCAGCACGGGCAGCCACCACAATACCAGCCCGGTGCACACCACCGTCAGCGCACGCATTCGCGAAGGTTTGACCTGATGGGCGCTGACGGCCGCATCTCCAATCATGGCGTCCGTCCCTGGCTTGGATCCGCCGTGACCCTTCAGCACGGAAAACTTAGATTTCCAGGCTCTCTCGCCCAAAAAGCCCAGCAGTGCGGAGACTCCGATAATTAACGGGAAGGGCGCTTTGAAAACGGAAATGCTCACAAAGGCCAGGACTGCCAGAAAGACCATGACTCCATTCTTGAGAACGCGGCTGCCTATGCGGAGTACCGCCGCCAATACAATGGCCAGCACGGCCGGCTTGAGACCCGCAAACACGGCCGCCATCCACGGGAGTTGGCCGTAGACCACGTAGATCCAGCTCAGCATCCACAAAAGCACGGCCGATGGCAGCACGAACAAAGCGCCTGCGCAAATACCACCTGGAACTCCGTGCAGTAACCAGCCTGCGTAGGTGGCCAGTTGCTGCGCCTCGGGCCCGGGCAAGAGCATGCAGTAGTTCAGCGCGTGCAGAAAGCGGCTCTCGCTAATCCAGCGCTTTTGCTCCACCAGCTCAGTGTGCATGATAGCGATCTGACCCGTAGGTCCACCGAAGCTAATAAAACCGAGCTTCATCCAGAAACGAAAGGCTTGGTGAAAAGTGGGATGGGCGGCCGAGCCTCCTCTGGTCTCGCCAGTCCGCTCCGGCTCGTTCATCTCGCAGCCTTCTTGCTGCTAAAGTCACGGCCTTCCGCAACGGGTTCCCAGCAAGAAGGGATAGTGATATGCCAGTATCAACTACGGGTAAATTGCTTATTTACCCTCGGGGAGGCGTGGTTGTCAGAGCGGATCAGGTAGGCTGGATTTCTCCCCTCCAGGCGGGTCAGGAAGTCACTTACCGACTGAAGTTCAATCTGGTCGTCGCTGCGCCGCTCGATCGGATCCAAAGAGACGAGGATTCTTCGCTCGACGCCGGGATACTCGATTTTGAATTGACGCAAACCGTTCTCGCAGCAGCGAACTTTTGCCGATTTGGCGAGGCCCCCAAAGGAAAAAAGAGTGGTCGGGCGGGTCTGTAGTCCTTTCGAATTGCAGGAGGTGTCCGGGCGATTTGGCCGTCAGGCGGCTTGCCCGTAGGTCTCTTCGACCAGGGCGTAGCGCTCCGGGTATTGTTCGCGTAGTTCCTCGAGAGCGTCGGGGCCGGCCTCTGCGGCCTCGTGGTAAGCCAGGTAGAACTCCGCGAAGTCTTCGCGCCAGTTGGTGTTGGCATATTCACTGACGGATGTGCCATCGCTTTCGATCGCATCCTTCCAGCCATCCGGGGCGCCCCGTTCGTTGTTTTCCTTATTTTTGCGCCAGGGAAAGTTGCGGTCTCCAAAAGAATCTGAGCGACGCTCGGCCTCGTAACCGATCGAGTGGGCGGCCTCGTGAATGTAGATGCGCTCGTCCAGATTTTCGGTGCCTTCGTAGAAGGTAATGCGGCGCTCAGAGTCCCTGTAAGTGGCGGGAGCCCCGTCCTCGTGCTCATCATCGGTGAAAAGGACCTCTTCGGTGGAGTCCTGGAAGTCTTCGGGGGTCTGGCTCTGGTAGTCGATGACTTCCGCGATGGCCTCTTCGCGCTCCTCATCCGTGAAATCGCCGTCGAAGTTGACTTCGAAATTCGCGCCCTGGCTGGTTTCCACGGTGTAGTTGCCGTCATCGTCGCGCTCGACGGTGGCCTGAATTTCTTCGCCCTCGGAGTTGGTAAAATCAAACTCCTCCCCGTCCTCAATGCCCTCGGATACGGATTCGGTCTGCTGCTCAGCGATTTCCTCGGTGCGTTCCGACTCGTCCGCGCCGACCACATAGTCCTCTTCCTCGGTGGGGACTTCGTAGTGCTCGCCGGCCTCTTCGGCAGAAGCGTCGCTGTGGGCGTCTTCTTCCCCCCCAAAGTTGCTGCCCAGTGCGCCAAAAAATCCCGCCGCCGGGCCCCGGTCCTTCGCGGACTCCCGCGCCTCAGCGCTTTTTTCCACCCGTTCGCGAGGTGCGGCCACCGCTTCTGTTTTCGCGGTAGGACGCGTAGGAGCCACCTTTTCCGGTAAGCGGGTTTTGCTGACGGCGGGGGTTTGCTTTTCGGTGCGATTGCGGTCAAGTAACTTCATACCCACAGCCTAGCGGAGAAGAGAAAAACACCGGCTAAAACAAATCCAAGATGACTTGTCTGGACGTTAACATTTGAGCAAAAAAGATGAACAACCTCAGGAGAGCCAGTGGAGCCTGACTCTTTCCCAGAACCAATAGGCTGCGACCAGGCAGGTGACCAGGGAGATGGCTCGCAGCGCGTAGCCTCGCTCATCGATCTGACCAATTCTCCAGAGGAATGGGAGCGCCAACAGAACCAGCACGATCTGAGCAAACTCGATGCCTACGTTGAAGCCAGCAAGAGCTCCAAACCAGGCCATTCCTGATAGTTGGATCTCGTTCAGAAAGCTGGCGAAACCCAAACCGTGAACCAGTCCAAAAACGAAAGCGATTTTCCAGGCGTTCACGGCTTTGTTTTTGTCTACCAACAGATTCGCCAGGGCGGTGTAGAGGATACTGGCGGCAACCAGCGGCTCGATCCAACGGGAAGAAACATGGAGCCAGCCCAGAGCACCCAGCGTCAAAGTCACGGAGTGGGCCACCGTAAAGGCGGTGACCGTCTTAATGGTTGCCTTCAGGCCCGGCGCGCAGCACAGCAACGCCAGCAGAAAGAGCAGATGATCCGGGCCCGAAAAAAGATGGTTGACTCCCATCCAAAAGAAGCTCGCGAATTTGCCTGGCTCTGCTCCCATTCGAAAGTCACTTTGGCCGGGACTGAAGGAGAAGGTCTTGACTTCCTGGCCGCGGTGAAAAGTGGCCACGCAACGCTCCGGAAAAGGGAAGTAGTCATAATGAACAGCCAGGTCTTGGATGGGCTGATCAAAGGTGAACAAAAGGGGAATGGCCCCGTGACTTCCCGGCATCGCGCCCAGTTCGGGCACCTGATATCCGGGGGGCAACTGGCCCAAAGAGAGTTTCGCCTGTTGAGAACCGTCGCTGAGCTGGATGCGCGGTCTGAGACTTTCGAGAATCACCTCCTGATGAGCGATTGTCTCCTCGCTGGATAGGCTGCCATCCTTGTTGTCGTCAAAACCCTGCAGGGCTACAAAGGGAATGACCATGGTCATTTGCACCCGACGCTCGTCGATTCGGTATTCGGTCACGATGAGGTCGCGCACGTGGGCATTGGCCAAGCCGAGGAGCAAGAAGAAGAACAAAAGACTTCGGTAAATAGACATTTTTGGTTGTTTCGATAAGGATTTCTCATTATCCTATGGGCCCGGATGACTCGAACAAGGGATGTGCAGGGAGGTTTCCAGCAGACCACGGGCGATCCCCAGTCCCAGTGGGAGGCTCTTCGGTGAGCACCGACTGGACCTGAAAAAAACCGACCCGATCCAAGAGATCTTCCTACACGCTCGCGACAATCAGATCATCTTTTGCAGCCTGAACAAGGACGGTTTGGCGGATCTACTGGAGAATCACTTTCTCGAAGCTCGGTCTGTTTTGGACTTGCTGCCTACCAAAGACCCGCAGCGTTCTCGTTTCCTGGCTTCAGGTCTGTATGCCGTCCTGACTGTCCCTGTCTTCCTCAACCTGAGACACTTTAAATCCGTGCCAACTTCTCGTAAAAGCCACAGGTGGTGACATGAATTGTCACCGGCCGGGAGCCCTCATTCACCCAATACCATCCGTGCATACCTTCAAAGGGAGCAACAAAAGAGCCGTGGCCGCTCTCTTTGTGGGTGTCCTTCCAGTAACTTGTATAGACATCTTTCGGGGCATTGATTTCGTCACCGTGCATATCGAAATTCACGGCCCCGTCGGAAGTCCAGCTGAACACGAACTGATCCCCTTTTTTCATGGTGGCCTTGATTTCAGCCCCTTCGCTGGGTTGCAGCATCAGGCTCAGTTCGTCCTTGCGATAAGGCACAGATCGGCGGACCACCGGAGAGTCGACGGCTCGCACAGCGATCGGGGTAGCGCGCGTCGGCGCCTTCATTTGTTGCAGGCCTAGTCGCCGGCCGACGCCGGTGGGGTCGACCCCGTATTCGGCCGGCAGCACCACCGTGATAAGCAAAAGCACGGCCGTCAGCAGTGCCACGGCGGTGGCCTTCAGCAGCGCCAATAAAGGAGGCGGTGATCCATCGGAGGGAAAGTTCATGGGGTAACTCCTTGCTTGGATAAAACATAGCCGGTGAGCTGATAACCCATCAGCACGAAGCCGCAGGTCATGAGCAGGACGTTGGCATTCCAGGACTGGCGCTGGAAGGAAGCGGTCCGTCTCCAGTAAGACATAAAAATGAGGATACCGCTCAGGGCCAGTATCTGGCCCAGTTCCACGCCGACGTTGAAGGACAGGATGTTCAGTACAAGTCCATGGGGAGAGAGCTTCAGTTCCTGCAGTTTGGTGGCCAGACCCAGGCCATGGAACAAACCGAAGAGGAAGACCATGGCTTTGGGATTTGGCTGAAAACCGAGGATTCGCTCGAAGCCTCGAAGGTTATCAAAGCCCTTGTAGACGACGGAAAGGCGGATGACCATATCGACCAGAAAAGGATTGACCTGCGTTCCACTCAGCACCCCAAGCAACAGCGTCAAACTGTGGCCGACTGCGAACAAGCTCACGTAGACGGCCACATCTCGCAAGCGGTAAAGGAAAAAAACGACCCCGGCCAGGAAGAGCAAATGGTCATAGCCGGTCACCATATGCTTGGCCCCCAGATAGGCAAAAGGAATCAAGCGCACTCCGCTGCTGCCTTCTACAAAGCTCTGGTCTTCGTGTGACACCCCGTGCCCCCAGGCTGCGCTGGCCAAAGCCAGGACGAGAGTCAGGAGCCGAAGGTTCATTCTTTGGCTACCAGGGCCAGGAATCCCAACAAGACGACCTTGATTCGAGTCAACATGGCGAGCCTTCCCTGCCTTTCACTAGAGA
>JALHOV010000274.1:5474-10465 GCA_022842865.1 Vulcanimicrobiota bacterium | reverse complement strand
GTTCGTTGATCACCCCATTTATGTAGGCCCCATCCAGGGAGATTTCTGGGAAACTGCCACCAACAACGACCCGGCAGCGGTCGCCGTCCCGGTCCCTGTGGCCTTGCTGGAAACCCCGACCGACAGCGTGGTGGCCGAAAGCGGTCAGACGCCCGACCTTACCGCCTTGCCCGCCTGTGCCAGCGAGTACTACGAGAGCCTCTGGACGGCCGAGCCGGTCAGCCTGGAGGGCCTCGCCGCCGCCCTGGAATTCTCCATTCAATACTACGCCGGGCTACTGGCTAGCGTGGCCATCGGCACGGGGGCCCTCGAAGCATCCCACCTGAGTGCCTGGCGTGGCGACTCCAACTTGCTGCAGCGACTGGAGATGATTCAGCAAATTCTTGACGAGACGCGCGAAAGCGACCAGTCGACGCTGGTGAGCTTGCGGGAGATTTTCGAAGGCCCGGTCTTCGGCCCCATCTGGAAGCGCGAAACCTCCGAACTGGCTAGCCTGGCCTATGCTTTACGCTGTGACCACCACGAGGATCGGGAACGCGCTTGCGCCGTCATGACAACCTGGATCGAGACGGCCAAACCGTTCCTCAGCAGTTTAGAAAATCTGGCGGAGCCGATCGACGCCAGGGGGCATCTCGAAGTTGTCGTCCAGCAGGATGACAACTTCTTCGAACTGGTCGAACCTGAGTACGCAATTCATTTGGTTCCACCAGGCTTCACCGCCTGGCAGGACCTGATTTGTTACCGCAACCTGGCCGCCCGCTATGGCAGCCAGGAGCTGCTTGGCAACTCGGACGGCTGCCAGGAGTTGTCGGGAAGTGCAGTGACCGATGACAGCGAAGACTTCTTCAGCGCTCCCAGCCTCTCTTTGCAAGACAAAATGATGGAAGCTCTCTTCAAAGAGCCAGAACCATCGCCACCAACGGCCCGTCTTGAGGCTCCCAAACCCAAGCCGCAACTGGTACAACAAGAGGAACAACCGGTGGTGGCTGCTCCGCGCAGCGAATTGCAAATGAACGCGGTTCTTGAGCAACTGCTACAAAAACCGGCCGAAGAAGCACCGCCGGCGGCCGTGGATGGGGCGGCGGCAGTTACGGCCAAACTGGAAGCGCCCAAACGCCTGGACGCCGCGCCCCCCGCTGAAAAATTGCCGGAATTCATCGTTGTTGACCCACCCAAGCTGCAATACACCATTCACTATGACGGCAAGGAAGGCCCGATCCATAACGGACGCATCGAGCTCAAGAACATCGGCGGCAGCCTGCTCAAAGGCACCGTAAAATCCAACCACCCGTGCTTACGCGTCAACCCCAGCGTTTTTCGCACCAATGAAGCCGAGATCAACTACTGGATCGACGATAGCGATCGGCCTTCCAATATGCAAAAGATTGGCCTCTCTTTCCACTTCTCAGGGCAAAAAGTAGAAGTCCCCATGGAAAAGATGCTGCCAGACAAAAAATTCAAGCAACTGGCAACCAAGATGCTCGGCTTCGTCAAAAACTTACGGCAAAAGGGTTGAGGAAACCCACCGGTAGACAACCGGGCATGTTGCCTACCCTTGACCTCGATGCTATAATGCCGAAGATTTTTTGGTTCGCGCCTCCCACTCGCAGGTAGAATCGGCGATCAAATCTGGCGAGTCTTGCGCGGCTCGCTTGCTGACTTATCGGAGCGAGTCATAGCCCACGGGAAGAAAGGTATCTATCTCAAGTGATCAAATACGAAGCAACTTACATCGTCGACCCCAATCTGGCGGAAGACACTCACAACGGCCTGCTCGAGCGTATGTCGGGCACCATCACCGACCAGGGTGGCAACGTCATCGACGTGAAAAACATGGGCCGCCGCCGTCTGACCCATGAAGTCAAGGGCAAAATCGAAGGCATCTACATCTGCATGCGGTTCGACAGCAGCCCCCAGGCCGAAGCCGAACTCAATCGTCAGCTGCGGCTGGCCGACGAAGTTCTACGCGGCCTCATCATTCGCCTGAACTAAAGAAACCTCAAGGGCGGGCAAAGTCGCCCGCCCTGGCCCCCACGGGGGCCGATCCAGGAAAGCGAGAACACACACCCTCTATGGCTTCCATGAATATAGTTGTACTGGTTGGCCGGGTCGTCGGACCGCCGGAACTTCGCTACACTCCGGGCGGCAAAGGCGTCGCCCAATTCACTATCGCCGTGGACCGCACTCGTGGCGGCAAGAACGGTCAAGAAAAAGAGACCGACTTCGTCCCCATTGTGGCCTGGGAGCGACTGGCCGAGATCTGCAACGAGTATCTTTCCAAAGGGAAGTTGATCTCAATCCAGGGCGCCCTGCGCACCCGGACTTACGAGACCCAGGACGGACAAAAGCGAAAAGCCTTTGAAGTAGTGGCCTCGGACATGCAAATGCTCTCCACCGGCGAGCGTGGCAGCTCCGAAGGCGGCGCGGGCGGTTACCGCTCCACCGGCGGCGGTCAGCAGCAGCCGCGTAGTGCACCTGGTGGTGGTGGTGGCGGCGGCCAATCCAGTCCTCCTTCCGGCTGGGGTTCAGACTCCGGATTCGGGGCCGATGATTTGTCGGTAGACGAAATCCCGTTCTGATCCCAAGCATTGGGCGATTTTCCGCGAGGGGCGATAGGAATCTTTCACCAGACCGGGAAAACACTGTTTCACACCAAGCACGCCCGCGTGTTCAAGGTGAAGCCCAAAGAGGAGGTCGAGTTGCCGGACCACGCTCGGGGCGGTCGACGAAACCGCAAAAAATTCACTCGTCCTATTATGGTAGGCCTGGATTCGCAGTCAAAAGCTGCGGGAATACCGAAAAACTCGGTACTTGGTCTTCCCTTCGATCCGATGCCAATTCTGGCCAAGGTCTCTCGCAAGGCCCATTTAGCCCTGCTGCCGTTACCGTAAATCGGATTCGCGGCATGCCCACGGCCTGATGGTTCAGGTCGGGCCTCTGCCCGCTCGTTCCCAGTTGGAACCAGGGTCTTGAGGCGCCAATTTGCGGTTTCACCGCGAAGGAGTGTCTAATGAAGCTTGTACTTTTACAGGACGTAAAGAACATAGGGAAAAAGGGTGCGCTGGTGGATGTGGCCGACGGCTATGCGCGCAACTTCCTGCTCCCGAAGAAACTGGCCACCCCCGCCACGGATGGCGTCTTGCGCAGTCTGGACAAAGAAGCGGCCGACCTGAAAGCGAAGAAAATTCGCGAGAGGGAACAAGCCCAAGAGCTTGCCAACTTGTTGGAAGCCAAGCCCGTGCAGATGCACGTGCGAGTGGGAGAGAACGGAAAGTTTTTCGGCTCGATCACCAA
Organism: Vulcanimicrobiota bacterium; assembly: GCA_022842865.1. GTDB lineage: Bacteria > Vulcanimicrobiota > Xenobia > Xenobiales > JADMJV01 > JADMJV01. The sequence continues at coordinate 7,171 of JALHOV010000274.1, read as the reverse complement.
CTCCGACATCGTTGAGGCAGTCAAAAAACAGTTCAACCACGCCCTGGACAAAAAGACCGTGCATCTAAAGGATCCCCTGAAAACGCTGGGAGAGCATCTGGTCCCAGCCAAACTCCATCCTGATGTAACCGCGAAATTGCGACTGAACCTGGCTGCTGCCGAGTAGTCATGGCGACCAAACGGCGATCCACCGCCGACTCCATGGTGCAGCTCGAAAAGAGGGTGAACACTCTCTTTGGGTTCTTATCCAACCTGCACGGCCCAGACAAACTGGTGCTGAAGGCCGGCAAACTCCACGCCCTCTACCTTATGAGCTCAGAGAGCCTGGAAGACCGCTTGCTCGCCCTGCAGCGCCTGGTCTTTGAAGACCCCACGATGACCAACCGCCCGCAAAAGGACGAGTTTGCGGCCATACTGGACCGGGTCGAAGAAGAGATTGCCGATCTTGTGGCAATGAAGACGGTTGAAGAGAGCCTGGATCAAAAGATCGCCCACAAAATGCAGGAGCGGCACCGGGACTACCTCCGCGAATTGCGCCGAGAGGCCCTCAAAGAAGAGGACGGTCCCGAAAATTCGACGACCCTCAGACGCCTGAACGAACTTGAATTGCTGGAGAAAAAGAATCTCAACAATTCCGTTCTCAGTCTGCTGCGCCCCCGCGACCTGAACGAAGTGGTCGGCCAGGAGCGGGCCATCCATTCACTCAAAGCCAAGATGGGAACGCCTTTCCCCCAGCACGTCCTCCTGTATGGACCTCCGGGCGTTGGGAAAACCACCGTAGCCCGCCTGGTCCTTGAGGAAGTGCGCAAGTATACCCATACACCCTATAGTGAAGAGGCCCCCTTTGTGGAGGTGGACGCCACTACCATCCGCTGGGATCCTCGAGAGATCACCAATCCCTTGCTGGGCAGCGTTCACGACCCGATTTATCAGGGTTCACGCCGCGACCTGGCCGAAGAAGGCATTCCCGAGCCAAAGCTTGGTCTGGTCACTAAGGCCCACGGGGGAGTCCTCTTCATTGACGAAATCGGTGAACTTGACCCGATCCTGCAAAACAAGCTACTCAAGGTTCTAGAAGACAAGCGCATCATCTTCGAGTCGTCTTATTTTGACGAGGACGACCCGCGCGTTCCTCAGTATATTCGCAAGCTTTTCACCGAAGGCGCGCCCGCCGATTTCATTCTGATCGGAGCCACCACCCGGGACCCGGAGGACCTCACGCCGGCACTTCGCTCGCGCTGTGCCGAGGTTTTTTTCAACCCGCTGGGGCAAGATCACATCCAGGAGATCGCTCACCTTGCGGCCAGGCGGCTCAAAGTAAAATTCTCCCCCGGCGTGGCCGAACTGGTCAGCAAATACACCATCGAGGGCCGCAAAGCCGTCCAGCTGGTAGCCGACGCCTACGGCCACTCCTATCTGCGCAAAGTCAGCAGTAACGGCAACGGCAACGGCCGTGCCAAGCTTACCCTCAATCGCGAAGATATCGAGACAGTGGTGCGCACCAACCGACTTTCACGCAACTCCACCGTGCAGGCCAGCCAGGGACTGGAAATAGGCTGCGTATTGGGCCTGGGGGTGGCCGGGTTTTTGGGCTCCTGCCTCGAATTCGAAGCAGCCGCCTTCCCCGCCCGCGACAAGGGCAAAGGGGTGCTGCGCTTCAATGAAGCGGCGGGCAATATGGCTCGCGATTCTGTCTT
>JALHOV010000274.1:0-5464 GCA_022842865.1 Vulcanimicrobiota bacterium | reverse complement strand
TATGATTACGACGTCCACGTGAACGTCATCGGTGGCGGCAAGGTCGATGGACCCTCAGCGGGTCTGGCCATCGTCGTGGCCCTGGCCAGTGCCCTGGAGCGGCTACCCATTCCCCAGGACATCGCCCTCACCGGGGAGGTGACCATCCAGGCAAAGGTCAAACCGGTCGGCGGTGTTTCCGAAAAGATCCGGGGAGCTGCACTGGCAGGCGTGCGCAGGGTGGTCATTCCCCGAGAAAACCTGACCGAAGTCGACCGAGACCTGTTCGCTGTGGTGGAAATTCTGCCGGTCAGCACGGTCGCCGAAGTTTTCGCCCTCATCTGGCCCCGCCACGCCTGGATCCAGGAGAACTAGCCTTGTCCGTGAAAGAGTTTCGGGCCCATTCGGAGGTCTCGGCGCTTCATATTCCTCCACACGACATCGAGGCGGAACAAGCCTGCCTGGGCGCCTGTTTGCTGGATCCGGAAGCCCTCGACCGGGTCGCCGAAGTCCTCAGTGGATCCGAAGACTTCTATCGTGAAGCCCATCAGGAAATCTACGCTGCCCTCATGGCGCTGGCCGAGAAAAACCAGAATCTCGATCTGATCACTTGCTCCAACCAGCTGAAGTCACAAAACCAGCTCGACTCCTGCGGTGGCGTGGCCTACCTGGACTCGCTGACCGCCATGGTCCAAAGTTCAGCCCACGTCACTTCCTACGCCCAGATCGTCAGCGACAAAGCCACCGAGCGGCGCCTCCAAAAGGCCGGCAACGACATTGGGCGACTGGCTTTGCAAGGCGAGCTGACCCCGGCAAACAAAGTCGACCGAGCCGAAGAACTGGTCTTCGCTGTGGCCGACCGGCGCCGACACCAGCAACTGGAACAGATCAAAGATACGCTGCAGGCCACCTTTGATGACATGTATGAGCGCTCTTTGAGGAAAGAAACCGTCACCGGCGTAGCCTCCGGCTTTCGAGACCTGGACGAACTCACGTCGGGCTTTCAAAAAGGCAACCTGATCATCGTCGGCGCGCGCCCGGCCATGGGCAAGACTGCCTTTTGTCTAACAGTCGCAAAAAACGTCGTGCTCAACCGCGAGAAACCAGGCATCGTGGCGGTTTTCTCACTAGAAATGTCGCGCGAAGAGCTGGTTCAACGGGTGCTTTGCTCGGTAGCTCAAGTGAACGCCATGGACGTGCGCAAAGGCAGACTGCGCGAAGAGGAGTGGGTGCGCGTCACGCGGGCCATGAACCAGCTTTCGGACGCCAAATTGTTCATCGACGACACCTCCGGCATCACCGTGCTGGACATGAAGTCCAAGGCTCGCCGCCTGCAAAAACGCCACGGCCTGGACATGATTATCATCGACTACCTGCAGTTGATGCGAGGCTCCGGCAAGATCGAGAACCGGGCGCAGGAAATCTCGGAAATCTCTCGGCAACTCAAAGGCCTGGCCAAAGAGCTGGCGGTGCCCGTCATGGCCCTCTGCCAGGTAGGACGCCAGGTCGAGTCGCGTCAAGACAAACGGCCCTCCATGGCCGATCTGCGCGAATCCGGCGCCATCGAGCAAGACGCCGACATGGTCTGCTTCCTCTACCGCGACGAATACTACAACCCTCAGACCGAAGACACCAACGTCGCCGAAGTGATCATCAGCAAACAGCGTAACGGTCCGGTAGACACCTGCAAACTCTCGTTCATCGGAAAATACGCCAGCTTCCATAATTTGGAACGCGAGCACCGCGACGAGGAACTCCCCTCCCGCTTCCCCAGCCACGGCGGCCCCGCCATGGTCGACATCCCCGACATGTTCTAACCCCGTCGTGCTGCCGGGCTTTGTTCCTGAAGGGGGATTCGGGGGATGACGGGGGATGTGGAGACAGCTTGTTCAAAATGGCCGCCACAAATCCTTACTCACTCCTTGCCGCCTTGCCATCTCCGGAATTCCCAACAATCCCCTTTCATCCCCCCTTGCAGACGCGACTTCTGCCGCACGCAGTATTGACATGTGGGCGCAAACAAACTTCGAGATGTAACAAATTTTACCAACATGAAACATTTCGCCGGTTGCTTCCTTCGCGAAATCCTTTAACCTGATAAATAGACTTACTGGAGAGAGGACATAGAGGACATGGCGGCTCCCCTTATAGGTGGACTCATCGGCGGCGTGATCGGTGGCGTTCTGCCCAGCCTGCTCGGCAAGCTTTTTGGCAAGAAGAAGCAGCGCTGCTGTCAACAGGGACAGCAATTCAACAACTTTCCCATGCAGCAGTCCGGCGGCTTTCCCGGCCAGGGCTTCCCGGGTCAATTCGGAGGCCCTCAGGGAATGATGCAGCAGCAGTTGCAGCAGATGCAGATGCAACTGGCACAGATGCAACAAATGATGGGTGGCGGCGGTTTCCCCGGCCAGAATCCCTTCCAGGCCGGCTTCCAGCAAGGGTTCGCTCAGAACGGCGGCATTCAGCCCGGTCAGAACGCTTACCAGGCAGGCTATCAGGCGGGCCTACAGCAGGCCGGCGGCCAGCAAGATCCTTATCAGGCCGGTTTCCAGCAGGGATTCCAAAACGGTAGCGGCAACTTCGGCGGCTGCCCCGGCGGCTTCGGGGGCTTCGGCGGCCAACAGGGCGTCCTCGGCGGCGGTGGATTCAATATGGCTTTCCAGCCTTTCACGCCGATGCTCAACAGTGGATTCGGAGCCGGCATCCAGGTCTCGATGTTTGCCCGCGGTTTTTAACTCATAGTCTGGACCCAGGTCCGAAGACCCCCATGAAATGGGGGTCTTCTGCGTTTCGGGGCAGGAGCAAACGGCGTTTCCCCATAAGACTTTGCTTCGAGAAGCGGGGGGCGCGTGGTGGAACGAGGTTCCTCCGGCTTCCCCTAGAACACCGGAATGGTTCTATGGAAGGGATTGACTCAACGTGGCCTTTGGACGTTCTGACCCCGACGCCCTGGTGGCGGCTTTTGCCTCGTCGGATTTCTCTCATGACGAATCAGCCTGGGCCGAAGCCGTAGAACAAGACAGAGCCCCCGGCGAGTTCGATGTTCCCGAGATCGACGCCGATGGAAATTACAACAGTCCCGTACTCACCAGGGTACTCGACGGCTACGCCGCCTATCTCGAGGACCGCAGCCAGCGGCGCGCCTTCACCAGCACCCTCGACAGTGTTCGCACTCACATCGAACGCCTGCTCAACATGATGGACGTATGCCTGCAGGAGGGCCTGGACGATCCAAACAACCCCATCCACCAGGCTGCTCGCGCCGGTTTCGAAGACTTTCTAACAGGCCTGGATGAACTCCAGGAGTCACTGGAAAAGCGCGACCAGAAACTGGCCGAGGGCGCCTTCGAGATGCTGCGGTTGGGCACCAACCGAATTATGGATGCTTTCGCCTTTTTCCAAAAATTGCGTAACGTCGTCATGACCTTGAATTGTCCTCAGTGCGAGGCCGAAAACCGCAAGGGTGACACCAAATGCCAGGCCTGTGGCGTCACTCTGCCGCAATTTGAGACGGTGGAGGAAGGGCGCGTCCTGGCCGAAAACGCCGAGGGAGTGCTGCGCCAGGAGCCTGCCACGCCTGCGCTGACCACGCCGAATTACCAAAAACTGGAACTGGCCTTCCATCGCTGGCGCCAGAACGAGATGGACGACAGCGCACTGTGGAATGAGATCGTCCAGGTCGAAACCAACATGAACGGTCACCTTCAGGTCAACCGCGCCGAGATGGAAGATACCGAAGGCCTGACCGAGCAGGAGCAAGAGGTCACCCTGCGTTTACTGGGGTTGATCGACCTGGCTCTGGAAGGCTCCCTCAAAGCCCTGGACGAGATGAAGCTCTACTGGGAGAACAAAGATCTCGATCACCTGGACAAGGGAATGGCCATGATGGGCCCGCCCACCCAGCAGATGATCGAGGCTTTCCTGGCTCTCCAGTCCATTACCATAGAAGAGGACTAATTTTCTTGCGACGTCTGCTGCTGCTCCTTTGTTTGAGTCTGATCACCTGGATGGCCTGGGCTGAAGACGCCCCACGCATCCTGTTGATCGGCCCCCCGGGTGCCGGCAAAGGCACTCAGGCCCGCTACCTTTCAGAAAAATACCATCTCTCGCATATCTCCACCGGCGACATTTTGCGAGAAAATCGTAAGCAAGGCACCGAACTGGGCAAGCAAGCGGCCAGCTATATGGATTCGGGCAAATTGGTTCCAGATGAACTCATCGTGACGATGGTGGCCGAAAAATTAACCGGTGACGGTGGATTCGTGCTAGACGGTTTCCCTCGCTCCGAGACGCAGGCCCAACTCCTGGACGGCATGCTCACCAAGGTCGGCCACCCTATCAACAGTGTGATTTTGCTCGACGTCGCCGACGGCGACCTGGTAGAACGCCTGTCTCTACGCCGGTCCTGTCCTACCTGCCAACGCACCTACCACCTCAAGTCCAACACCCCTAAGAAAGCGGGCCTCTGCGACGTGGACGGCACCGCCCTGATCCAGCGCCCCGATGACAAAGAGGATGGCCAGACTCAACGAAAAACGCGACCGGGGAGCTTCGGCCGAGATCGTGTTTGCGGGGCGAGATAGCTCGTGGGAGAACGCTTGCCAGAATTGCGCGATGGTTGCCGTTGCCGTGGGGGAAACGTCGATCGACTTGAGTTCCTCTGATTCCGTAGTATCGAGTTCAGCGGAATCGGCGTTGGAAACTGGCGAGTCGTTGTTCGCCGGCTGGAAGCTCTTCGGCGCCAGGTCGAACCAACTTGGGCAGGAGCAGAAGGCGAAGATCGAGAGCATCAGCACAAGAAGCAGCCCGGCCAACGGAATCAGCGAACCGGCCGCGGGAGTGAATCGCCGGGCGATCGCACAGGCTCCCAGGGCGAGCAAGCTGATGAGCGTCACTTGCAGCACGCACCAAACCACGGCGATGGCGTTTTGACTCATGACCGTTCCTCCCGCAGTATTCTTTCGAGGGCCCGCCGCTCTTTGACCGACAGTTTTTGCTCGTCGATCAGCCGTAACAGTAACTGTTCGCGCGAACCACCGAAGACTCGCTCCACGAGATCTCCCAATAGCGTGCGCGAGACTTCGTCGAAAGAGCGCAAAGGGCGGTATTGAAACGGCCGCTCGCCGGGGAGTTGTTCCAAAAACTCCTTGTCGCACAAAATGCGAATCAGCGTGGCCACCGTGGTATAGGCCAGGTCTCGGCCCGAAGCGGCAAGTTTGTCTCGGATTTCCGTCGCCGTGGCGGGGCCAATGCTCCAGAATAGGTGCATCAACTCCAATTCCCGCCCGGTCAGTTCTTTTGCTTTAGGTCGGGCCATGACGCGGTGATATTTGGTTAATTAGATTTGGTTTTATAGTAGCAGTTAAAACAGCGTTGTCAATGGGAAAAGAGAAACTAGTCACTCGTCACCTAAGAGCTCAGACGCCCTCCCCTAGCTTCTAGCTTCTAGCTTGTCTTGATCGCTACGGTCTGTATGTTCGTCATC
>JALHOV010000273.1 GCA_022842865.1 Vulcanimicrobiota bacterium | reverse complement strand
GGCGAGCAGGCCACCAACAATGGGGTGACCGGTCAGACCACCGAGAGCCGCTCCTGCCGCGCCGACGCCGCCCATCACCAATCCGCCTACGCCCCCGGCCACGGCGCCGAGCTTCTCATAGCCGTCGCCTTTCGAGGACATGTATCCATATCCAGCCATACCTACGGTAGAACCGGCCACGCTGGCCATGGCGCCCCAACCCGACCCGAGAGCATTGGCCGAAAGGCCACAAACCAGCCCGGTCAACAGGGCACTGCCGACCACTTCGAAAGTCTCTTTGCGGTCATTCAGAACGAACGTTTTGTCTTCGGAGGGGGTGCCCGGCTTGGGCGCCTCGGGGCGCTGTAAAGTTTTGGGCTGATTAAAATTCTTGAAAGATTGAATGTTCATGACCGTGCTCCTCTGTTTGCTCTCTCTTTATTGGGCAAACATATCCGAACTGCCTGAAATTATTTTGAATCATAGTGCCTGCAGTGCGGTCACCAGAAAATCCCGATCCGAGTAGCCGGCATTGACGTCCAGCACGCGCTGCAAAATGCGATCGGCCTGACGCACGATGACCAGCTGGCGAGAGGGGATCAAATAGAGGCGCTGGTCCCCCGCTCCAGCCGCCATCCAAATATCCTCGGGCAAAGAACTCACGCTACCCAACTGGGCGATCTGACCCATGGCCTTTCCCATACCCAGAGCGATGGTCGGATGGATCGGCTTTTTTAGCCACCAGGTCAGTCCGTAGGCGGGGTTCGCTGTACTGCCCTGAAAGCAAGGGGCCAGTTCGCTCTGACGCTGTAACACCCAGAGTCCGAACCGGGCCCAATTCTGCGCCGTCAGCCGGGCGCCGGAAGGCAGATGAACTTGTTCATCGCTGCCCCGCTTCCAATTCTGATAGACCACCCCGGCCGGTTTGAGCACCTGCTCATTCAAAAGATCCAACGGGTCCGTTTGAAACTTTCGTCGCAGATATTCTCCAAAGCACTGGAAAGGAGCCGGTCCATACTGAAACCGGCTGCCGGCCGGATGGCTCTGCTTCACCTGCAAAGCGTCGGCGAAACTGGGCGGACTGCCGATGGCACCGCCTGGAATGCCGCTGGTGAGGGAAAGCAGTTGACGGAGCGTGATCTGCCCCCTGGCGTCTCCCTCCCACTCCTTGAGGACCGGTCCCACTGGCTGGTCCAGGTCCAACTTGAGCTTCATCGCCAGAGCACCCCAAAAGCTTTTCGTGCCGCTGGCCAGTTCATAGGCGGCTTGCGGGGCGCCGGTCGAGTCTTCGCAGACCCTGCGACCGTTCTCCAGGATCAGCAGCGTCACTCCGTTCTGTTCGCGATTGTAAGTCTTGAGAGCACCCCACCTGGATTGAGGCCAGGCAGCTTGCAGTCCGGTGGCCGACAGACCGAGTAAGAATGAGCGCCGTTTCATACCAGGGTCGATTCGCACGCCGCTTATTTCTAACCTTTCGTCGCCTGGACAGCCACTCCCGAGGGCACTAAAGTGTGGCCATGGAACGCAGAGAATTTCTCCAGGCTTTTGCGGCATCGGCCGCCCTCTCGCTCACGGGCTGTGGCGCCTCCACACAAACTCAAGGGAATTCGCTGGCGGGGCAGGTCAATCCGTCAGGGGTGGTTCAGCCGCACTTGATTCTGGTGATGGTCGATCAGCTCCGCTACCCGGTTCATTTCCCGGCTGGCGTCTCCACGCCCGAGCAATACATCGAGCGCTTTATGCCCAATCTGCACAGGCACCTCTGGCGCGACGGCGTCAAATTTGCCAACCACCAGATCGCGGCGTCGGCCTGCACACCCTCGCGCGGGGTGATGCTCAGTGGACTTTACGCCCAGCAAACCTGGGTGCTGACCACCATCACCGGATCGGGCCCAGGCGGCTCGGAACCCCCCGGACTCGCCTCCGAGTTTCCCACCTACGGGAAGCTCCTGCGCCAACTGGGTTATCAGACCCCTTATTTCGGAAAGTTCCACGTCAACGAAGACTACCCGTTGGGCACGGCCGCCTGCACTCCTGGCCGAGTAGACTACCTGGAGCCGTGGGGCTTTCAGAGCTTCGTCTGTCCCGACCTCGGGGGTTCCCAGGGGCAGGGAGAAGGCGGCAATGGCTCGATTCAGGGCGATGAAGATGTGGCCGACCTGGCCATCGGATATCTGGGCGCTTTGACCGCCAAATCGCCCCCCGTGTGCGCCACCGTCAGCTTCGTCAATCCTCACGATTACGAATACTTTTGGGGCGGAACCGAGCCGAACACCTACGCCGCTCTCTTTTCCAACGGGGGCGCCAAGCCCCTGGTCGCCTACGATCCCACCATTCTACAAGAGTCCAATCCTGCTCCTCAGGGTTTCCCGGCAGTGCCCTCCAACTGGGAACATATCAACACCCTATCGGCCAACAAACCGCGCTCGCAGGTCATGTTCAACGAGGCCAATCAGGCCATCTTCTCGGCCGTCAGCTTCGACGCAAGCAGCACCGCCTTCGAGCTCCAGGACTCCCCCATCGCCGCCGGGGCCATCAAGAAGGGGGTGGCTCCCTATGCCTACTGGCAGCGCGCTCAGGACTGCTATGCCTCGGTGGTTTCGGCCGTAGACCAGCAGATTGGACGGGTGCTGGACGCGATTCCCGCCGAGGTGCTGGCCAACTCGGTGATCGTCTTCAGCAGTGATCACGGAGATTACGTGGGCTCCCACGGGTTTCTTCAGAACAAAGTTGGCACCGGCTACGCTGAAGCCTTGCGAGTACCTTTGGTCGTGCGCGATCATACGGGGAGATTCGCCGGTGAACCGGCCCGAGTGCGCAACGGGCTCACTTCTAGCGTGGATCTGCTGCGCCTGATGGTGGATTTGGGGAACAACGGCAACAGCGACTGGATTCAGGGAGATCTGGCCACCTTATATCAGTCTCGCCACAAGATTCTCGACATGGTGAGATCGCCCGAGGCGCCCGGCCGCGACTACGCCTGCTTCACCACCGACGAGTTCGTGCAACGCATCCTGAACTTTAACGCCTCGCCCACCCATATTATGGCGCTGATCGAGGCGACCACCAAGCTCATCACCTACAGTTTCTGGAATCCCGCCTCGACCCGCTTCAACGCCCTCGACCGGGGGGTGGAATTTTACGATTACAGCACCCAGGGCGGCCGGGCAGAGACCGACAATCGCCCGGCCGACTCCCGCGTGGCCGGCCAGTTAACCCGGCTTTTTGACGAGCTGCTGCCGAACGAGGTGCGTAAACCCTTGCCCCCCTCTCTCAGGGCGGTTCAAAGCCAGCAAGAGCAGGCCTGGATCACCTATGCGGACCTGCTGGACAATCTGGAAGACGCGATCTCTCTGGCCAATACCCGTCTCAGCGTGGGCGCGGGACTCTAGGTTCAGTCAAAAAATTTTGACACTCCCCGCAACCTTTTTCCAGGCACCTGGTTGAACCGGGGACAGGACTGGAGGTTTGGCTTATGAACTGGGTTGTGGCACTACCGTTCGGGCAACGATTGCCGGCCGGGAAACCGATGACTCAAAAGCGGGAGGCGGGTCACGTGGAGGATGACGTAGACCTGATGTTGCGGGTGAAAGCCGGCGATGCCGAGGCTTTTAACCAGCTGATGGATAAATATCAGCGCACTGTGGTCAATCTTGTCTTCCGCTTCACCGGCGACCCCGAGAATGCCGAAGACCTCGCCCAGGAAGTCTTTCTGCGCATCTACCGTGCCGCCCCTCGCTACGAGCCGAAAGCAAAGTTTTTCACCTACCTCTATCAGGTAACCCTCAACCTGTGTCGTAACGAACGGGAGCGCAACTCGCGTCGCAGGACCTCGAGTCTGGATGCCGGCGAAAATAGCTGGGACCTTCCCGATCCGGAGGTCGGCGCGGAAACGCTGGTGCAGCGCCAGGAAACGGCCATCCAGGTGCAGGCAGCCATCCAGGACTTGCCTCATGAACAACGACAACTGCTGATCTTGCAGCGCTTTCAGGATCTCGGTTACGAGGAACTGGCGGAAGTGACCGCCCAGACCGTCTCGGCCGTCAAGGCCAAACTGCATCGCGCCCGCCTGGCCCTCAAAAAGAAATTGGAACCGCTGCTCGGAAAGGAGCTCAACCCCTCATGAAATGCGCGCAGGCCCAAGAATGGATGAGCGAAAAACTGGATGAAGCTCTGGATCCGCAGCGGTCCGCTCAGCTCGACGGGCATATCCAGAACTGCCCATCCTGTTGTCACGAATGGCAGACCCTCCGGGAAAGCTGGGAGCTGCTGGGCACATTGCCCGAACTGGAACCCTCACCGCTCTTTCGCGCCCGCGTCTGGGAAAAGATACGGCATCAGCCCGCGCCTGCCAGCTGGAGCTTCAAGCGCTGGTTCGGCGGTCTGGGCCTGAGTCTGGCCGGGCTGGCCCTGTGCCTGAACTTCTCGGCCCAGGCGCCCCTGGCCACCCCGACCCTACCGCCGCCGACGCCCAAAGAACTGGCTCAGAATCTGGCGGCAGCGGAACTCCAGGAGTGGGACGCGAGCCTTGAGGTTCTTCCTTCCCTGGAGGCGGTGACTCGCGACGATTCGCCGCTGGCGACCGTGCCGCTCGGCGATCTCAGCCAGGATTATTTTGCGATGGACGCCACGCTGGAGGAACTCACGCTTTGAAAATCCGCTGGAAAGTCACGCTCGTCGCCACCATCCTGGCATGTGGCGGGCTGGCCCAGGCCGTACCGCCCGAGGACGAGCCCTTGCAGCTCAGCCAGCCCCAGACTCGCGCCTTGCGACGCATCCGCGCTCGTTATGAAGGGCGGCTGCAGGATGTACAGATGCGCTTGCAAGGGCGACGCCTGGAGCTGGCCCAAATGATAAGGTCCGATTCGGCCGACAAAGCAATCGTAAAAGCCAAACTCGACGAAATCATCAACCTGGAACGGGAACGCCAAACAATTTTCGTCGACCAGCTTTTCGACGCCAAGGGTCAACTCAGTGCCTCCCAGTGGGGTCCGTTTCGCCAGCGGGTGTTGCGCCGGCTGCTTCAGGAGCACCGAATGGGCGGACAACCTCAAAGACCCGAATCAGACCCGATTTCCCCTTGAACGACTCGTCTCCGAAAACTTCCAGCTCAAAGTTCGAGACATCCTTGCGCGCCTCGTCGCTGAGCAAAATGCCCGTGTGCTTGCCATCGCGCGAGCGATCCTGGATGCGCGCAGCCAGATTGACCGTATCTCCGATGAGGGCGAACTTGGAGCGATGCTCGGCTCCCACCTCGCCCTTCACCAGTTCTCCGGTATGCAGCCCCAGTCCCTGGCGCAGAGTGGCGAACTCGGGGTGAAGGTCCTGAGCGCGCAGGTCTTCCAGGGCTGCACGCATTTCCCAGCAGGCCTGCACTGCACGCTGGGCCCCGGGCGCGCCTGGACGATCTTCGAAGTCGGCTAAAATCGCATCTCCGATGTATTCATTGACGTCGCCGCCGTTCGACTCGACCACCTCGGTCATGCGCGCCAGATAAAAGTCGAGCAACTTCATCACTTCGGGCGCCGGCAAGCGTTCTGAGAGCATGGTAAAGCCGCGGATGTCGGAAAAAAGCACGGTGGTGCGGATGCGCCGAGCCAACACGCGCCCACCTCGAGTTTTCTCCTGCTCAATCGCTTCCCGCGCCTGCTTGGGAACCATCTTGGCCAGCATCTCTTTCTGACGCAGCTGGTTCACCATCTGGTTGAAGCTTTCGGTGGCGGCGCGCACCTCGAGCGGGCCAGCCGGGGGCAAATCCTCGCCCAACTCTCCCCCACCCACTTCTCGCATTCGATTCGAGAGCAACTGGATCTGTCGGGTCACCGACTGGGTGGCCAGAAAAATGCCGAGCAGGCCCGCGGCCAAGGCTCCCAGGCCCAATCCGGCGATGCCCTGGGTGACGCTGCGCAGGTAAGATTCGACGGCGTTGAGGGAGCGCAGTTCCCAAAGGGTGGACACCGACTTGTGGGCGTCGCCGATTTGGGGCAGCGGCTCGCTGTGGGCCAGGTAGGGCACATCGGTCAGCCCGCTGCCCGGAGTCTGCAGCGGGTCCTGGTTCCCCAAACGAAACTCGGCGCCTGGAATCTGGCGCTGCAAATTGGCCTCGAAACTCTTGTCGAGGCGGTGTCCCAGCACCATCTGGCCGCCCGTGTGAAAGGGCTGAATGCGCACCAAATAGAGCAGACCGTCGCCATGGCGCAAATAGCCTTCGGCCGGCTGCTCGGAGCCCCGCTTCAATAATGCCAGCAACTCTGGAGTCACTTGCGGAGGGGACCAGGGATCCTCCGCTCCCGGTTTTTTGCCGTCGGGAGCGGTGCGCATTTCCAAAAACGGCTCCCCCTGCTTGTCGGTGAGAATCAACAACTGGAGAGATTCGTCGGATTCTTCAAAGAGAGTAACGCCGGTATCGCGCAGCAATCCGCCCAGGGCCTGCCAGCAGGCGAAGTAATCGGATGCGGACCCGCCTTTCTCAGGATTGAAATCCGAGCGCGTCCACGGCTTGCCATCGTCAGGGGCTGCCGTGCCCAGTTCCTGCAGAAGCTGAGCGGTGGAGTTCTTCTCCTGCAATTTCTGGTAGGGACCGTTGCGCGTCACAAAAATGTTGCGATACTCGTGCAAACTGGTGCTGTCGGTGATGCGGTAGCCTAGCAGGCGCAACGAAGACAGTAGTTCGGGCTCGTAGGTCCCTCGCGCGCCGCGCTGCAGTTGAACCTTTACGCGGCCAGTCAGGTTGACCAGGGCCTGGTGGCGAGCCAGGGTGCTGGTGGCCAGGCCCGTCACAACCAGCAAAGAGCCAAAGAGGAGCAACAGCCAGGAACGAAGCCGCATGCCGTTAGATTTTGAGATCCAGGGTCACGCTGCCAGTGGCGGGGACGGTGATGGATTTCTTGGCCGGCTTGGGAAGTCGCGGGTGCCACAGCCACAAGCTATACTGCCCGGCGGGCACGCTGGAAATGCGGTAGGCGCCGGAACGCGAGGGCGAGCAGAAATAGTTGCTGTTCATCACCATGATGTAGGCGTTCATCTTGGTATGGATTCCGCAAAAGATCTCGATCTCACCGGAACCGTCGAAGGACTGGCTGCGCACCGTGCTGCCGTGCTTGACGATCTCGAAACTGCCCGGTTGGGAGACCGAGTAGACATGATGGGGAAAGGGATCCTGATTGCGAAAGAATACCTTCGAGCCCTTCGTGACGGGCAGGACGTGGGGCAGAAACTCTTTGTTTTTCTGCACGATGGTGTTCTTGCTGCCCATCTTGGTCAGCGGAGTGCAGTCCAGTTTCTCCCCCTCCAGATAGATGACCACGTCCTCGACTTCGCTCTCGGAAGGGTTGGGCACATCGCCCTTCTCATAGCCGGCAGAGGCCCTGGTTTCGCCCACTTTGCGGCTGCTGGGCGTGCTCTCCAAGGTTACTTTGCCGGTGATATCGCCAGCTTGAGCGCTGGTCGCCAACCAGCCCGATAGTAAGGCCACGAGCCAGGTTTTTTGCATAGCCAGCAGTTCTCGCTGAAGCAGCAGGTTCCCCCCGGCATGGGACGAGAATGAAACCTCCATGGGCACGCCGGCGGCTATCAGCGCAAAAGGCCTGGCCGTCAAGGCCGGGCGAAACGTGCTGCTGCAGCCGCTCAATCTGAGTTTCGCCGACGGTGAATTCGTGGGCGTGCTCGGTCCCAGTGGCTGCGGCAAAAGCACGCTGCTGCGCTGCCTGGCCGGGTTGCAGCCGCTCAGCCAGGGCCAGGTTTTCCTCGGCCTCAAACCTCTAGAGCAATTGACCTCGGTGGAGCGCCGCAAAATCGGTTTCGTGCCTCAGGACGACGTGGTTCACGGGAGTTTGCGGGTGGACCGGGCCCTGACTTACACCGGTCGCCTGATGGGGCTGACCGGCGATGCCTTGTCCGGTCGCGTCAACCAGGTCATCGAATTGCTAGAGCTGCAGGAACGTCGGGGCGTTCGCACCGACAAACTTTCGGGCGGCCAGCGGAAACGCGTCAGCATCGCCATGGAACTGCTGGGAGAACCCCAGGTGCTCTTCCTGGATGAACCGACGGCGGGACTCGATCCGGCGTTGGAGGATAGTTTCATGAGCAGCTGCCAGAAGCTTTGTCGGGGCGGGCGCACCCTGCTGATGAGCACCCATGTGATGCAAAGCCTGGATTGCCTGGATCTGGTTCTGGTGTTGCTCAAAGGGCACATGATTTTCCTGGGCCCACCTCAGCAAGGCCTGAGTTACTTTCAAGTCCCCTCGCTCACCATGATTTACAAGCAACTGGCCCAGCAGGACCCGTTGCAAGCGCAGCAACGCTTTGCCGCCAGTCCGTTGTATCAAACCTACGTAGCAGGCCGCGCACCTTGAGGGTCGAAGTCCACTAACTATGGCGGCATCCCAAGGCGAACAGCTCAACGTGCTGTGCGAACGCTACCTGGAAATCGTCTTCAGCGATCGCGGCAACACCTTTTTGCTGTTGCTTCAGGCCCCCCTGATCGCCCTCTTCGTGGTGCTGACCTGGCGGGACGTCGACAAGCCGACCGACTCCCTGTACTACGTGCTGGCGCTGACCGCCCTCTGGTTTGGCACTTTTAACGCCTGCCGCGAAGTGGTAAAAGAAGGGCCCATCCTGGATCGAGAGTCCAGATTGGGACTGCAGCCCGGGCCCTACTTGCTTTCCAAACTGCTGGTACTGGCCTTGCTCAGCTTCGTACAATGCCTGGCCCTCAGCTTTATCGTCAATCATAGCATTCCATTGGGTGGCCCCCCCTTCTTTCACTTCGTCTACCTTTGGCTGACCTCGCTGGGAGGGATCGCTTTGGGCCTCTTGATTTCTTGCCTGATGTCCAACTCTGACAAGGCGGTTGGCTCAGTAGTACTGGTCCTGATTCCACAAATGCTCTTCTCGGAAATGGTGCTCTCCCACGAACATGCCAGCTCGTTGATCCAATGGGCCGAGGATTTCACCTTTCTGGCCTGGGCCTTCCAAGGAATGAAGGAAATCACCCGGTCGGAGTGGTCTTATATCGAACTGACACAAGCCGGTGTGATGCTCACTCTGTTGACGGCCGGACTCCTGGCCGGCTGTCTTTTCCTGCTGACACTTCGAACTCGAAAGGCCCGGGCGTGAAAAAGATACTGATTCTGTTCGTAATTTTATTCTCTTGCGCCTTCGCTGCCCTGGTCATCAGCGGCCGTGCGACCGGCGGCCAGGGAATCGGAAACGGCTCATCGGCCGACCGGGGCCAGCTTGAGCAGATCTCGCTCAAGTTTATGGAAGACTTGCGCTTCAAAGACTTCCAGCACGCCGCCAGCTACCACTCCGTGGAAGACCGCAAGAAGGTCAACATTCCTCAACTCATCGAGCAGTGGTTCGCTGTCAAGCCAGAGGCGTTGGATATCATGCGCTACGAAATTCAAAAAGTGGATATCGACAGCACCGGCAAACGCGGTCGAGTCAAAATAAAGACTGTTCTCAAGATTCTCAACGCCGACCAGATCAAGGAACCGGAAATGATGCTTTACTTCTTCAAAGACCCGGCCGAGGGCTGGATCATGGAACTCGAGTCGTCGTTACGTTAACAACTTCGAAACATTTGCCCCTTTTCATGTCCGCCCGTCTGTGGGATATTTGAAGCGGTATACCTGGAGTATTAGGAGAGTTCACATGTTCTGTGGTGGTTTAGGATTCGGTGGTTTTGGTGGTTACGGCATGGGCTTTGGTGGCCTGGGCGGCTTTGGTGGAATGGGCGGCTTCGGCATGGGCGGCTTCGGCGGCGGCTACATGAGCAGCATGTGCGGCGGCTACGGCCACTATAACCCCTACGGGGCCATGATGGGCGGCTACACCGGCAGCAGCATCGGCAGCGGACTCGGAACCCTGGTAGGCGGACTGGCCGGCTTTGGCCTGGGCGGTCCGTTCGGCGCGATGGGCGGCGCGATGCTGGGCGGCGCGCTTGGTGGTTTCGCGGGTTGGGGCCTGGGCTCAAGCCTGGGCGGCCGTTCCTGGTACTTCTAGTCGTTTGCTAGACCTGAGTCCGACCGGTTCGCCAGGGGTGGATGCGCTGCTGCGCGCCGCTCAGTCGATCCTCAAACAGCCAGAACTCAAAGAGAGCCTGGAGTTCCAACGCCATGTCGAGGAACTTCAGGCTTTTCGCCGTTCGCTAGAAAAACAGTTCCGCGAATCTCTGCGCTTCTATCCCCGAACGGCCTTGTTACAGCAGCTGGAAGGTCAACTGGATCAAGAATTCGATCGCTTTCGCGGCGGTGGTAGGCGGCTCGAAAGCTACCTGGAAAAATCCGAGGCCGAAGACCTGAAGGTCGGCTGTCAGCGTATCCATCAGGCCGTCTTAGAGCTGCAAGCCTTGTCCGCCAAAATGCGCGCCCAAGAAGAAGCCTGGAAAGCGGAATACGGGACAGGGCTGGGCGCGGAGCTGCGCTTTTTTATCACTCAGACGATGCAAGGCCATATTCCCTATCAACAGTGCGCCCAAGTGCTGGAAAAAAGCCTCGAGGCTTCCCGGCGGGAGAACGGTGGGATCTCAGCAACCTGCTGTTCAGGGTTGGGCTT
>JALHOV010000272.1 GCA_022842865.1 Vulcanimicrobiota bacterium | reverse complement strand
GCGCGGGGTCCGCAAAAAACGGAAGGGCAAAAAAAAGCGCTGATCCTCGGAAATGTGAGATCGCCCCCAACACCTGTCCGGCAAGGTGGGCTACCTGCGGTGGTCCGATTTTCTGGACACCGTGGGCGACCCGTTTCCCACCACGGGTGAATACGAATCCAGAACCTACGATGCCGGGCGGTCCGTGGACTGGACGCGGATTTCCTGGAACGAGGTCTGTCCTGCCGGGACGGACGCCAGTTTCCAGGTGGCCGTGTCTGAGGACGCGGACGGCCCGTGGAGCTATGGTTCGGCGCTAACGACCGCGGCGGGCACTACTATCACCAGCACAACGGGGCGTTACGCAAAATTCAAGGTGGCGATGACCTCGGACGGCGCCGACACGCCGGTGGTGAACGATGTGCAGATCACGCACAGCGGCACCTCTGGTTCCAGAGTGACCCGCTGGACCTATGATGACGCCGGCAACATCACCGAGCAGGCGCGGGTGACCGATGCCGGCACCGAGACGGACACGAGAACCTACAACAACCTGAACCAGCTGGAGACGAGCTCTGGCGGCTGGACCTACCAATACGACCTCGACGGGAACCTCACCGAGAAGAACAACGGCACCGCCGAAGACTGCGAAAAATGGGAGTATAGCTGGAACGAAAACTCTCGCCTGG
Source organism: Vulcanimicrobiota bacterium (assembly GCA_022842865.1). Taxonomy (GTDB): domain Bacteria; phylum Vulcanimicrobiota; class Xenobia; order Xenobiales; family JADMJV01; genus JADMJV01. Next base: position 9,875 of record JALHOV010000272.1, on the reverse strand, counting down.
TGCAGGTGAAGAAGGGCGTCTATGACGCCGCGCCTGTGCTGGTGAACGAGTTTTCCGTCGACTACCAATACGATGAAATGGGCCGGATGCTGCGGCGTAACGACGGCACGGATGTGACCGACTACTATTGGGACCATTGGAACCTCTGGAGGGAAGCAACCGGAGAGTCGGTGACGCAGTATCTGGTACCCGGCTTCGGCATGGGCAGCTTTCTTAGAGATGATGAGTTGTATACGTTCCATACCGATGGCCTGGGCTCGATTCGGTCGGTTACTGACTCCGATGGGATGGTTGTGGCAAGAATTGACCTCGATGCCTGGGGTGAGAATCTAGCTGGCTCCTTTGATTTGGTGCCGGGAGGCCTCCAGATGGGCTTCGCGGGTGCACTTGGTGTTCGTAAGGACGCAATGACCGGTCTTGTTTGGATGAGGAATCGTTGGTATCTCGCGGAAATGGGTCATTTTATCTCTCGTGATCCCGTTGGTATCCAGGCTGGGCAGAATCTGTACAATTACGTGAACCAGAAACCTGTAAACCGGTTCGACTCCAGTGGGCTCGAACCCAATGCTGCCTTCGCTTCCGGCCCAGACATGAAGATATTTCCGACCAGGGACTTTCGCGATCTGACTGAGGTCTATCAATATAAAGTAACCAAGCGGGAGCTGGCCAAAGATTTCAGGTCGCGGCTGGACTTTCTCGGGATCTCTGCCCATCACTATCAAGATGGAATGAAGCTCTACCCCAATGACGGACAGACACCTCACGAAGATGTAGCTGAGCTCTGGAATAAAGCGTTTCCCAGGAACCGTCCTCGGATAACTATTTTAGGAGGATGCGGTTCTGACCGAACTATTCTCCAAATGAAAGGACTGAAGGGCGATCCAAATCACGTAGTAATCGGATTTAACGATATGATGAATTTTAGCACAGTAAAAGCGTTCTCAGACTCTGTATTGGAGGATCTTGATCGTGGTTGGAATGTCAAGCAGTCAGTTGACAGGGCGTTGGCGAAGATAGAGAGCTCTGAGGGTCACCCTCTAAGACTCAACTCTCAGGTTGTGGTTGAGGGGAATGATGGACTTTACTTGAGGCGACGATGAGTAGAATGATATTGTCAGTTGCTGTCGTGGCAATGGCTTTAGGTACGCAAGGCCCTGTAAGCTCGCAGTCTTTGCCGGAAATAGACGGATTTCGCTTGGACATGAGTATGCCGAGGGTCTTGTCGGTTGCGTCCCTCCAGTCCGGTAGGAAAGCATCCTGGAGAAAACGCGGTACAATGTCAGTGTACGAACTCCAGCGAAGCGGCGACAAGACCACGATAACCTTTAACGGGGGGGCAATCGTAACCATTGAAGGCTGCGAATTTGGATTCCTAGGCAAAAAGTGGAGGACAGGGAGGCCGGCCCTCCCCCTCTTCACCCGTCTAGGATCTACTTACTCCGAGGATAGAAGTCCTGGTGATAAGGAATTCCTACGGGTCTACCGGATTGCAACAGACTTCAGAATCTTCATCTATTACGACCGAAAGGGCATCGTTACGTCTTTCCTCCTTGACGGAGCCTGATTTCTGCTGGCTCCTCTCAGATGGAGCCTCTACGATTCCCGTCAGAAACGCCCACTGGAAAACACCCTAGATCGACACCGATCTAGGGTGATTTTTCTGTCGATTGAAGTCCTAGTCTATCCGATCCCGCGCCCAGCATCTGGCTTGTTCGGAAAGGGAACCCTTTCCGAACAAAACACTCGACCAAACCGGCAGGAATTTACACTCTGTCCCGCCAGGAGCTGGATGACCTCAAGGCCGGCGTCGACCTGGTCGGTCTTTTTGAACGGCACGGCGTGGCCGTGCAGAAGACTGGCCGCGGTTTTAAGGCGCTGTGCCCCTTTCACGAGGAGAAGACGCCGTCGCTCTCCATCGACTCCAAGAAAGGCGTCTACCATTGCTTTGGCTGCGGCCAGTCCGGGGATCACCTGTCGTTTTTGCAAGGCCACCTGAAGATGGTCTTCGCCGAAGCCGTTTCTTGTTTGCGGCAGACCCCCGGCGCCGTCGCCGCCGTCCCCAAGACATTAAAAGAAGAAGAAAAACAACCCCCGTTTCCCTACGAGCTGGTGGCCCGCGTCGCCACACCGCCAAAGTGTCATCAAGGCGGCCGCCGGGCCGCCCGGGGAGTGAACCGCCGGCCAAGTGGTAGCCCCGGCCTCCCGCTAGGGCTAAGGAGCGTCTTCCTCCTGAAAACGGTTGCCAATAGCACCGAGCAGGTCTCTGGCGCTATGCTCGACGGCCAGAACGATGACCTGGTCGTCCTGCACTCGATAGATGATACGATATCGACCTACCAAGCGCTCCCGATAGGGCAGGCCCAGCTCCGGAACCACGGAGAGCTTATCCGGAAAGTTGCCCAGGGTGGCCGCTGCGTCACGCAGCCTCTGAAGAAAGCGACGGGCGTTGTCCGGGGAGTCCTGGCGGATGCGTTGGCCGACGGGCGAGGTGCGACCAGATTACGGAGTATCTTGAATCCACTGATCGATCTCAGCCAGAATCTCGTCGTTGCTGACCCACTCGCCCCGCTTCACCGCAGCTTCGCTGGCATCGATTTTACGGCGTAGCTCAAGCTGGGCATAGGCTTCTTCCCAGCTGGTGCTCTCATCGATGGCGGCGGCGGTGGCAATCAGGGCTTGTTTGGCGGTCATTGGGTCCTCGCTAACTGGCGACTTTCTCGCGGTTCTTGTTGGCGTAGCGGGAGATCTGATGGCAGGTGACCATCTCGCGCAGGATGATTTTGAGAGCGAGTGTCTGCTGGTCGCCTAGCTCGGGGACGAAGCTGAGCAGTTCGCGCAGCTCGTCGTCCTCCACCAGCTCGAAGGGGCTTTGAGAGGAGGCGGCGGTGAGTTCTTCGGGCGAAAGGCCGAACACCTCGGCGATCTTGCGAATCGTTTTGATACTGATCTCGACCTGGTCGTTCTCCCAGCGGATGAGCTGGCGCGGAGTGACGCCCAGTTTGTCAGCAAGATCTTGCTGTCTCCAGTTTTTTTGCTTGCGCAAGCTGACGATCTTTTGGCCTACAGACATACGCAAAGCCTAGCATATCTGGAGTCGCCCCTCAAGCCAAGAAGTCATCTGGTCTGGGCAGAGTGTTGGCAAAGTGGACTTCCATATGATATGCAAATTCACTTCTGTATTTTTGATGTTTCACTTCCGGCCCGTTCAGGTCCAAAGCGGCCGGGAGTGTTGCGGCTCTATCCATAGCCCTACCCGTCCCTTATACTGAGGGCAGTTTCTTCAACGGAGGTTTTCCTATGGCGGCATCAGCCGGTTCGAACAATGGGGGACGGCAGCCCAGAGCCCGTGCCGTCAAGTCAGGCGACGTCTTGCCGGGGGCCAGCCAAACGGCTGTTGCCCGAGCCACGGTTGAGGATCGTGTCGAGGCGGCTCAGGAATCCAAAGCCAACGCTTTGCAAGAGATCATCACCGAGGGACCGGTATTGCTGGATGAAGTCGAAGCTCTTCTTGAGGGGGCCTCGGCGGACGACTATGAGGCCTTGAAGGAGCTCGTCTTTCGGCGCTCCCCCGAACCCCTGCCGGTCAGTCCGGATGATGAACTCTCTGAGAACTGGCGCAAAGGGGGATACCCCTATAAGAACCTGATGTCGCGCAAAAATTACGAGAAACAAAAATATCATCTTCAGGTGGAACTGCTCAAGTTGCAGGCCTGGATCAAAGAAACCGGCCAGAGGGTGGTCATTCTCTTTGAAGGCCGAGATGCAGCCGGCAAGGGGGGAACGATCAAACGGTTTATGGAGCACTTGAACCCACGCGGTGCCCGCGTGGTGGCCCTGGAAAAACCGACCGAGATGGAGCAGGGCCAATGGTATTTCCAGCGCTACGTTCAGCATTTGCCTTCGCGAGGCGAAATCGTCCTGTGCGACCGCTCGTGGTGCAATCGCGCTGGCGTCGAGCGGGTCATGGGATTTTGTAGCGACCAGGAATATGAGGAGTTTATGCGTCAGGCTCCTGAGTTTGAGCGAAACCTTACCCGCAGCGGAATCCACCTCATCAAGTTCTGGTTCTCCGTGAGCCGAGAGGAGCAGCGTCGCCGCTTCAAAGAGCGCAAGGCGCATCCGTTGAAACAATGGAAACTGTCTCCCATCGATATGGCCTCGCTGGACAAATGGGAAGAATACACCCGGGCCAAAGAGGCGCTCTTCTTTCACACCGACACGGCCGATGCACCCTGGACGGTGGTCAAGTCGGACTGTAAGAAAAGAGCGCGCTTGAACGCCATGCGCTATGTCTTGCAGAAACTACCTTATCGCAATAAGGATTCCAAGAAGATCGAGGATCTCGATCCCCTGATTGTGGGACGCGCCCAGTTTCTCTACGAACGCGGAGAGCGACAGGCTTCCCCCCCGCGCTAGGGGTCGACCCCCCAGAGGTTCTGGGCGAAGGGCCAGCTCTCGTCGGTCCAGCGGGCCCGGGGAGCAAAGCCGGTTCGCCGGGCCATCGGGTCCAGATCTTCGGGCCGGTATTTGTGGGAGTTTTCCGTCCAGATCGTTTCCCCGGCGGCGAAGGAAACCTCGATCTGAGCGGCGGGAATGTGCACGCGTTGCTCAATTCTGCTGCGCAGGTGCATTTCGATTCGGCCATGCTGGGGATTGTAGCGGGCCAGGTGCTCAAACTGAGAGAGATCAAAGTCGGCTCCCAGCTCGCGGTTCAGGCGAGCCAGCAGGTTAAGGTTAAAGGCGGCGGTCAGGCCGATGGGGTCGGCATAGGCGGAGAGCAGTTGTTCGGTGGGTTTGACCAGATCCGTTTCCAGCAGCAGAGCATCGCCCGGACGCATGAGTGCCCGTATCTGACGCAGAAATTCGTCGGCGGCGGGGCGGTCAAAGTTGCCCACGCTGGAACCGAGGAAGAGCACCAGAGCCGGGTTGGAATCGGGACGTTCGGCAGGCAGCGCCGCCCTCAGGCCATCCAGGTAGGGTTCCTCATAGCCGACCACGGTAACCCCGCGAACCTGGCCGATTTCCAGTTCACAGCGGGCCAGGGCGGCGCCCGAAATTTCGATGGGACAATAGGTGACGGGTAGTCTTCGCGTCAGGGCTTCCAGCAAAGAGCGGGTCCTTTTGCCCGTGCCGCAGCCAAGCTCGACCACCAGCGGACTATGCAGGTCGGCTACGATTTCCTCTGCGTGTGCTTGAAGCAGACGTTCGCTGGCCCGGGTCAGGCCGTATTCGGGGAGCATCGTAATCGCCTCAAAGAGCGCCGAACCCAGCTCGTCGTAGAAATATTTGCTGGGCAATTCCTTTTGGCCGGGCAAGCTGAGTCCGGTGCGCACCTCGGCCGCAAAGAGTTCCAAATAGCTGGCTGTGGGTGCCTGGTTCATGGGCGCACGCAGCGAAACTTGGCGTAGACGTGCGGGTAGTGGGGCTGGAACCAGTTGCGAAAACTGGGTCGGGTCAGACACAGGGCGGTGCGGGCAGAAGCGCCTTTGAGCACATAGTGTTTGCCGTCGAAGAAGTCGGCTGAGTAGCCCTTGTAGAAGTCGAAGGCCTCAAAGCCGGGCAGGGGCCCGAACGGCGTGGATGTCCATTCCCAACCGTTGCCAACCAGTTCGCTGATTCCGAAAGCACTGTCGCTGGCGGGATCCGAGCCGACGGGCCGGGGTTCCCAAGAGCGAAAGTCGAGGTTGGCGCTCTCCAGGTTGAGGGGGCCGCTATAGGCGGCTCGCTGAAATTGAGCTTCGCTGGGCAAACTCAGGCCAAGCCAGCGAGTGAAGGCGCAAGCTTCGGCGTGGCTGACATAGACGGGCCAGGAAAGCGGTAGGGGAATTTCGCAGAACATGCCTTTGTAGTGCCAGCCTTCTGGTCGTTTCACCCAGAAGCCGGGATGCTGGAGTTGCGTCGTCTCTTTCCAGTGCCAGTCCTGTTCGCTCCAAAGTTCACGATGGTTGTAGCCACCCGCCTGGACGAATTCCAGGAAGCGACCGTTGCTGACCGGCAGGCTCTCCATGGAGAACTCGGCCACTTCCAGGGGTTGCGCTGAAAATTCGTTGTCCCAACCAAAACCGTCTGCGCGATGTTTTCCCAACCGGGTTGGTCCGGCCGGAACGTGGCGCCACTGGAGCACGGCAGCCGTCTCGGCAGCAGGCACCTGACGGATAGCCTGCTTTTGCGAGTAAGGCAACTGATGGAAAAGGTAGGCCAGGGTTTCGCAGTGCATCCAACGATGTTCCAGTGCCACTTGCGTCTTCTGTTCTGGATTTTGCTCGAAAAGTTGGTCCACCTCGGCCCGGGTGTGCACGACGTAGTCCTGCACGGTCTGCCGGTCGGGCCAGTCGCCGGGCTGGTCGGTGGGAAGCTGGCCGTCGGTCGGGTCGATGCCAAAGGCGAAAAGACGGTCTAGTTCAGGGAAGCGGGAGGGGGTGGTGCCGCCCAGAAGGTTGCGGTCAAACGCTTCCAGGTGACCAAGATAGAAGATCAATCGGTGGCGCTCGGCAATAGGCCGTTGATAAAGCGCTTCGGGAGTAAGGATGGCCAGCAACTGGTCGCTGGCCTGGCGGGCCTGGGTCAACTGCTGATGCAGTTCAAGGGTTCTCATGGAAGAGGCTTTGTTGCGTGAAGAAGCACTCCTCCGGTCTCAGGCAGCCCGAACCGGCTACTTTTTGGGAGAAGTCTCGAATCTCTCTAAATTTGCTCCCCAGCCCGTCAGGTAGTCCCGCATGCTTACATGGGTTGAGGTGTCTTTCTTGGCGTTGGCGTATTCCTGAGCATCGATCACCTGGATGCGGTAGTCTTTGAGTTTTTCGGCGGGGCGGACTTTGTCGCATTTCAGGAACATGGTGTCGAAGTATTCTTCCACTCCGGGGGTCTGCGGGGCGATCCCGTAGTCAAAGTCAAAGATCTTCCCGTCTTTCTCCAAGACCACGTGGTGATACCAGTTTTTGTCGGTGACCCGCAACTCGCCTTTGGAGTTGGTGTCCCTCGTGTTCATAGCCCGAACCATCCCAAAGTAGGAGAACCCCTTGTTCTCGATACCCAGAACTTTGGCGCCCTCTAACTGCTTGGGGTCGGGAAACTGTGTGATAAAGCGCCGAATGTTTTGACCGCACATACGCTCCTGGTAGTCACGAAAGAAGACTTCCCGAAAGCGGTCGCCTACGGGATTCTGACTGAGCTGGACCTGGTCTGTTGGCTCCTTGGTCTCGGGCAGTTTCTCAGGCGACGAGGTCGCTTGAGTGGCAGGCATCTTGGGATTCCAGAGGCGTTGGGTGAAAGCGGCGATTTTCATTGCGTCATTGTAGAATCATTAAATGAAAAGTCTCTGAAAGAAAGAGGTGCCGGGTTTTCCTCTAAGACTCCTGTGGTAGGATACCCGGATGTCTTTGGTTCGATTGGGCCGCGTGATCTTTCCCCTGCGCGGTTATCTGGGGATTCCTTTTTTGTTGACCATGCTGTGGTTCTGCAGCCCGGACCCGAGATTCGCGGCCGGGCCCGGTTGGATGCTGTTGTTCTTTGGACTGGCGGTGCGCTGCTGGGGAGTGGCCGGTTGGGTGCCTCAGCGTTTGCCGGCCGACTCCGGGGAACGCCTGATTTGCGAGGACGGTCCCTATGTCTATTCACGCAATCCCCGCTACCTCGGCAATGGGATGATGGGCCTGGGCGGCTGCCAGATCGCTGGCCTGGGATTTTGTCTACTGCCGTATTGTCTGCTTTGGGCGGCCATCCACCTCCCGATTATTGCCTATGAAGAACACGGGCTGAGTGAGCGTTGGGGGGCTCCCTACCGGGAATACTGCGCGCGGGTGCCACGCTTTCTGGGTTTCCCCAAGCACAAGCTGGGCCCGCAAGTGCTGCCGCTGCGCTGGAAACTGGCGTTCTGCCTGGAGAGAACCACCCTGGCCGGTTGGCTGGCCCTGGCCCTTTTCTTGCACGGCTGGCGAAACGTGCAGCTGGGCAGCTCTCCTCTCTGGTATGCCGGCAGCCTGCTGGCAGGCGCCCTGCTCTGGCTCCTGCTGGATCGCCTTGAAAAGAAATGGCGTCGCGCCATGCAGGCGAGTTCTAACTAAGAGTTTACAAGCCGTTCATAATCGCCCGGCGGGTTTCCAGTTCAGCGCCTGTGCTCCCCTCTAATCTGAACCCAGAGCCAGAAACGCAGGAGGTGGAAGAGATGATGATCGGATACGGCGGCGGATACCAGACCTACCCAACCTATGGAAGCTATGGAAACTACGGTGGCTACGGCGGCGTTTACCAGGCGCCCGCCATGCCCTCCATGGACATATATATGGGCGGGATGGGTGGCGACCTGAACGCGATGATGGCTGCTTCTTACGCGCAAATGAACCAGCAGCTGCAAATGGCCGAGGCCCGATACAAGAACCTTCGCGTCCAGCAGGGCAATATCCAGAGCAACAACAGCGCCAACTTGGGAGGTGAGGTCGATCTGATGAAGCTTATGCGTCAGGGAGTGCTCAACCGCGAGGAGTTCGTTGCCGCCAGCGCCACCCAGAACGAAATCCAGCGAGTGCTGGCCAACTTTAAATCCGACGGCCAGATCAGCCCCGAGGAACACGGGAAACTCGCTCAGCTGCGCTCCGTCTTGCAGAACCAGTTGCGCCAGTTCGCCGCCGGGGATTGCAAGCCCGAGGTGAACGCCGACGACAAGAGCAACCAGCAGTCCGGGGCGCTCTTTGACCTGGTGAAAGAAGGCAAGATTTCTCCCAACACGGCCGCCAAGCTGCGCCAGCAGATGGCCGCGGCCGCCGCCCAGCAGGGAGCCGAAGAAGGCGGCGACGAGAACGCGCTGTCGGCCGAGAAAGACACCGTCGGACAACTGGAAGACCTCGACGAATCCCTGGCCAACGCCGCCGACGGCCGGGCCAGGGATGCCTGGAAACTGGGAGAGCAGAAATTCAACTCCAACCCCCAGATCCAAACCCGGCAACCCGCCTACGGTTACGCCCCGCAACCGGGCTACGGTTACGGTTTCCAGGGTTACCAAGGGCGCTGAAACCCGCCCCCCGGGAAGAAATTCCCGGCCAGCGGGAACACCCCCCGGAAAACACGGCTCCGTTCCCGCCACCCGGGAAGAAATTCCCACCCAGCGGGAACAGCCCCCGGAAACACGGCACCGTTCCCGCCACCCGGGAAGAAATTCCCACCCAGCGGGAACAGCCCCCGGAAACACGGCACCGTTCCCGCCTGCCGGGAAGAAATTCCCAGCCAGCGGGAACACCTCCAGAAACCCGGGCTGGATGGCCGCCCCCCTGGCGAGTTTTTTCTGACATGGAACGGTCATCCTGAGGTAAACACCTGAGCCCTCCGAGCACCTACACTGGGCCCATGATCAGACACACAAGAAGAAAGCGAAACATTCCCATGGTTCAAATGGCAAGGGACCTTGGGGCAAGCCCCGCCGCGTTTTCTAGATATGAAACCGGCCAGCGCGAATGGCCGGCGGACCTCTACGCCAGAGCCCTTGCCTATCTCAAGCTGGAAAGTGACCAGCCTCAACAATGCTGGGAATGGAGAAAGCACAGAGCTTTCTGGGACTCCTATGCCATCGAGACCGATCCCGGTCCCACCTGGGCTGAGGCTGCGGACGCCTATCCCGATTTCTATCGAGGCATCGACCTCTCTTGCATACCGTCCACCGACTTTCGACGTCGTGTTCGCACGGACTCTCTCCTGGAGCCCTGTGTTTACGTGAGCTGGTGCGCGGCGGGTGCGGAATGCGCATACGTCAGTCTCGTCGCCATGAGTTTCCCGTATCATCCACTGGTGACGGAGAATCAGAAGCCCATGCCAATGGATCGCCGAGCGGCGTTTTTCATCGACGGCTGGATTTTCTGGGTTCAGGTGAACCTGCTGGTTCAGGG
>JALHOV010000271.1 GCA_022842865.1 Vulcanimicrobiota bacterium | reverse complement strand
GAAATGCAGGGCAGTCTTTATTTGGCCATGGAACTGGTTGACGGGGAGACTTTGGCCAAAAAGATCCCGCCTGGTGGTCTGCAATTGGATCAGGCACTGACCTGGATGAAGCAAATTCTGGCTGCTTTGAGCCATTGTCACGCGCTGGAGATCATTCACTGCGATTTGAAATCCGACAACATTATGGTCGACCGGAACGGACAGATCAAATTGCTCGATTTCGGTTTGGCTCGAGATGTCTCGCTGACTCGACTGACGCCCACGGGCAGAGTGCTGGGAACTCCTGCCTACGTAGCCCCCGAGCGCATCCAGGCCGACCATTTGAAGCCGACTGCGGCCGTCGATCAATATGCATTGGGAGTGCTGTTTTACTTAATGTTGACGGGGCGCCTACCGTTTGAAACGAAGGATATGGCTGCTCTCCTGCGGCAGCATTTGGACGAGATTCCACCCGACCTGCAGTCCAGTCGCCCCGATCTTCCCGGCAACCTTTGTCGAACCGTCTCTCGGATGTTAAATAAGAGCCCGCAGACGCGCTGGCCCAGTCTCGACGCCATCAGCCGAAGTCTGGGGGGCGATGAGCCTGGAACGGGGGAGGAAGACCTTGACACGATTGAGCTGGCAAAACCGTTCCGGCTATAGTTACGTGGAAATGATGGTTTCCTTTACTCTGCTGGCTCTGCTGCTGGTGGGCATCACCCGTCTTCTGCTGCAGAGTGTGCTGGCGAGCCGTCATCAAGGCCTTCGCTTTGTGGCCAGGAACCTCGCCGAGAACCGCCTGGAGACGATCTGCGCCTCCGCCTTCGGTGTCTACCAGGTCGATCAAAGCTATGCTTTGGCGAACCAAACGGTGGACGGAAATCCATTTCAACTGGAACTTCAGCTGGCCACGGTCGCTCCCTACGATGCCAAACGCTTGAGACGGGTGACGGTGAAGGTCCTCTGGACGGAGAAGGCCCGCAACTTCAGTGAAATATCGGTTCGCGAGGTCTCCAGCCTGTCGCGATGAGCAAACGAGCCTTTAGTCTGCAAGAAGTGCTGCTGGTGGCGGCCCTCAGCCTGGCGCTTTTGGCTGCGGTGGTGCCGGCCGTTATTTTGCAAAGCCGGGCGGGAGTCCGGGTTCTTCACGAAAGCAGTCTTTTCCAGCGTGGGGCCATGATTTTGAGCCGCTGGGATCAGCTGGCCTATCAGTCCACCGCCGAGTCCATTCATTGGGGTCCTTTGAGCAGTGGCACTGGCCTGCTGATTGCGGTGCAAACCGTTCCCAGCGAATCCAACCGCTCGGCGACCACTTACCAGCCCCAACTGGAATTTTGGAGCTGGCGGGGCGACACCCAAAAGCTTTCCCGGTGCGATATCCGGAATCTGCCCGGCGCTCTCACTTTTTCTTCCAATGCCCCTTTAGAACTCGACCTGGCGGGCCTGAACAGCCTTTATCAAAGCCAGCCCCGAGCGGTCTTGTTGTCCCCCGGTGTGACCTCGTGTTCTCTTTCCCGCCTGGCTCAGGGCTTGTTGCACTTAAGGTTCGATCTGACTGATGTGCAAAGCGACGGCAGCAAAAACCATCTTTCTTTGGAGCGAAGCTGGCTGCCTCGAGTGCGCTGAGCGGCTTAGTTTACAAACCGGAAACAAACCGGCCGACTGGCCATCCAGGCCCCAACTTCTGGGATTTATAACCAGAGCCTGGAGGTGAACATGACGGGTATTTCAGGACTTCGACCTTTTTCTTGGGCGTCTGCGGCGCCCCGCGCGGCCAACCCCACCGAGCAGCAACCGGCCCAAGACACGTTCACGACTTCAGGCGATGACTTCCGCCCCACCAACCTGCGGGAAATGTTGAGTCTGACCCAGCCAGGTGGCCAGGCCCGCGCTCTGTCGGAGCCAAGCCCCAAGCACAATCCCGCCTTCCAATCCGGGAGCGATTGTGGTGCTCAGTCTTGCCATCGCCGCCCGGGCGAAAAGGCAGGCAGTCTCAGCAAAGAGGACACCCTCAACTACTTGCAAATGATGCTCGATGTGGGGGGCTGCGTGCCGGTTCTCTCGACTCCTTTCGCGCTGGCCAATGCTCTGGTGAGCGCGGCTCGGGGCAACACCAAGGAGGCCCTGCTCAACCTGGCCTGCGCCATTCCCGTCGCCGGAGTGGTTGGCAAGGCGGGCCTGCTGATCAAGGGGGCGGCCGCCTTAAAAGGGGGTGTGCTGGCGGGCGCGGCCGCCAAGTCGGGCATCGCTCAGGCGGGCATGGGAGTGTTTCTGGCCAGGAACACGACTCACTACGTGTTGCCGAATATGGCTGCCTCGGAGGATGTCTACCGCGCTGCTCGAGCGATGTTGGAAGCGAAGGACGAGGAGGCCAGCCTTGCCCGCCGGGTGGTGGGAGCAAAACCCGCCCAGCCAGGCGGTCACTCTACCCGTCACGGGTCCCAGCAGCCACCGTCCGGCGGCTCGGCACCGGAGTCCCCTCGGCAACCGGCCGGGCAGACGTCTCCGGACGGCTCTTCTCGAGAGCCAAATTTGACTGCTTTGGACAAATTCTTCAAGCCTGCAGCAGCAGCTTTTCCCCGCGCGGTCGTGGAGAGCTTGGGCGTCGACGGCCTGATTCAGGCAATGAAGGCTGGAGATGGACGCTTGCTGGAGCTGGTCCACACTTCCTCGCACTGTGAAGGCGTGTCACCCTCAGATTGGCACAGAGTCAAGCAAATCGCCGAAAAGATCATCCATGACAATCCCCATCTTTATGGCGCTCTGATCTAAGGCTGTTGCCAAACTGTTCACAATTTTGGTGCACCGCCAACCACCAGCAATTTCCGCAACCTTACAGTCTTTTTAGCGACAACGAATGGGAGAACAAAACAAATGGCAATGATCACCAACTTCAATCAGGCGGCCAAGGATCAGCAGCAGATCATCAACGATATGAGGGCGGCTGCGCGCACCCAAGAACTCACCTTTCGGGGCTGCCCGTGCCAAACTCAGGATGTTGGCCCTGACCCCGGCTTGATCACGATGCTGCGGCGCGGTGATCTATGGAAGTCCGCCTTGGGAAGCGGAGAGGCCGATCCCAACCGAGAGTTCAGCGACTATAAGCAAGCCTTTGGCGGAGCCTACATCCAGAATTTTGCCAGTCCCAACGCCAAAAACTTGTTGTCGGCGGCCAGTCAGTCCATCCGCGAGTCCGGAGCGGAGGGTTCTCAAGAGCTGGCCAATCTTCTGCAGGCTGCTCAGAACGAGCCCGCCAAAATGGACGAGCAGAGCGTGAAAAAACTGCAGAAGTTCCTGGTCTCCCAAGGCCTGGATGTGGGCCCCAGCGGATGCGACGGCAAGCTGGGCCCCCAAACTCACAAGGCTCTGATGACCTTGATGCAGCGCGGCAAGGAGGGCGCGGGCTGCACTTCCAAGCCGGCGCCGGCCACCGCCCCTTCCAATTCCAGCTGGGCCATGCAGCGGCTGGCCATGATGCAGGAATTTCAGGAGCGCAGTCAATCCATGATGCAGACCCTGGCCCGCGCCTAAGCTTCTTTTCAGTGCCTTGTGGCACGAATGAGCAATGCAGATCCGCGCATTGCCTATTTTTGCCCAGGTTCGTCCCGGCTCCGCGCGCGCTTGCGCCGGCTTCTGCCGGCCCACTTGACCCGACCAAGTGCGCCCTCATCGATTCCATAATTCGCACGGTTCCGGACCAGGCCTGTCGAGTGCAGCTGCAGCATGCTTTGCAGGCCATGCCCAGCGAAGCTCTGGCGCGCATCGCCGAGTATGGCACAGTGCTGGAAGTCTATGATTGAGGACGTTGGCACCGGCCAGCAGGATCCACTGGGCGACCCGGCTCATCGATAACTGGGGAAGGCCCGAACCTGGCTCAGGCCGACTAAAGCTCGACCTTGCTCAGAATCATCGGCTGTGAACGACTGGCCCCGGTATATTCTTCGTTCAACGGGGGACTGATCCCGTCTGCTTCCTGGACCCCCTGGAATTGCGTTTTTGGCGAGTCGGGGTCTCGGCTGGTATCGGAGGAGGTGTCATAAATGAAAGTGGGCCGCTTATCTGCCGCCCCATTGTTGTCAAAGGCCAACGAGAGAGTTTCGCAACAAAAGCTGCCCCGAATCAGGCGATCGCTGGCGCCAAACACCTTCAGATGCTGCTTGGGAGCAATCACGGTAACACCGCCCGTTCCTGCCGCGTGGGCGTTGACCTCCAAGCGAATAGTGCTGGCAGAGCCCGGAAGAAGCGAAGGAGGCTTCAGATTTAAGCGAAAAACGTTGGCGTGGGCCTGGAGGTTTATGAGCCCCAAACGCACGTCGCCGGGATTGACAATTTCATCGATGAAGACATGGGCCGCCCCAGTTTCGCCAACAGTTAACCGTCCCACCGAACTAACATTTCCCGGCTCCAAAACAAGACGCTTGAAGTGGTAGACGCCCTTGAGGTTAAGTTCGGCTTTTCCCGGCAGTTTCACCTGGTCGTATAAGCCAGGGGGTAAGTTGGTCACGCCCGCTGGCGCGTCAAAGTCGGAGGACACCTTATTGGATACGGGCGGGCTATAGTTCGGCACGTTGAAAAATCCACCCGAAGCATCGTAAGCAAGGGAGTCTTTCGGGTCGACAAAAGTGGCCTGCACGACCTGCGCCAGATCTGCTCCTTGGGGAATGCGCATCTTGCCTTCGAAAGCCTCGACGCTGTTGAAAGTGACGGGGCTCACCAGGCCGGCAGGATTGGGGCTCGGCAAATCTGCGTTGCTTGATTCGGTCGCGCAGAGAATTTTTTCGGAAATCTGGTGATTGTCTCGATCTACCGCCCGATATCTAACCGGGCCCTGGCCCGAATCGGCGTGCAGATAGCGAACTTGCGCCCCGGCTGAGCCCATCGGCATTCCCCAGCGCACCAACGCCCCTGCCCGCACACGGGCACAAATGCGGGAACCTTCTTTGGCCTGACCGGTGGAAACCCAATACTGGAAACCCTTGGGAACCGAGACCGGACAACCACTATCGCTGGGGAGAGTTCCCAGCTGATTGTCGTAGATCACGACCTGCGCAGAGTCTCCGGAGTTACAGCCACTAATTCCCTGATAAGTGTAGGAAAAGTTCCCCTTCAACTGGTCCGCTATCCCCGACTCCAGGCCGAAGTCTGCCGCCTGACGGGCCCGTTCCTGATAAAATTCGTGATTGGCCAACTGCAGGTCTCCGGCCGCGAGTTGGGCGATACTACCGCCCAAGAAAAGAACGACCCCCGCTACACATAAACTTACGGGAATGGCAAAACCTCGTGGATTCCTCATCAATGCTCTCCCTTACAGACTAAATCAGTATATACCATGGTTATTGACCGGGAACATTACTCGACAGGAAATAGCGGGTGGCAGGATTGCCGCTCTCGGTGCTCTGGGTCTCGATCTCCACGTGGATCAAACGCGACGGCATCGGCCATACCTGGAATCTCCTCACCGCTTTGGCCATCAAATGACGTCTTGGCAAGGCCAGAAAGGCGCTCCCCGAGGTAGGCGCAACAGCCAACAATGCGTCCTCCAGGGTAGCCGGCCCCCCGGTTAGGGGGATCTCTGCCACAAGCACCTGACCATCGGGCTGGCTCCAGATGCCTTGCCATTTCTGAAATAAGATTGACCCGGTTGTGGAATCAAACTCGGTGATCTTAGGGGCTGTTTCCGGGGGCACCGAGCTAAGCGCCCAACAAACGTTCGCGGCAGTGACCGGCTGAACCGTTTCGACGCGGCAGTGACGCAATCGCTCGGTCATACCTTGCATGCAGCGAACGCACTCCCGCTGGGCCGTAGACAGTTGATGATAAACCCGAGTGTAGCGATGGGCCAGCGAGAAAACAGAAGCGATCAGCGTCGTCACCAGAGCAAATACGGCCAACGCAACAATGACCTCGAGCAAAGAGGCGGCTCGTTTTAGCGGGCGGGTGATGAGCCCACCAAAGCAAGTTCCTTGATCGTGGAGGCATTGCGCCACTGCACTGTGGCCTTCCACAAGGTGGGATAAGCCCCGGCAGCGCTTTCCCGGTCGACCCGGTAAAAGAACTGACAAAGGACCGGCCTTCCCTGGACGGTCACGGGGAACTCGACCGTTTGATTGCTCACGGTATTCGCAGGCATAGACAGCTTCTGCCGCTCCAAGACGTCTCGCGATAACTGTAGCGCGCAATTCATGCGTGCGGCCTGCAAACTCGCCTGGTAGGAGCTGGGGAACAAACTGGCCACCAGCAACACCACCATGAGGATCAAAGCCAGGCCCAGCAGTATTTCTAGTAAGAGTGAAGACCCCCGTCGTTTCATGCGAAGAAGCTTCGACGGAAGTCTCTACCTCCTGTTCGTTGACGGCTCAACAAACAGTTCCCGCTAAAACTTGGATGTCGTGGTGCACTACGCCTTAGAGCCGAGCTATGTCACAACCTAAGAGTGTTTGCGCCGTTTTGATCGCCCTTTCCCCTGTCCTGACCACTGGTTGCGGTGGTGGAGGCGAGGAGGTGTTGCTGAATCAGCCAGACCATCGGCGGGCTGAATTTCCCCTACGACGTCACCATTGACGACCTGGACGGCTCTCCAAATCTTAGAAGGTTTTGGGCCCGGCAATCCCGTCCACCGGTAAGCCCATTTTCTGCTGGATGGATCTGACATCCGGGGCGGGCTGGGTTTCGGGGCCCAGCACTCCGTCCTGCTTGACGCCCTGCTCTTTTTGAAAAGCCTTGATGGCGGCCGTCGTGTCCGGCCCCTCTTTGCCGTCGGCGGCGATTCCCAAGGCCTTCTGAGTGGCCCGGGTGGAAGGCTTGGCCCAGGACGCAAAGTTGGGAACATCGCCAGAAGGTGCGCTAGACCTGGCCTCCCCCGAAATCTTGGCCTGATCGGTCGCGGCCAGCGTCTTGGGGCCGACTTTACCGTCCGCTTTTAACCCCTTTTGCTGCTGCAGATTTTTGAGGGCCGCGCTCGACTTGGGGCCCTTTTTTCCATCGACTCGAGTTCCCGATTGTTTCTGCAGCGACTGAATGGAGCTACCTGACATAACGACCTCCGAACCCTTGATGTTGTCAGTATGCCATCGACCACCCTGTGGATGATCCCCCAATTGTAAACAGGCTTCGAGGGATGTTTCCAAGAGTTGTTGGTTTCGGGTTTCTTTACCTAGTTCACTTGTTGGTTTAAACTATGGGCGTGATTCGACTTAATGTACATGAAGCGAAAACTCGAATCTCGCGCTATCTGGATCAACTCGAGGCGTTGAAGGAACATTGGCAAGGCAAAAGGGCAACCCACTCGTGGAGATGCCCTGACGGTCTCTTGGACGCTGGACTGCCCAGCATAGCCTGCTGCCGAAGCTTAGCGACCTGAGAGGCAGAAAGAACTGGAATCTCGCATCCCTCTCCAAGTTTCGCGGCGGCGCTGGAGCTTGTCGAGGGTCGCCAGAAGATGTGGGAGGCATTTGGACTTCTTGCACTCCAGTGGGATGTAGCTATTCAAAAAGTTGCTATGCAGAGCGATCTCGTGGCCACGGCTCTTAGCAATCACGTAGAGCGTGCAGGTGGCCGTCGCGGCCACCCAGGCCCAATGGCTCTCGGCCACTCGAGAGCAAGTGGCTGCGCTGCCCGGAGAGGCCTACCCTCATCGCGATCTGGGTTTTGATCTTGCCCGGTCCGTGGCCCCTTCGTGCAAGGAACCGAAGACCGACATCGTCACGCTCGGTAGCGCTGTCCTACCCCTTGATCAACTTGCCGTTGGCGTGGACCGTCCACTTCTCCGTGCGCAGCCAGCCTGCTCCACTCCATTGAAGCAATAGGGGAACCGCCATCCTGGGTTTTTCGACCGTGCCCAGGTTGATGGCTTGACCGATGCTAGCACCCACGCTCACCTCTGGGGGACATTCCGTTACCTCGATTGCTATTTTTCGGAAATAGTCGGGTTGTTCCACTAGCGAATCCAGATGCACCAACACGTCCACCCTGGCCGGGTCGACGATAGAGAGGGGAAAAGTCTGGCGTCGACTCTTGTGCTGGCGGAGTTTCTCTGGCAATTCGGAGGCAAAATCCTTGGCTGCCAAAGTCCTGACCACTGGATCAGAAAAGACCACTCCCACGAATTGCAGGCCAAGGAGTAAGGCCAATGTCGTCGCGCGAATCTTCATAAGCCGTCTTTTCCTGGGCCGAGCCCGCCATCCTGGCGGCCGGCAGAAAATGCAGGGGCGCGCCTTTGGAGAACTCCATTCGCCACGGCTTGCAACGGAACCGAGCAGTGGTACAGGGTTTGACCCCGAAAGAATCCGACCGTCGGGCAACGGCATCGGCCTGCGCAACGTGCAAGCGCGCGTTCGCTCATTTGTGGGGGAGCGCTGCCAGTTCACCATTCTTTCCGAGCCCGGTAAGGAGTTTTTGGGCGGCGGCCGCAGCCTCCTAAATCTGTTGGCTTTTGGGGGGCAGTCTACGACCTCCGTTTCGACCAGGCCGGCGAGGAATTTGAGGGATGGGTCGATAACCACCGCCCATGCCGAAGATCACCTTGATTTATCCCGCCCACCTCGGTTCCATCAGCCTGCGCACCGAACTCGATTGGAATCGAGACCATCCCTCCAGGCCGGTGCGGCAGGGGGTCTTTCACGATTTCGACATCGACCTGGGGACTCGTCACAGCCTGGTCTTTAAGCCCGTCCTGCACACCCCCCAAGGGCCCCTGTGGTCGGTGGGCCATAACTTCCGTCTGCGCGAGGGGATCGACCGCGAAATCTATCCCTTTTTCTCCGAGGGCAGCCGCGGAGAAGTGTTGCCTGCCCAGGTCGCCGGGCGCAAAATCAGCATTTACCTGCCGGCCGGCTATTCTGAGAACACCCTCAAGCACTACCCCGTGCTTTATATGAACGACGGCCAGAATCTCTTTGAGCCGAGGGCAGGACGCGATTGGAAAGTCGACGAGACCCTGGACTCCTTTCACCTCTGGTCGCAGATTCACAAATTTATCCTGGTCGGCATCCACCACGGCGGCACTCATCAGGACCGTGAAAGAGACTATGCCCGCCGGTGGCCCGCTTACGCCGAGACCGTCGTTAAGGCCATCAAGCCCTTCGTTGACCAGCGCTTCCGCACCCAACCGGGCCCGGCCCATACGGCCGTGGCCGGCTCCTCTCTGGGAGGGCTGGGCGCCCTCTATCTGGCCTGGCAACATCCGGAAATCTTCGGCTCCGTCGCCTGCTTCTCAGGTGCCTTCCCCAACTACGGCCGCCCCTTCCTGGAAATGGTGGACCAGCGTGCCAGGCCCCCGATTCGGGTCTATCTCGACAGCGGTATGGCCGGCTTTGAATACGATGGATTTGAATCCACCCGAGAGGTACGCGCTCTCTTGCTTCACAAGGGCTTCGTTCAAGGACGCGACCTTTTTTACTATTCCTTCCCTCTCGACGAGCACAACGAGACCGCCTGGGCCACCCGATTTTCGCTCCCGCTGCAGCTCTTCTTCGGCGACTCCTGACAGAGAGCGGAGTGGCCGCCCATGGAGTGCCTTCCACGGCGGGCCGGCGAGTGCGTTTGATTTGGGAGCGCTCCAAAAAAAAGCCTTCGAACCAAAATTCGAAGGCACGGAGTATTTATGCTGAGCGACCTTTCAACGATTCCGTTGACCAATGACCTGAGATTACCCTGGTCGGCTTGGTTTGACTGCTGATCCAGCCTGGCTGGTCGAAAAAAGGAGGGCGAGTGGACGCTCTGCGGCTCCCAGTGGTTTGCAACACTCACAGATCCGTCAAGAGGCGGCGCAACCTGGGCTTGTTCGAGACGGGTCAGGCTGGCTGCACGAAGCCCCCTCAAGGCTCGGCGATCGCGCGTCCCCGAGCGCTGGCCTGACAACCATTCGGCAGCACAAAACGACCAATGGGCCGATTTTTTACACCAGGTTGCCCATTTCTGGCACCCTGTTTGCATAGAGCCACCACCAAAGTGGACCAGCAAGAGAGAAGAGACCATGACATCCATTACCCAATCGATGAAGCCGCTGCCCCAGAGGAAGGGCGTCACCTTACGTTTAGAGGTCGACGCTACCTTGCTACGCCCAGACTCCAGTGGACAGATTCCTTTGGACCGCTTGGAAGTGGACCTGGTCCCCAAAGCCCAGCTAAGCCCCAACGCCCCCACGGTCAAGCTGGCTCTGCAGGACCCGGAGGTACCGCCCGGCTATGTGCCGGAGTCAACCGTGCTGCTAGTGCCTCAAGAGCTATCCCAAGACCCCAAGAAACTGACTGACTATTACATCTCCTACCTACCCAAGGGTTCGTTCTCGGTGACCCAGGCCCAATTAGACCAATACGGACTGGAGCAGCAACAGCAGGGAGCGCGGACGGCGCTCCCTGCCGGGCACATGGCCAAGATGATGGAGTCCCCTAAAGGTTTGAAGATGGAAGCGGTTCGTGATCAGGCGGGCCTGCTTATGGGCACGCTGGCCGCCAGCTCCGCTGCATTATCCCTGACCCAAGGGATCGGTCTACCCGTCTCGCTGGGCGCTCCGCTGGCTTTGGCAGCAGCGCCGCTGCAAATCTTTGGGTCTGCCGGCACACTTACCCATTTGGCCAACCTTGAACATCAGAAAACGGCCCTGCTCGATCAGGTCACGG
>JALHOV010000270.1 GCA_022842865.1 Vulcanimicrobiota bacterium | reverse complement strand
ACGACGTGAAATTCGGCCGTGGCGGGTCACCTCAGGACCTCTACGACACGCCCCTGCAGAAACTGGGCGAAGCCTGCGGCGCTTCCTCGGGGCAAAGCGACATCTACTATCACTTCTACGCCCGCTACACCAAAAAGGCCCCAGAAATGATGCCCATCGCTCAGGCCATCCAGCAGTGTCGCACCGGCCAGGGCGACGCCCAGACCGAAGCCCTGCTGCTGCGCCTGTGCCGCCAACTCCACTGGATTCCCACCTTGGATCTCAGCTTGGAGCAGGCTCAACAAATGCTCTAGCCTTGTCAGGGCCCCGCGTTCCCGTCCAGTCGGAAGTCCCGCTCCTGGACCCCACTTCGAATCCGGAAGGCCCGGCAACAACGCTGCGAGGCGGCACCTGTGCGCACCGCGCACAGCTTGGCCCATCGTGGGCTGCAAGAACGGCGTAAAACTGTAGGCCCTGTGCTCTGTGCGCAAAGGCCTTTGAGGAAATTTTCCCAGCCGGGTCCGCTCCTAAAGCGGCATCCGGTCACCTGTCGGCGCCATAGCCATATCCCCGCACCGCCCCCGCCGGTCACTTCCCCAGCGGAGCACCAAGCGCCTGATCGCCCACATAGATTTGCACCGGGAAGTCGTCGGGCTGGGCCAGCCAGTACATCAACAAAGGAATCGTTTTGCCTTTCGGCAGGGGCGGAGATCCGGTCGTGATCGACTGATCGAATTTACAATCCCCCGCCTGCGGCACACTTTCTCCCGACTTGTTTTTCACCGTGACCAGGCCTTGCCATTGAAAAGCGGGCACGTCCACCATCGGACGCAGGCTCAGATGAGCGATGACATAACGCTTATCGCGGGTGAACTCAGGATTGATGAACGTGCAGCGCACGCCCTGTTCCTCCCAGGTGTAAGGGAATTTCAGCCCCAGTAACAGCAAGGCCCAAACCATGCCTCACTTGTTCCCCAGGAATCACTCCTTTCCCCTGAGAATGGCCAGCCATGAAAACTCGCGCAGCCCTAGCCGTGAAAGCCGGCGCACCCTTGGAAATCGTAGAACTGGATCTGGACGCGCCGCGCGCCAATGAAGTGCTGGTCGAGATCAAAGCGACCGGCGTGTGCCACACCGATGCATTTACCCTGTCTGGCAAAGACCCCGAGGGACTTTTCCCCAGCGTGCTCGGTCACGAAGGCGCTGGCGTGGTGGTGGAAGTCGGTAAAGAAGTCAAAAGCCTCAAAGTCGGCGATCACGTGATCCCGCTCTACATTCCGGAGTGCCGGGAGTGTAAGACCTGCCTCAGCGGCAAATCCAACCTGTGCACAGCCGTTCGCGCCACCCAGGGCCAGGGCCTGATGCCCGACGGCAAGAGCCGCATGTCGGTCAGCGGCGAGCCGGTTTTCCATTACATGGGTTGCTCTACGTTCTCCAATCATATCGTAGTGCCCGAAGTCGCTCTGGCTAAGGTGCGCGAAGACGCGCCTTTCGACAAAATATGCTACATCGGTTGTGGAGTCACTACCGGCATCGGAGCCGTCCTGAACACGGCTCAGGTCAAGCCGGGCGACACCGTGGCCGTCTTTGGCCTGGGCGGGATAGGTCTCAACGTGGTGCAGGGCGCACGCCTGGCTGGAGCAGGACGCATCATCGGCATCGACCTCAACCCTAACAAAAAGGAAATGGCCGTGAAGTTCGGCATGACCGATTTCGTCAATCCCAGCGAAGTGGGCAACGACCTGGTCGCCTACCTGCAGAGCTTGACAGACGGCGGGCCTGACTTTTCCTTCGAATGCGTCGGTAACGTCAAGCTTATGCGTCAGGCCTTGGAGTGCACCCACCGGGGCTGGGGAATGAGTGTAATCATTGGCGTGGCCGGGGCTGGCGAAGAAATTGCCACTCGTCCCTTCCAGTTGGTCACCGGCCGGGTCTGGAAAGGCACTGCCTTCGGGGGCGCCCGCGGCCGCCGCGACGTTCCCAAAATCGTCGACTGGTACATGGACGGCAAGATTCAGATCGATCCTATGATTACCCACACCATGGGTCTGGACAAAATCAATGACGCCTTCCACCTGATGCATTCAGGTGAATCTATTCGATCGGTGGTGGTCTACTCATGATCAAGGTTCACAGCATCCCCATCCTCAAAGACAACTATTGTTTTCTCATCGAGGACCCCAGCGACCACAGCTGCGTGATTGTCGACCCCGGCGAATCCGCCGGTGTCATTGCCGCGATCAGCGAGCGGAACCTCAAACCGGTCGCCATCTACAACACGCATCACCACGCGGACCACATCGACGGTAACGAAGCGCTGCTAAAGGAATACGGCGCTCTGCCGGTCATCGGCTCGGCCGGCGACCGCGAGCGCATCCCGCAGTTGACTCAATACCTGCGCGAAGGCGACAAGGTCGAGTTCGGCGGGGAAACGGCCGAGATTTTGGAGATCCCCGGGCACACTCTAGGGCACATCGCCTTCGCCTTCCCCGGACACATTTTCGCCGGCGACCTCATCTTTGGCTACAGTTGTGGCGCCGTTTTCGAAGGCACTATGGAGCAGATGTATGATTCGGTCTCCAAGTTGCTCAAGTATTCCGACGACACCCTCGTCTACATCGGTCATGAATATACATTGAACAACGTCAAGTGGGCCCAGCACGTTGACCCCGAAAATGCCGACATTCAGCAGCGCGTCGGTCTGGAGACGGCGCCCCCGACCGTGCCCCTGCAGCTGGGAGTGGAGAAGCGCACCAACCACTTCCTGCGCTGCCACGACCCCAAGTTGCAGGCTTTTACCGGAAAAACCGCACCGGCGGAGGTTTTCGGCGCCCTGCGAACCCACAAGAACAACTTCAAATGACGCTGCGCCTTAAAACCACACCTTTCCACCCGCGCACCGAGTCCCTGATGCAGGCCAACCAGTGGCGCCGCTGGGGCGGCTATTCGGTGGCCAGCGCCTATGAAATGACCCACGACCGCGAGTATCTGGCGATGCGCAACGCCTGCGCTTTGCTAGATGTCAGCGCTCTTTACAAATACCAAATCAGCGGGCCCGACGCTCACGCCTTCCTCAACCGCCTGGTCACGCGCGACATTTCGCAGATGCAGCCCGGAGGCATGGCCTATACCCCCTGGTGTGACAGCCGCGGCAAAGTGGTCGACGACGGCACCATCTGCCGGTTGGACGAGGGCACCTTTCGGCTGACCGCAGCCGACCCGAATTACCACTGGCTGGAGGAGAATGCTGCCGGCTTCGAGGTGGAAATCGCAGAAGTCAGCGAGAGCCTGGGCACCCTGGCTCTGCAGGGACCGTGCTCGCGCGACGTCCTCAGGGAAGTCTTTGGGAGCTCGATCCAGGAATTGCCTTTCTACGGTATCATGCACTTGGAAGAGAACCTGCAGGTTTCGCGGACCGGTTACAGCGGCGACCTGGGCTACGAAATTTGGGTTCCTGCCGAAAGGGCCGTCGAGATTTGGGACCGCATCACCGAGGCGGGCAAGCGCTACGCTCTCCAGCCAGCCGGCATATGGGCCCTCGACGTGGCTCGCATCGAAGCCGGTCTGATCATGCTGGATGTAGATTACACGCCGGCCAACAAGGCCACCACCCCGGCCCAGGCTTCCACCCCCTACGAGCTTGGACTGGGCTGGTCCGTCCATCTCAAGAAGCCGCATTTTGTGGGCAAGAAAGCCCTGGCCAGAGAAAAAGCCGAAGGCTCGGCCCTGACCCTGGTAGGTTTGGAAATAGACCATCAAGGTCTGGCCATAGAGCACGAAAAAATTGGCCTGCCCGTTCACTTCCCCTTCGTGCCCTGGCGCGAAATCGTGCCGATCTTCAATGAAGAAGGCCAGGTTGGCTATGCAACTTGCGGCAGTTGGTCGCCGACATTAAAGAAGTACCTGGCTCTGGCCCAGGTGAAGCCGGGCTGCGGCGAAGACCTGAAGGTTGACATTATGGTTGACCGGTATCGCAAAAGCTTCGGCGCCAAAGTGCGCAAACTGCCCTTCTTCAATCCCTCTAGGAAAAGAGCCTGATATGAAACACTACGACGCCATTGTCATCGGCGGTGGCCACAATGGCCTGGTGCACGCCGCTTACCTGGCCCGCGCCGGCCGTCAGGTGCTGGTGCTGGAGCGCCGCCACATGGTCGGCGGCGCCACCATCACCGAAGAAATCTATCCTGGCTACAAGTTCCTCACCGGTTCCTATTTGATCAGCCTGCTGCGCCCCCAGGTGATCCAGGAGCTCCATCTGGCTCAGCACGGACTGGAGCTGTTGCCGCTGGAGAGCACGCTGGTGCCGCTGCCCGACGGCGACTACCTGGCCGATTGGCCCGATCACGACATGACCCGCCGTGAACTCATGCGCCACAGTCGGCGCGACGCCGAAACCTACGAAGAGTTCTCGCTGACCATGCGCCGACTGAGCCTGGCCATCAAGCCTCTGCTTGATCTGGTGCCCCCCGACCCCTCCTCGCTTTCGCCGAAAGACCTCGAGCAAATGGCCCGTATCAAAGGCGTGCTCGGCAACATGCAGCGCAAAGACTTCCACACCTTGTGCCGCCTGTGTACTATGAGCATCGCCGATTTCCTGGATGAATGGTTCGAAACGCAGCCGCTCAAAGCCATCAAGTGCACCTCAGGCATCATTGGCAGCTTCATGGGCGTGCGTTCGCCCGGATCCGGATATGTGGCTCTGCACCACTACCTAGGCGAGATTGACGGCGTGCGGCGCTCCTGGGCTTTTCCCAAGGGCGGCACCGGGGCCTTTTCCCAGGCTATCGCCAGCTCGGCCCGGGCATTCGGCGCTGAAATCATGGTCAACGCCCCGGTTGCCCAGGTGCTCATCAAGCACGGCGCGGCCTGCGGTGTGGTTTTAGAAGACGGCCGCGAGTTCTTTGCCGACCGGATCGTTTCCAACGCAGACGCCAAACGCACCTTCACCCAACTGGTGCCGCGCGACCAGCTACCTGCCGACTTTCTCTGGGATATCGAGCGCTTCCGCACCGCCAGCCCGGCATGTAAGGTCAACCTGGCCTTGGACGGACTGCCCACCTTCTCGGCCGTCCCCAAGGGCTCCGAGCAGCTGCTGCGAGGCTCCATTGAAATCGCTCCTTCGGTCGACTATCTGGAGCAAGCCTACGACGACGCCAAATATGGCGGTTGGGCTCGCAAGCCCTTTATGGATGCCCTGATTCCCTCGTTGTTGGATCCGGGCATGGCTCCTCCTGGCCAACACGTGATGTCGCTTTTTGTCGAATACGCCAGCTCGGAAATGGACTGGACTCCCGAAAAGAAGGCCGAGTTCCTGGAAGTGGTCATTGACACGCTGGCCGAGTATTCTCCCGACCTGAAGTCCAAGATTATCCACAAGCACATCATGACACCCAAGGATATCCAGGACATCATCGGCATCACCAGCGGCCATATCTTCCACGGGGAACTGTCGCTACACCAGTTGCTCTTTCTCAAGCCCTCCCCGCAGTGGGCTCAATACAAAACTCCCGTGCGTCACCTGTGGATGTGCGGGGCCTCCACCCACCCCGGCGGATGCATTACCGGAGCCCCCGGTCGAAACGCCGCCATGGAACTCCTTAAGGATTGGTCCGCCTGATGAAAGTCCTTGTCCTGGGTTCTTCGCCCAACGCTTTTGCCGCTGCCCTGACTCTGGCCGACGCCGGCCACACGGTGGAAATGCTCGAAACCGCCACCGTATTGGGGGCGCCTTACGTAACCATCGACGGGGGAGAAGCCGGCCTGGCCTATCCACACTTCTGCCCCATGCTGGCCGAAAAGTGGGGCCTGCCGGTGGCCCATCTGGCCCACACGGGCCGGAGCGCCATCCGGGCCGACGGCAGCTGGCTGCATATCCGAAGAACCGGTTTGATCGGGGCCAGTGAGCACGATAGCAAAGCCTGGCCTCACTTCATGGAGCTGATGGGAAAGGGGGCCGAACTGCTCTATCACATGTATCAGAACCCTCAGCCTCCCGCCTACCTGGCCGAAGCCTGGCGCGAGTTAGGACAGCGTCAGTCGATGGAGGTGCTGCGTTTGCCCTGGATGAGCCTGCGCGATCTGCTCGACGAATGGTTCGAGGATCAGACCCTCAAGGGCGTCCTGGCGGAAGTCGCCCTGGAGGGCGTGGCCCAGGGGCCGTTTGCGGCCGGAACCGCCTACAGTTTGATGGGCCGCTGGGCCAACGGTCAAGTGCTCAGTCCCATGACCATGAAGGGCGGCAGCAGCAGCTTCTTGGCCGCTCTCAAGGCCTCGCTGGAGGGTCGTCCCATTCAGCTTTTTCATCGTCCCGGAATGCCGGTGCTGGCTCCGGACCAGCGCAGCCTGACCGTGGACAACCAGGCTTTCGAGTTCGATTTCCTTTTCTCGGACAAAGACGCTCGCTGGACCTACACCCAGCTGGTTAACCCCCGCTACCTGGAGACCGAGTTCAATACTGCCATTCGCAACATTCGCGGGCGCGGAGTCTGGCAGCGCGGCCTGGGAACCTGCCCTTTCCCTGCTCACTGGCCGGAGGAGGCGCGCCTGGATCTGATTCACTGGGAGCCTGGACTGGTTCGCCTGGAAAAGGCCTGGGACCGCGTCAAGCGCAACCTGGACGTAGAGGACGGCCCATTGCAGTTGTGCTGGCCCGGCCTGCTGGACGATTCACGGCCGGCCGACCTGGTGCAGGAAAGCTTTGGCTACGGCAGCGGCTGGATGGCCGCCGAAACCGGCCAGGCCCATCTGGACGTGCAGCAGCGCCGCTATTTTACGCCAGTAGATTACGAACGCGATTGGCAGTTTACTCAAGGCCACCTCTTCGGGGCCGATCGCGATCTAGCGCAGAGCTTCTTTCTACGCCCGATTCCGGACTACGAAGCGCCCTTAGAGAACCTGGAATTGTGTGGCAGCGCGCTACATCCCGCCAATCACACCGGTCGCTCCGGACATTGGAAAGCGCTCGAGCTTATTCGCCGAATTCAATCACCGACGACAGTGAGCGCAAATCCGCAATAGAAGTCGCTCCAGCCGTGGGGTCCGCCGAGCTCAGAAGTCCAAAGGCTGCAGCCGTTCTTGGTCAGCGTGCCAGGCATCACGCCGCTGAGAGTATGGTGCGCGGCTGCAGTCACTGTGACCGTAGGTAATTTCGCAAAAGGCGGATCGAAAACTACGTTATATCGGCCCGGTGAAGTGCGGGAAATAACGAGTGATTGGTCCCCTAGGTTCTGTCCGGTGGTTCCGTCAAACTGGCAACTGCGCACGGAAGGAACTGAGCTCGCCGCCGCCGCGTCTCCACTTGGTTTCTTGTAGGAGCCGTCGGCAAATAAAAGATAGGTGCCGATTCCGTTCTGATAAACGCCAACTGGGACATTGGGAGAGCCTTGCGGTCGGCTCTCGTCGCGGGTGACTGTGGGCGGCGGGTCTTCATCTGCTGGTATTGGGATGGAGGCGCTCAAAGTTGAGACTGTGGTGTCAGGCGCATCCACTCTGCTGATGTGTCCATCTGCCCAAAGGATGAAGTTGCCCTTTTGATTTTTGTAGCTCGTCACGGCGACTTGCGGAGAGCCGAATGTATCGGAGGCGGCGGCATTCGCCTGACGAGGACGAGTTGTAAGATTCTGGCCGAGGAGAAGAGTCACCAAGATTACCGTGCTTATTTGCCAGACTGAAATTTGCATACTTTCACCCTCCTTGCACATACGTTCAAAATGGCCCGTTAAATTCCCTATCTCGATCTAGTCTCCTGACTGGCCGCAAACCACCTGCAGGTTTCGAAGCTTGACTCCGAGCATCCGTTGTTCTGGGTTGAGGCCCTTTTTCGGTTGAGTAGGTTGGCCGATTTCCAGTCGTATGGTTGAGGGCAAAGGTACAAATAAAGTGATCGATTGAGGGTCGGTGCTGCGAAACTCAGAAGTGCTCAGCAATTCTTTCCCCACGTATACGGATAGTTGCTGACCACCTTTTCCCAAAAATGGAGCCACCTCTAGTGAAAGGCGTCCGGTGCTGGCCTTATGGGCCGGCAGCCGCAAAAAGGCCTGTTTGCCCTCGGTCCAAACGCCGTCCTCCTCGGGCAAGCTCCAGCCCGTGCCCAAGAATAACTGACCACAGCCTTCAGACGTGAAGTCGACCTTACCGGCCATCCAACCGCTCTCCTGGATCACTGCAGTTTGAAAGCGCAAGGCCGATTCGAAAGATGGGATGCGGGGCGAGGGCAGCGGGAAGAACACCAGGTTTTGGTCAGGGCTGGCCACGGTTGCGCTCAGGCCCAGGGCTGATAGCTGACTTTGCAAGGCCGCGCCGTGGTCACGAAAGGCGCGTCTCTCCAGGGTGACCCCGGCAAACCCCGAGTCGGTGAGGATTCTTATCTGGGCTGCCAGGGGCAAGCGGGAGAAGGCATCATGGCAACGAGCTTGATCTGTGCCCTTTAAAGCGCCCCAGCTCCAATGCAAACCCTTCGAAACCGCGTAGCACCGACCCAGTCCGTAGCTCCCCTCCTGCCAGGCTACTGCTTGTTCCGGATAGGGGATGTAGGGATACTGCCAGAGCATGGAGCCCACTGGCAAGAGGGCTTGCAACTCTCCTACGAACTTTCGGTCGGAACGAATCTCTTCTTGCCAGCGCCGGGGCTGTCGCGGCTGGACGCTCGTGATTTGTTCCAGCACCGCTACAGTGCCCACTAACCACAATACTGCGGTGTAAGCGCGCAAACGTCGCACCGTCTGAACTTCCACGGCCAACGCAGCAAGCACGGCAAAGATAAAGTAGAAAGATATCCGATTGTAGCACCGGATGATGGTTCCTAGAACCAGGCTGAGGAGCTGACCTAATCCCGACGGACTTCCGATCAGTAAGATCAGGATGGCCAGAGCTCGTAAAGTACGGGCGGATGAAGAACGGACACCGAGGAGCAGTATCCCCGTCAACAAGCCCAGCATACCCAAATAGGGTGACTCGTTGTCTTCAATAGCTACTGGATAAATGTCGTAATACTGTGTTGCCAACCGGTGGAGGGGATGCATCATCTGACTGTGCGCGGGCAGCACCAATCGGTCCAAATGCAGTGACCAACGCGTTAAGTCGGACGGGTCTCTCCGCGGAATCCAGGCTGAATCCGGGTGTCGCGTCAGTAAGATAGGAATGACTGAAAAGAAGAACGCCAGCGCGACAAGGCCGCAGAGCCGTAACCCTCCCAACAGTGGTCGCTTACTTCGATGGAGGCCAGCACCCAACAGGGAAGAGAAGCTGCATATTAAGCAACCGAAAGTGGCATAGTAAGGGCCCGACAATCCGCAGATAAGAGCCCACGCCGACTCACCTCCACCAATGTGTTCATTTCGTATAAGGCGAAATGCGTAGTACACGATCAGTGGAGCCGTCGCGTAAAATGAGATGCCATAGTGGTCATAGCGCTCCAGATGGTTGGGGAGGCTGCTGTATACCCAGGCGAGCAGTAGGGAGGTTTGGTTCCAGCAGCCCAAGCGACGAAGCACCGCGAAAGTCGCCAGTCCCACAAATACAAAATTTAGCCAGATGATCAGGTTGTAGTGTAAATATACATTATCGCTCACCCAATGAAGGCACCATAGCAGGGGATAGTAAAATACAAAGGTGTCGGGAAAACCCGTGTGATCCGCTCGAAAGGGAGCAGCCAGCTCGCTGTTCATAAAGCGACCTCCCGGACCCCACAGAGTCTTGAGAAGGCGGCAGGCTTGCCAGAGGTCGCCACGACCGTCGACCGGATCTCCCAGGGTCCAGGGAGTGAGGCCATAGCCAATGAAGAAGGTAGCGCTGCACAGCAGAGCTACCAGGATACAGGCTATTCGGTCGCTCATAATCGGCCCATTTTCGCAAAATTGCGTAGATCGATGCTAAAACCTGCCGAGCGCCAGGAATCTTCCCTGGTTTGAATAAATTTCGTTCCATGAAAATCGTCCATGCCGCTCTCTTCTTCACTTTGACCCTGGCCGGCTTTGCCCAGGACCCGGGGCAGTTGCTTTCAAATCCCAAGCTTAGAAGCTATAGCTGGAAAGCTCAGACGCAGGTTGCCGTATCGGGGGAAGTCAAGAGCACGTTAGTCCAACAAATCACCTGGACTCCCTCGGGAGAGCAGCAGAGACTCGAGTTGAACCGTACCATGGCGGATCAGAAGAAGCCGATCGTGCCTATGCGCCGGCTGCTGGCCAAACGCAAAGCGGCCAAATCCAAAGAGTGGTTTCAGGGCCTCGAGGATCAACTGGCCCGCTATCACAAGCTGCCGGACCTGACCGGTAAAACCACCTCGGAACTGGTCAACGGCCAGGCCGTCGTCACGGCCCGGGACGTGATTCAGCCTGGCGACAAACTAACCGTTTTTGTGGATCCAAAGACCCGCCAGCCCAGCCAGGGTGAGGTCCAGACCCGGTATGATGACAGCGACGTCCAGATCCATCTGACTTTCAGTCAGCTTGAGCCGGGTCTGGCAACCGTCACCAGGTCGGTTTGCGAAGTGCCCGATCACGAGGTAACCATCACCGTCACCAATTCGGACTACTCAAGAAAAACGGGCCCTTAGCTTTTGGCCACGGGGGCTTTCTTTTGGAAATCGTATTCGTAGTGAAAAACCGGATGTAAATCATCCTGCAAGTTCACGTCTGCCTTGAGATCCTTGATTTTGCCGGTGGCCATATCGTAGACCCAGCCATGCACGCGGGGGATG
>JALHOV010000269.1 GCA_022842865.1 Vulcanimicrobiota bacterium | reverse complement strand
ATGGCGTCGGCACCCGAGAAATTACCCTCTACCCGATCGGCGGTGTGGCCCGACTGCAGGCCACCCGCTTCTCGCCCGAACAAGAAATGGTCGTCTCCGCCGCCGGACCGGCCGTCAACTTCGCCCTGGCGGGAGCAGCCTGGCTGCTGGCCCCGAGCCTGGCCTTCTCTCCTCTGGCCGCCTTCCTGGTCAGCCAGTTCCTGGTCTATAACCTGGGCCTCGGCTTGTTCAACCTGGTGCCGGCTTTCCCGATGGACGGCGGACGCATCCTGAGAGCCTTCCTGAGCCGCCGCCACGGACACGCCCGAGCCACCCTGACAGCCGCCGGCTGGGGTCAGAAGTTCGCCTGGGTATTTGGCATCCTGGGCCTGCTCACGGCCAGCTTCAACCTGGTCTTTCTGGGAATCTTCGTCTGGCTGGCCGCTTCCGCCGAAGTCGTCCAGATCGGCAGGCGCTGGTAAAGAGCAAGACGAACGCGGGCCCCATGCCTCCGATTTCCTTTCGCAATGTGGCCCGCTACGTCCAGGACGTAGAAGGCAATCTCCCCCTCTACCAGGCCCTGGGCTTTGAGATCGTTCAGAAAATGGGCACCGATATGGCCATCCTCAAGAACGAGGAAGGCTTCAAGCTGGTGCTTCATTCCTGGAGCGACCACAAAGGCCGCCTGCTTGATACCGGTATCGGCTTTAGCGTCACCGGCACCCTCGATGAAGCGCGCCAGTATCTGGTCGATTCCGGCTTTAAGCTGCTGAGAGCTCCCGAAGACACCGATGCTGGCTTCTTCTTCATCTATGGCGACCTGGACGGCAATCCCATCAATCTGGTCGGCAAACGCCCCCACTAAATCAGAGAGCTTGAGTAACCAGAGCCCTGGGCGCACAAAAGTGCGCCCAGGGGCTGGGGACGGCCACACACCAGGTCGGTGATCAACTGGCCAGCGATGGTGCCGTGGGTCAATCCGTGACCAGACCCTCCCGAGACCACAAAGGAATTCTCCTCTTCACCCGGGCCAATCCAGGCCGATCCATCCGAGCAGCGCGCCACCTGGCCCGACCACAGATAATCAACCCTTCCTGCCATCGCGAAGCGCTTGCGCGTCCACTTCTCCAGAGTCGAAAACAACTGCGGATGAGCCTGACCCCCGCGGCGGTCCTCACCCCCGACAATCAGCAAATCGCTCCCGTCGGTGGCCCCGCCAGGAGCCACCCGGACGTAGTGATAATTCGGCAGACTGTCCCAATACAGGGCTGGCCGCACCGAGCCCGGCGGAATCCGCAGAGCAATTACGTAGCTGGAATAGGTCACGCCTCGGCGCGGAGAATTGGTGGCCAACACCAGATGGGAGCAATCGACCCGACAACCGCGTTCGGTTTCCACAAAGGGAATTGCCCCCCCTGAGGCCCGTTTGACGTGACTCTGGGTATGAACTTTTCCTCCCAGTCGCAAAAACGCCCGAGTCAGCCCGGCCAGATAGCGCAACGGATGAAACTGCCCCTGGTTGGGAAAACGTAAACAGGGTCCGGTTTCAAAGTTTAGCAGCGGACTGCTCTGACAGAATTCCACTTCAATACCGGCACGTAGCGCCGCTTCCCGCTCCACTTCCAGGTTGGCCGACCCTTGACCGGGCGGGTTAAACAGAAATCCATCTACCCGCAGAAACTGGCAATCGATACTCTCCCGAACGGTAAGCTGCTCAATCATCGCAACGGCGGCCCGATGACTCGCAGCCGCCGTGCGAATCCCCTCCAGGCCATGAAGGACCTCCAGGCGGGCGTAGCCGTCTTCCAGGGCATAGGAGAGGTGGGCCGAGCTGAGACCCGTCATCCCGCCCCCTACGGGCCCATCGTCCAGCACCATCACCGAACGCCCTTCGCGAGCCAAAAAATAGGCCACCGACAAACCGGCCATCCCCGCACCTACTACCACCACGTCACAACGCGCGTCTCGCACCAGGGGAAGTTGATGGAGCACACTCAATTCGTCGGAATCCCCATACCAGCAGCTGAACATAGACTTAGACTAGCCTCGGGGGGCTCAGCCGGCGTACCCCTGTCGATCCCGCCTGGCCAGTACATTCATACCGGACGCCGGGGATACCTCGACCTGTTGTCGTCTGGCCGCGCTGCCGTATTCTGGCCCTTGTGAAAAGCCTGCATAACAAAGTAGCTCTGATTACCGGCGGTAGTTCCGGCATTGGTCTGGGCACCGCCAAGGTCTTCGCCCGGGAGGGCGCCCACCTGGCCATTCTGGGTCGCTCGCCCGAATCTCTCAAAACGGCTGGCGCCAAACTGCGAAAGCTGGGAGCCGAGGTGCTGGAAGTGCAGGCCGACGTGTCCCAAGGCGACGAGATGAAGCGGGCCGTGGACGCCATCGAAAAGCAAGGGGGCGGCCTGGACATCGTCTTCGCCAACGCCGGCATCAACGGCGTGTGGGCGCCCCTGGAACAACTTCAGCCGGAAGAATGGGAAAAAACGCTAAGCGTTAATCTGACCGGAACCTACCACACCATCCGATGCTCCATTCCTCTGCTCAAAAAGAACGGAGGGTCGATTATCGTCACCTCTTCCGTCAACGGCACTCGCATGTTCAGCAACACCGGTTGCACCGCCTACGCCTGCACCAAGGCCGCCCAGGTGGCGATGGCTAAAATGCTCGCTTTAGAACTGGCTCCGCACAAGATACGCGTCAACGTGATCTGCCCCGGCTGGATCGAATCCGAGATTGAAGACTCGACCGAAAAGCGCGCTCTGGAAAAAGTCGCCCCGGCGGTCGAGTTTCCCGAAGGTGCCGTGCCCCTGACCGGTGGCGCTCCCGGTTCCGCCGAGCAGGTCGGCAACGTGGTTCTATTTCTGGCTTCCGACCTTTCCAGCCACGTCACAGGCAGTGAAATCTGGGTGGATGGGGCCCAGTCGCTGCTGCAAGGATGAAGATGCAGGTCGTGGCCGACTTTCCGTGTCGCTGCGGCGAGGGACCCCTCTGGCATCCGGAGAGCTCGCTGCTTTATTGGATCGACGTCGATACCGGCGACATGTTTTCTTACGATCCGAAGGTTCGCAGCGCAGCCAGGGTGCTGCAGGGCGAGGTCATCGGTGGCATGAGCCTGCAAGCAGACGGACAGTTGCTCTTGTTCATGCAGCGTGGCCAGATCGCTCTGTGGGGACCAGAAAAAGGACTGCAGGTGCAGCGCGACCACACTCCCGGAGCGGAGAACACGCGCTTTAACGACGTCATCGCCGACCCTCAAGGACGCGTCTTCGCCGGCACCATGCCCGAGAGCGACCAGCCCGGGAAGCTCTATCGTCTGGACCGCGACGGCAGCATTCGGGTGGTGCTCGAAAAGGTCGGCCAGCCGAACGGAATGGCCTTCAGTCCCGACCGCAAAACCTTCTACCTGACCGATACCCGCAATCGACGAATCGAGAGCTTCCGCTACCATCTCGACAGTGGCGAAATCGAGGAGCGTAAGACGTTGATTGAAACCCCGGAAGAGCACGGTCAGCCCGATGGCATGACCGTCGACGACCAGGGAAATCTCTGGCTGGCCCTGTGGGGCGGGTCCGGCATCCTACGCTACGATCCGCGAGGCAAGCAGCTGGAGAAAATTACTCTACCGGTGCACAACGTCACTTCTCTGACCTTCGTGGGCCAGTCCGCCTACGCTACCTCCGCCGGCGGCGCCCATCGGCCCGAGGCGGGGGAGCAGGCCGGCTCGCTCTTTCAGCTGGAAACCGACCTCTCCGCTCCCCTCGAGTTCCGTTCCCATATCCAGTTTTGAAATCAGCTGAGGTCGCTGCAGCGCAGTTCGCGCAGTTCCGCCAATTGCTCGGCTTCCAGATAACGCAGACCCACCTGGTAGGATGCATTGGTCCAGCCAAAGCCCTCCAGACTGACGTAGTCAAAATCGACGCCCACATTCGTATACTCCGCCTTAACCTCGTGCGAGCAGCGGACCACGTCAAACTTTTCGGGCACCACTCCGTTAAAGTCCATGGCGTTGCGCGTCATCATGCGCAGCCAACCAAAAGCCAGACGGCTGGCGTCCTGGCGGTAGCCATAACTTTCCAACCCTTTCCACACCAGCATCTGGTGGGGCGCCCATCCATAGGGGTAGTCCCATTGACGGGCGGTGCGCAGCGGACTCAGCTCCCCTCGCGACTCCAGCGTGCCGGCCGCCAAACCGCCTGCTTGTTCTAAATGAGGCAGCAACGACTTGACCATCTCTGCGGCCTGTGTGGGGCTGGCCGCTCCGGCCCAGAGGGGAAACAAATTGGTACAGCTTTCGAAGCCGGTGCGTCTGCGGGTTTTCCAATTGTAGTCAAAAAACTGACCCGACTTTCCATCCCAACAAAGCTCATCCAGCAGGGCCTTGCGACGCCGGGCTCGCTGGCGCCAATCGTCGGTCTGTTCTCGGTCCAGTTCAGCCATATCCATCTCGTAGCGATAAAGCAGCGAGTTCAGATCCACCGGACAGAGCTGGGTGGAAATACCTTCCAGTCGGTAGCTGGTGTCATGACCGGATTCGCGCACGGAACGGTCCTCGCGGAAATACTCATCCAGGTCCGAAACCACGATGCGCCTCGCTTCGTACTCAAGGCGAAACTCATCCAGGGAGAGACCGTGGCGGTCCGCGTAGGGCGCCATCATCTGGCCGTAATGGCGCATCATAGTTTCCGGAGGCATCCCGAAGCCAGAGCAAAAGTAACGAGACAAACCGCAATCCATCAAGCGCCTGGAACTCATCCAGACATGGGAGTATTCCTTGCGAGCCGCCTTCACCACCCTCTCCAAACGTTTCCCCGAGACCTGCAGGGCGCGCGCCAAAGAAGTCAAAAAGGGCGGCTGCGAACGGGTCAGATAATAGGTCCGATTGGCATTGAGAATGGCGCCATAATGCTCGATCTGATAAAGAAAATGCTCAAGAATGGCCTCGGCCAGTTCATGCTTTCCGTCTTCCAGCAGCCCCAGCGCAATGAAATAACTGTCCCAGCCATACATCTCGTTGAAGCGGCCTCCTGGCACCACGTAGGGCAAGGGCTGGCCCTCGCGCATCGCCAGCGACAGCAACCCGGGCTTGTCATTCAGACTCACGACATACTCAGGTGGAATCGGATCGGGCAGCACGATCAACTCGCAGCCTCCCAGTTTCCGATAATAGTCCAGGGCGGCGGGGTCGGTGGCCGGCACATACAGCCTCAATACACCATCCGACTTGGGATCGCACAGCACTTTCTCCAGGCCACGCCCATCCAGGCGTCGCGTCAGACCGTTCCAGCAGCGCGAGCGAATGGCCCTGGAAAGACGGTCCACCGGGTTTTCACGTAGCTTATCGCAATCCAGCTGCAAGGCCTGACGCCCCGCCCGGCGCGCCAGGGCCAATTCCTGAAGCAGATTGGCCAGCTGATAGGTCCCCTCCACGAGCAGCGGCTCCCCTTCATCGCAGGCCACCTCAAAACGCTTAGGGCCCCGGTCGCGCACGGTGATGCAGCGATCCCCGTCGGTGTCCTCTTGGGCCAGCAAGCGTTCCATGTCGCGGTTACGGGAATCTTGTGCATCCTGATCCCTTAACTTGACGGAGGAGTGCTCCTGCCCCCCTATAGAACACCAGAGAGGACAAGCCTATGAACTGGAAAGAAGCCGTCTTCCATAACCCCTCCGGAATTTATCTGGATGGTGCGCCCGAAGGACTCGGGTCCACCGTGCGTTTACGCCTGCGCTGCCCGCAGGAAGCGCCCATCACCGGAGTCTATGTGCGCTGCGCCCCGGACGGTGAACAGGAGATGCACACGGGCTACGCCATCGAGCCGATAGCCGGCTGGAATTGCCGCTGGTGGGAGGTGCCCTTGCATCTGCGCGAGCGCCGCCTGCATTACCGCTTTTATCTTTCCACTCAAGAAGGCGGCTATTGGCTGAACGCCTCCGGCCTGGTGCGTTACGTGCCCACCGACCACCATGATTTCGTCGTGCTGGCTGACCAACACGACAAACACTGGCTGGATCAATCGGTCTTCTATCAGATCTTTCCCGACCGCTTTTGCGACGGCGATACTTCCAGCAATGTGCGCGACGGGGCCTACAAACTATCCGGAAAGCCGGTGGTGGCGCGCAAATGGGGCGAACTGCCCAACGTCCATCAGGGCGGCCGGGAATTTTTCGGAGGCGACCTCCCGGGCATCACCCAAAAGCTGAACTATTTGAACGAGTTGCTGGGAGTCAACGGCTTGTATCTGAATCCCATCAATACCGCTCCCAGCAGTCACAAATACGATGTGGCCAGCTATTCCGAGGTCGATCCCCACTTCGGCGGTGAGGCCGCCTTCTTTGAGATGAAAAGGGCCATGGAAGCGCGCGACATGCGTCTGATATTGGACATCGTGCCCAATCATTGCGGCGAGGAGCACCAGTGGTTCCGCCAGGCTCAACAAGACCGGCAGGCGGAAACGGCCGAATTTTTCACCTTCCACGACCATCCCCACGGCTACGAGGCCTGGCTGGGCATCCAGTCTCTGCCCAAGCTCAACTACTCCAGTCATAAGTTGCGCGACTGGATGTACCGCGGCCCTGACTCCATCATGCGCACCTGGCTCCGCCCCCCCTACAATATTGACGGTTGGCGCATTGACGTGGCCAACATGCTGGCTCGCGGCGGAGCCGTACAGATGGGCCACAAAATCCTGCGCGGCATGCGTCGCGCCGTCAAGGAAGAAAATTCCGAGGCCTACCTGTTGGGAGAGAACTTCTTCGACGCCAGCAGCTATCTGCAGGGCGATCAACTCGACGCCACCATGAACTACCGGGGCTTCATGATGCCTCTTTACCACTGGCTCACCGGTCAGGACTATAACGCCGTGTTCGAACGCCAGTGGGCCGACCGCTATCCCCTCAGCGGAACCGATCTGGAAGCCCAGTGGCGCTACTGGCGAGCCGCCGTTCCCTGGGCGATCACACGCCAGCAATTCAATTTGCTCGGCAGCCATGACACGCCACGGCTGCTCAATCTGGTCGGCGGCGACCGGGCCAAGGCCGCCATCGCGCGCCTCATTCTCTTCACTTACCCCGGGGTGCCCTGCATCTATTACGGGGACGAGCAGTATCTACCCGGAGGACACGACCCGGACAACCGGCGCACCATGAACTGGGATGAAAGCACCTGGGATCACGGCCTGTTGCACGAGTGGAGCCAGTTGATCCGCTTGCGCAAGGAGTCGGAAGCCCTGGGTCGCGGCTCGATTCAGACTCTCCATCATCAGGGTGACACGCTGGCTTTCCTGCGCGAAACTCGCGAGCAGCGCTGTCTGGTGGTCGCCCGCCGCGCACCCGACGCCTGTCGTGCGATTCCCACCTGGCCGGCGGCCATACCCGATGGAACGCGCTTTCGCGAGTTTTTCAGCGGGGCCGAGGCCGTCAGCCAGAATGGCCACCTACCCATCCCCGAGGCCCGCACCCAGGTCTGGCAGCAGACTTAGAACTCGTCGGGTAGGCTGTTGGTGACCGCCGGAGCGCTGCGCGGGGTAGCCGGCAGGCTATCGAACGGCTTGGGAATCAGGCCCGTGGGCCCGCCCTCCGCCTCACGAACTGCTTGCCAGGATTCTTTGTCTTTGTTACTGAGCCACGCGGGCCCATCGTTGTGTCTGTTGTGCATCATCGCCTCCTGCCTTCATTCTGTCAAAGCCTGGGTGGGCGGCGTTAGGTTGGGGGTATTGGCTCAGAGGGATCAGGGTCACCCAGAAATGGCTCAGCGAACATCGTAAGTGAGAATGCCGTTACCCGTCTTACCGGAGAAAACCGCGAAGACCTTGGTTTCCCCGACCGGCAGATCGACGTCCCCCACAAAACGGTCCCCGTCCTTGCTCAACTCGTTGTCCCATTCGTTGACAAAGACCTGGCTGGCACCCGCCAACTCCAATTCAAAGCGCTGCTTACCCGCTTTCAGGGATCCGGTCGCGGGAGTGAAAACATGCCCGCTGTGCTCTTGGAAAACCGAAAAAGTTTGCGGGTAACCTTCGGGCTGGCCGCTTTGGGCGGCGACAGTATACTCAAGGACGCCCTTCCCGTGGTCGCTGCCGGGGCGAAATGCGTAAATGAGAGCCCGATATTTGCCGGGCCTGGGCGGAAGTAAATTGACTACAATACGTCCCTCATCACGATCGACCAGAGTCGAATTCTCAACCTTTGCCCCTTCCTCGGTCTGCAACTCAGCGCTCAGGTAAAGCCCCTTGGGAGCGCTAAACTGAACGGTGGCGCGGGGATTTGCTTCCAGCTCACCCACCAACTGGTCGACCTTTAGACCCAACCGGAAGTATTCTGGAGTGCGTTTCGGTCGTTTCATAAATTCTTGTCGAGATATTGGCGGCAAAATCAACTGCCAATTGCTCTCGGCGGGAAAATGGGTGACCAACATTTGTTCCGCCGGGGTTAAAAAGAAAAAACCGTCGAATTCTTTGTGAAACTTGTGGTCCTCACCAAGGCCCCCTGCTCCCCAAGTAGAGTCCAATAAGCGCCATCCGCCGGGCAGTTTCACCGCGTTCCAGGCGTGGTTGACCTTCTCACCGGGATCCGTCCCGCTGCCGCTGGCAAACCCTTCGATCAGCTCCATTTTAAGGCCGCCCGCCTTGCCTAACGCATCCACCAATACAGCGTAGCCACCGCAAACCGCCGTGCGCCGACTCAGGGTGACTTCCACCGCTTCATCCGGCAACTTATCCGAATAGAAGGCAACCGCGTCGTAGCTGATCCGGTCGGCCACCCAGCGATAAATCGCCCTTATCTTCTCCTCGTCGTTGCGGGCCGGACCCACCAGGTAGCGAGCCAGCGAATCCACATTTTTCTCCACCTCCGGAAGTGCCTTCAGGGCGTGCTCGTCGATGGCCGCATATTTCTTGTCGGCCTCGCTGCTATCGACGAGTGGCTTGGGAGTCTCGGTCAGCGCGGGCGTGGCGGTGACGATGGTGGTGACCGTGACTTCGGGGGTCGGCGTTGCAGCGGGGGTCGGAGTGGACACCGGACTCGGACTCGAACTCTGCCTGGGCGTGAAGCGGACCACCGGCGTAGGGCTGGTGGCCGGGATAGGTGCCGGGTGTCCCGTGGCCCAATAGACCAGCCCGGCCGTCAACAAAAGATTGAACATCACAAAATAGCGTCGAAACCAGACGCGCCGGCGCTTCATTTTGCGACTCAGCAAGAGGGCCGGCAAGAACAGGGCCAGCACGCCCAGGCCAATGGAAAGGTTGCGCGCGTTCTGGATCTCCAGCCAGCGCTGGGCCACTGGAAAGAGAAGCGAAAAGGTGCCCCAGCCATTAAAAGCCAGTAACGCCAACAGAGCCAGACGGGGCAGAAAGCGATTAATAGTCGTTCCCGTAGCTCTCGACGGAGGATTCCCGCTGCGGCATGGCGTCAAGAATATTGCGCCGCGAAGTGCTGGCCCCGTCCAGGAAGGCGCATGCCATTTTGACCCGCTCTTCAGCCGACATGGGCCCACGCTGACTCTGCTGATAGGCGCGGATCATGCTCAGTTCCCCCGGGTCCAGCCAGATGCCGTGACCATCAGGGCAGCCATCCACCCAGATGCTCGACTGGTAGCCAAAGGGATAGTTCTCCATAGGCCGAGTGCAACCGGGGCAATCGCGTAACTGGGGCGAGCGGGAAAAAGTGTGCGTGCCCGCCTGCCCGCCCAGGATGGCAGAAATTTGATCCTCGTCCGCCTGCACGGCCACGGCCAGGAATTCTTCCGTCACCCAGAGCCCCGCGCAGCACGAGCAGCGATGGCAACCCTTGCCGCCCTTTACCCGGTCGAGTTGAAATCCGCAAGAGGGGCAAACCGGTGGAATGCGCTTGGCCGCCGGCCCGCGGCGATTTCCAAAAAAGAGCCCAAAAAACTCCGCGAAAAGTCCCACCCAGAAGAATTCACACCCTCCCGCGAAACCCCTCCGAAAAGGAGAGTGGCCCAGGCCGTCGGTCGAAGTCATGAAGGCAGTGAGCCAGAAGGGTAGAATTACACCCTGGACACAACTTTCTACCCAGGAGGCAGATGTGGCCCTGAACATCAAGAACCGCGAGGTCGAGAAACTGGCCCAAGAAATATCCGATCTAACCGGGGAGACAAAGACTGAGGCAATTCGTAAAGCGCTCGAAGAACGCAAAGCTCGCCTGAGAACGAAAGTGCTTATAAGCCCGGGGCAACGAGCCCGACGCTTTCTGGAAGAAGAGGTATGGCCGAGATTGGAAGGCCGGACAGCGCCGACGAAAGCCGAAGTCGAGGCCATTCTGGGTTATGGAGAACTCGGGGTGTGATCCTCGACTCCTCCGCGCTGGTCGCCATTCTATTCCGAGAGTCGATGTGTGAACGACTACTTCGAGCGTTGGAAGCCAGTGGGCCGGTATGCCTGGGAGCACCCACACTGTCCGAAACCGGGATTGTGGTAGGTAGCCGGTTGGGTTTTGGCCAGCGGGAGCTTCTCCAACTTTTGGGGCATTTCGAAGTGACCGTCATTCCTTTTGAAACTCTGCACGCGGAGGAAGCCTTGCGAGCTTACGAAAAATTTGGCAAAGGGCGCCACCGGGCGGCGCTTAACTTTGGGGATTGCCTGACCTATGCTATCGCGCGTCTGTCTGGAGAGCCGCTGCTATGCGTGGGTGACGATTTTCGACAGACGGACCTGACTCTGGTCAGCTATTAGCTGGTTCCGATCCGCAGGTCTCCCCTTT
>JALHOV010000268.1 GCA_022842865.1 Vulcanimicrobiota bacterium | reverse complement strand
CACCAAAGACAAGCAGAACGAAATCCAGACCCGCGATGTCGTGGAGATCGTCGCCGACGCCGAGGTCTTGCCCGCTGAAACCGTGGGAGCGGCTGCCGCTCACTAAACTTGCCTGTTCCGCATCGCGGGCGTCACCCAGGTATCTCCAGAGTTGCGCCCTGGCCGAAAGGCTAGCAGGGGA
The DNA here is from genome assembly GCA_022842865.1 of Vulcanimicrobiota bacterium. GTDB lineage: Bacteria > Vulcanimicrobiota > Xenobia > Xenobiales > JADMJV01 > JADMJV01. Next base: position 10,536 of record JALHOV010000268.1, on the reverse strand, counting down.
GGTGCGGGCATGTACCCAAAACTATGTAAGCCCGTTTAGACCCTCCCTCGGTTGAGCCATAAGAGAATCCTCGTACGGGGCACACTGATACAAAATTTGGACAAGTGGATTCATCTGGAGAAATCCGGGGAATGTTGGCCCAAGTCGAGGGAGGGAAAGCTTAGGATGGCCCAGAACGCCAGGGCGCCCCGAAGGGCGCACTTTGCCCACCCGAGCGAACAGGTTGTTTGAGGCCGGAACTATGTTCCCCGCTTCGGTTAAGTTAGGAGACTAGATCATCGGATGACCACCAACACGGAACCCAAGTCGAAACTCTTTCTCATTGACGGCAATGGACTTGCCTACCGCGCTTTTTACGCGGTTCCGCCCGTGCAAACGGCCAACGGATATCCCACGAACGCCGTCGCCGGCTTTTTCGAGCTGATGATTCGTCTCTTAGCCAAGGAGAAGCCAACCCACGTCGCCGTCGCCTTCGACAAAGGAGTTCCCACCGAACGGGTTGCTGACTACCATGATTTCAACGCGCAACGTGTCGAAATGCCGGAAGATCTGGCCTCGCAGTTGCCGACCATCGAGGACATGATTCGGGCCCTCGGCATCCAGGTATTCCGCGTCCGCGGTCACCAGGGTGACGACTGCCTGGGCACGATCGCCTCCCAGGCGGCCGAACGCGGCATGGAAGTCCTGATTCTCTCCGGTGACCTCGACCTTCTGCAGTTAGTCGGTCCCCGAGTGCAGGTGATGACCTTCCGTAGAGGCCTGACCGACTTAATGGTCTATGACGAAGAAACCGTCAAAAAGCGTTTCAATCTCTTGCCCTACCAGCTCGCAGACTTGCGCGCTCTGGCCGGAGACTCCTCCGAGAACATTACCGGCGTTCCGGGAATCGGGGAAGTCACCGCCAAGAAGCTCCTTTCCCAGCACGGTAGCCTGGATGACCTGCTGAACTCTCTTGACCAGTTGCCAGCCAAATGGCGCAATCCCCTCTCCGAGCACCGGGCGGAAGCTCTGGACTTCCGCACCCGCGCCGCCATCCGCACGAACCTGGATCTGATGGTCGACTGGGAGCAGTGCCAGTTCCGAGGCATTTCCACGCTGCGTATCAAGGATATCTTCGCGCGCCTGGAGCTCACTGAGCTCATGACCAGCTTGCTGGAGCATGAAGCCATTGATGTTCACGAGCCGTCGGCAGCTCCCGAGGTGGAAGTGTTGGCGGGCAAAAAGGGTAAAACCGTCCTGACCAATCTGGTCAAAAAGAGCAAAGAGCCCATCGAACTTATGCTGCTCGGATCCGGCGACGAATGGGTTGGCCTGATTGTCGGATGCGGTGACGATTCTGCCAAGTTGATTCCCTTCTATGGGGTCGAATCTGCGCTGACCGCCGATGAAGTGATCAAGGTGCTACGGCCTGCTCTCAAGGATCCCGAGCGGCGCAAAAACGTTCACAACATGCGCGCGTTCTTGATGATGGAACTGTCCGACGGCGTGCTGCCAGAACACAATTTTTTCGACGTGGCCATCGCCTCTCACCTGATCGACTCGGTGGAAGGCAATCCCTGGTTCGATGAAGTTTGCCGCCGGCACAGCATCGAGATTCCCGGCGAAGGCGCTCTCCTGGGCCGCGGCGCCGCGGCTCGCAAGCTTTCGCAGGTGCCGGTGGACGAGTTGTCTCGTTGGGCCGGGTTGCGGATCCAGGGCCTTCGTCGAGTGGCACAAAGTCTCGAAAATCGCCTGCGCGCCGAGAATATGTGGGATCAATTCTCCGCCGTCGATCTGCCGCTGGCCTGGGTATACGCCCAGATGGAGCGGACCGGAGCGGTTCTCGAGCAGAAGCAACTGGACGACTTTGCTAAGACGCTCAAAGAAAAGCGCGACGTCTGCCACGCTCAGGTGCAAAAGATGGGCGGCGGCAAGTTCGACGTGGATGATCCACGCGAACTGGCCGAAGTGCTTTTCGATAAGCTTGGACTGGCGGTTCCCTCGCGTCCCAAGAACGGTTCTCCGATCGGTCCTGACGTAGTGGCTCAGGTGGCCACTCTTCATCCCATTGGTGACGTGCTCCGCGACTATCGCAGCCTGCGTGATTTACTGGAAAGTTTCCAGAAAGCCCGGCCTCTGCTGGCGGAGCCTCGCTACGGCTGGTTCCACCGCCTGGCTCAAAATCCCGTGGCCAGCTCGGAGCGCTTGCTCTGGATGGGCCCGGGAGCAGTTGGCGGCGCGGTAGCGACTTTCAACCGGCTGCTGGGCGAGATCGAACTGCTGCCGAACTCTACCTATCGTCAAGAGTTTGAGGAAATGTTCCTCAGGGCTCTGGGTGCCCGCGACCCCAAGCGGACCTTGATGGGAGTCAGCTACACCCAGCTGCCTCTACGAGTGGCTGCTCACCTGGCTCAAGACGCGGAGCTCATCAAGGCTTTCGGCCGCGGCGAAGACGTCGAGCAGGTGCTATTTCACTTGCTGCCCGAGGAAATTCAGCAGGAAACGGGTCGCGAGATCCTGGACGTGCTGCTTGGCTCCATTGGCCGCCACCGCTTCGCCCAGAGCCAGGGACTCTCGTTGGCCGAAGCCGGCGACCGGATGAGGCAGTCACTGAAAAGCCTCTATGACCGCTACCCCGGCCTGCATACCTATGCGGACGGTCAGCTCAATCAGGCTCGCACCATGGGCTTTGTGAGCAGCATTCGCGGACGTCGTCGCAGTTTGCCGGAAATCTCGAGCCGCAACTCGGATATTCGCAGTACTGCCGAACGTGTTGCCCGCAGTGCGGCCATTCAGGCCAGCTCGGCGGACATCCTGAAGGTTGTACTGGTGGAGATTCATCAGTTGATCTTGTCGGCCAAGTTGCCGGCAACTTTCTCTCTGCAACTTCGGGATGAAGTGATTCTCGAGGTGGATCCGAAGCACCATTTGCGCGTGCTCAAAGAGATCGAGCGGGTCCTGGATGCGCGTCTGAAGGACGTGCTGCGCGTGCCGCTGCAGACCCGAGCCCGAATGGGCACGGACCTGGTTGGCACCCAGGAAATCGAACTGGCAGTGGCCGTGCATTAAAATAAGTTACAGTTCAACCCCAGAAGAGTCCCCGCAGATCGCTCAAGATTTGCCCGGATTCGCTAGAAAAAAACGGTGTTCGCGGGCCTGGACAGGGAAAGGATTCATTTCCCTGGGCAGAGAACCGCAGCCACCCAAAGCGCAATCACAAGGCGGTGGGGGCCGTCCCACTAAAGGAGCAACAACCAACATGACCAACACAGAGCCGACTACGGAAGAACAACTAGCGACCGCAGCTCACGAAGCTGTCGAACACGATGCTGACAATGACGCCGCTGAAGCAGGCGAATCCATGGAAAGCCTGATGGCCGCCCAGGATGCGATGGACGAGGCTTTTAAGCCTGGCCAACTGCTCACTGGTAAGGTCGTGCGCATCGACTCCGAAGGAGTACTGGTCGATGTCGGCTACAAAACGGAAGGTGTCATTCCGCTCCATCAATTGTCTCATCGCAAAGATGTGGACCCGAATGAGATCGTCAAAGTAGGGGAGCAGGTCGAAGTCACCGTTACCCGCGTCGAGGGCGCCGAAGGCACCTTGATTCTGTCCAAGAAGCGCGCCGACCTCGAGTCGGCCTGGTTCCGCGTGATCAAGGCTGAAGAAACCGGCGAGATCCTGACTGCCACCTGCACCGAACAGGTCAAGGGCGGTCTGATTGTCGACCTGGGACTGCGCGGCTTCGTGCCCGCTTCGCACGTCGACCTGCGCCCCGTCCACGACCTCTCCGATTATGTCGGCGAGTCGCTGGAGCTGAAGGTTCTGGAAGTAGACAAGCCTCGCCGGAAAGTGGTTCTGTCGCGCAAAAAGGCTCTAGAAGAGCTGCGCGGTAAGATGCGTGAGAACACCATGAAGAATCTGGAGGAGGGTCAGATTGTGTCCGGTACCGTCGCTCGTCTGACCAACTTCGGCGCATTCATCAACCTGGGCGGCGCGGACGGACTGGTTCACATTTCCGAGCTTTCCTGGAAGCGTATCAAGCACCCCAATGAAGTCGTTCGTGTGGGCGAACCAGTTGACGTGCGCGTGCTTTCGGTCAGCCCCGAAAAGGACCGCATCTCGCTGTCTCTGCGCCAGGCTCGACCGGATCCGTGGACCACGGCCGTCGAGAGCATGCGAATCAATGACATCGTGCCCGGCAAGGTCAGCAAACTGGCGAAGAATTACGTCTTCGTCGAAATTGCTGATGGAGTCGAAGGCCTGGTGCCAATCAGCGAGCTGGCCGATTTCCGCATCACCAAGCCGGCCGAGCACTTCAAGCCCGACCAGGAAGTCAAGGTCAAGGTTCTCGAGATCAAGCCTGAGAGCCGCCGTATCCTGCTTTCCATTCGCCAGTCGGGTCACGTGGGCGCCAGCCGAGGAGACTCGGTTACCAGCACGCGTGGCGACGGCCACTCCGGTTTCACCATCGGAGACCGTCTTCAGGGCCAGTTAGCTCAGTTTTTGACCCCGGGTGCGGATGCCGCGCCTGCTGCCGAAGAAGGCACGGAACCGGCAGCAGAGGCTTAGCGCTTTGCGTGTTGGCCTGACCGGCGGGATTGCTTCTGGCAAAAGCGCTGTGGCCGACTTTCTGAGGACCAAGAATATTCCGGTAGTGGATGCCGACGAGGTGAGCCGGGCCGTTATGCGGCCCGGCTCATCTCTTTTTCACGCTATTGTACAGGCGTTCGGTCCTGAGATGTTGAACCAGGACGGCGACCTGGACCGAGTGGCCCTGGGCGAGAAGGTGTTCTCCAATCCTCAGGCTTTGGAGCGCCTTAACGCCCTGACCCATCCCGTAATCTGGGCCGAAATGCAGCGACAGGTCATGGATTTGGAGAAAGTTCACCCCCTGGTGGTCGTTATGGTTCCGCTTTTGCTGGAGAATCGTCGTCAGGATTGGGTGGATGAGGTCTGGTTGGTGAGTCTGCCGCGGCAAGTTCAGAAAGCGAGACTGATGGAGCGCAATCACCTCACCGACGAGCAGGCGGAAGCTCGGATTTCGGCCCAGATGTCCTTGGAGCAGAAAGTGGCCCTGGCCGATCGGGTCATCGATAATTCCGGTAGCCTCGAACAACTCCACCAGTCCTTGCTCGAAGTCTTGCGCCGGGCTCAGCATAGCCTTTGAGCGCGCAACCCCTTTACAAAAGGAGCCCTGCCCGGCGTGCGGGATGGACGGTTCGTCGAAGCCGCTCCGGAAAGTCCGCGCTCAAGCGCCGCGGAGTCCCCTGGTTTCGTTGGATTTGTCTGGTTTTGCTGCTGACCGGTTTCGCCGTCTGGGCCTGGCCGCGGCCGTCGGTGCAACGGCTGCGTTATCCGTTGCTGTTCCGAGAATTGGTGTTGCAGGAGGCGGCTCGTGCTCAACTGCCACCCTCGCTGGTAGCCGCCGTCATTTTTCAGGAAAGCGAATTCCATCCCGCAGCCTGCTCTGCGGTGGGCGCCCGGGGCCTGATGCAGTTGATGCCAGAGACGGCGGAATGGGTTCACCAGGCCTTGGAAGCTCGCCCCGGTAAGCCCGACCTGTTGGAGCCCACCACCAACGTGCGACTGGGCAGCACCTACCTGAACTACTTACGCGAGCGTTTTCAAGGCCAGCAAGTGGCCGTGTTGGCCGCCTACAACGCAGGGCCCCAGCAGACTCAGGACTGGCTGAATGAGAAACCGGGGCAGCCTTTCGAAATTCAAGACATTCCCTTTGCTGAGACTCGCTGCTACGTGGAGGCTGTGCTTCAAAGTGAGAGAAGGTATCGGGAATTGTATCCGGAGCTAAGCTCCCCAATTTGAAGGGTTGAACATATGAGTGATATCAAGCAAGAACAGAACGGTCCGCGGAGCGATTTCTCCTCCAGTCTGGATAAAGATGTGTTGGTCAAGTTCCGCGGCAAGGAATACCAAGAGCAACTGGGATTGGGTGCGGAATGCGCCGGAAGACTGGTGGGTGTGGACCGCTTTGGGCTGTGGCTGGAGCCAGCGGAGCAGCGCAAGTCTGCCCTGGCCGCCAGCGAACCCGTATCCCATTATTTCGTTCCCTGGGATGAGGTATTGACGGTGGTGCGGCGCCAGGAAGCCACGCTCTTCCAATCCAAGAAGGAATACCGCGGCCTACGCCCCCAGTAGAATGCGAAAACTATCCTCTTTTCTGGTTCTGATGGCCCTGACTTTCCCGGCGGTGGCCGAGCTTCCGACGGTGGTGGGCAAGGAGCGCACCATACCGGTGGTGGCCGGAGACAATCTTTACGAGCTGGGACTGCGCCACGGTCTGGCCATCGAGCACTTTGCTTTCGCCAACGGCTTGCCCGTGCAACTGACGGTCGCGCGCAGTGGAGAGATCATCCTGCCCAGTCGGCGTATTTTGCCCGCCAATCCTCCCGCTGATGGATTGGTGGTCAATCTGCCCGAGCGCGGCGCGTTCCTGTTTCGTAGCGGCGCCTTCGACAAGTTCTACCCGGTGGCCATCGGTCAGCCGGGCCGTTTTGCCACTCCCACCGGGCAGTTTGAGCTGGTGAGCCGCGTTAAAGACCCCACCTGGATGCCCCCTGAATGGGCCGGCCTGGGCACCGACACGGTGGTGCCCGCCGGTCCGGATAACCCTCTGGGTGACCGTTGGATGGGGCTGTCGATGCCGGGCCTGGGCTTGCATTCCACTACCCAGCCGTCCTCCATTGGTTCGGCCGCTTCTCATGGGTGCATGCGGATGTATCCATCGATGAGTCACGAGCTGTTTGACAAGATCAAGGTGGGTATGCCGGTGCGAATCGAGTACGAGCCCGTCAAGCTAGGCCGTGACCCGGAAACGGGCAGTCTGTGTCTCTCGATTTTCCCTGATGTTTACGGTCGCAGTCCTTTGGCGGCGCGGGCTCAGGAGTTGCTCAGCGCGGCGGGTGTTCAGTCCTGGTTGGATGAGAAAGTGCTGGCCGGCTGGCTGGCCAACCCCAAGGGCATTCCCTTGACTTTCGCCGAGGGCCAGATCGGGCTGCAGGCGCAAGGACAGGAAGTGGGGGAGCCGGGACTGTTGCTCAAGTCCAGCCAGGGAGTCTACACCTCGGTGGAGGGGTTGCGTCGATTAGGCGTGACTTCGAGCTGGGACCCGACGACCAAAACGGTGACTTTGACCAACAAGGAAGTGACCCAGAGCTACCTGCCCTCGGATGGCGTGAATCTCGACGGGAAACTCTACCTGCCGGTGAGAGTTTGTTTGCCCGCACTGAGCATCAATTACCGTTGGGATGGCCCTAGCAAGTCCCTCGTCATCGATTAGACACATGGAGTTGATAAAAACTCCAGGTGCCTGAAATTAGCGCCCAGTTGGCCTGGGAAGTGGCCCTGGCTCTCTTCCTCGTCTGGATTCTTATGCTCTGGCGCCGGCCTGTGCCTGCCCAGGGCGCTGCCTGGTCGAACGAAGGTCTCACCATGGTCTTAAGCCAGATGCTGGTCTTTTCGCTTTATGGCCTGCTGGAAGCCAATGTAGGAAGTCACGGGCGCTGGTTTCTGGTGGCCCTCTCCGCCTGGTCGTTGGGTTGGTGGGCCGCCTACTTTGGACTGCGCTGGGCCAAGTGTCGAGGTGACCGTTTGTTGTTGCCGCTGGCCTGTCTACTTTCCGGGTCGGGCTGGGTGATGCAGCTGCGTCTGGAGCAGGCCCTGGCGGTCAATCAGGCCTGCTGGGTGTTGGTGGGTCTGGCTGCCTTGATCCTGGTGACGGCTTACCTGAAGAGGCTTGACCAACTGCGCCGCTGGCCCTGGGCTCTGTTTATTCTCTGCATGGTCTTGCAGTGCGGCCTGTTTGTCTTCGGAAAAGAGCGTAATGGTGCGGCCCTATGGTACGCACTGGGACCCTTCAGCTTTCAACCGGTCGAGATCGTCAAGGTGCTGGTGGTTTGCCTGCTGGCTATCTTGCTGGCTCCCGCCGCCGAGGATCCTGAGCGCCTGACCCGCCCCGTGCTGGCTGTGATGGCTGGCGCCTGGCTGCTGCTCGAAACGCTGCTGGTGCTGCAAAAGGACCTGGGGCCCGCTTTGCTGTTCTTTGGGGTGTTTCTAGCCATGCTTTATCTGGTCAGTGGACGTCTGCGCTGGGTGCTCGGCTTGCTTTGCTTGAGCCTGCTAGGCGCGATGGCCGCTTACAATCGATTCGGCCACGTGCGCGTGCGCGTAGAGGCCTGGTTGGATCCGTTGGGTCACTATCAGGACAGCGGCTATCAGATCTCCGAAGCCCTCTTTTCTCTGGCTTGGGGCGGCTGGCAAGGTGCCGGTCTGGGCCTGGGGGAACCGTATCGCATTCCGGAAGCGGCTACCGACTTTTTCTATGTAGCCTGGTGCGAAGAACTGTGCTTCTTTTGCGGATGTCTACTCTTGTGTTTTCTTTTCTTGTTATTTTTGAGTTTTTTTTGGGCCGCCCAGGTTTCACAGGACCCATTCGAGCGTTTGCTGGCGGTCGGTCTGGCTTGCCTGATGAGCTGGCAGTCCTGTGTGGTGCTTTTCGGAATTCTCAAGTTAATGCCCATGACCGGCATCACTCTGCCCTTCATTAGTTACGGTGGCAGTTCACTGCTTTCCAATTTCGTCATTTTGGCCTTGTTGTTGAGGATGACTCGCCGTGAACTTTGACGAGCGCTTAACCAGGGTCAAGTGGGTCTTTCTCTTCTTGCTGCTGCTGGTGCCGCTGCGACTGGTGGCTCTGCAGTGGGGCTGGCGCCAGCAACTCAATACCGATCCTCACAACAGCCGACTTTTGGAGAAGGTGGCCTACCGAGGGCGCGTCCTGGATCGGCATGGACAGTTGCTGGTTTATTCTCGCGGCAATCGCCGGGTCTATCCTCAAGGCGCGTTGCTCTCCCATTGGACCGGCTTTTACAGCGTCGACCGGGGTGTGGCCGGGGTGGAGCGCTGGAAGAATGAGCTACTGCGCGAACGTCGCGAGGAGAACGGCGTAACCTCTCGACCCGGGCACGAGCTGCGGCTCAGCCTGGACTTGCCTCGCCAACGGAGCCTGGAGCGGGCCTTCTTGGCCGAACAGGGAGCGGCTCTGCTGGTCGATTTGGACCGAGGTCAGGTGCTGGCGGCCGTGTCAAAGCCCGAGTTTCAGCCTTCTCGAGTGGGAGTGGACTGGCGCCGCTGGCAGAAGGACGCCCAAGCGCCGTTGCTCAACCGGCCTTTTCTGGGACTCTACCCGGCCGGACGGCTGGCCGAGGCCTGGCCGTGGGGGCAATTGCCGAAGCGACCCGTGTCCCTGATGGATTGGGCGTCTCCCGAGCCGGTCCAAGGGCAGTTGCTGATTTCTCCAGCCCAGGTCGCCTATTTTGTGCTGAAGAGCGGCAGTGCACTGCCCTTGAGTCAATTGTTCAGCGATCACGTCCAGCCCTGGAGCCCTCCTCTGGAACTCCCGCCGCTGCAAAAGTGCGCTCGGGGCTGGCAGTGGAGTTGCGCGGCTCGACTGGACCGGCAGGTGGTCAGCTGGGCGGTAGCTCTCAGGCCCCCCTATCTGGCGGTTGTGGTGTGGGAAAATAGCGGCCACGAAAAAGCCGCCCTGAAGGCGGCCTGGAAATCGATTCCCTAGACTATTTTGGTTTCTTACGCTTCTTGGGATCCTCTTCATCCTTCGGCGGAGGCGGGGCCGGTACCGGGCAATAACTGAAGACGGAGGTGGGATTGCGCAAGACGACCCCTTCGTTGCTGCCGGCGTAAGTGTGCCATTCTTTGGGGTCGGTACCGATGACTTCGACGATGCGGTCGTTGCCCGAGTCGGCCACATAAAGGTTGCCATCTTTTGAAATACCCAGGCCGGCCGGGTTGCGGAACTTGCCTAAACCCGTGCCGTAGCCACCCCACTCGCGGGCCGAGCGACCTTGGAAATTGTCCACCCGCACCAGGCGGTTGGCGGCCGGGTCGACCATCCAGAGTTGGCGTTTATGAGTCACCATCTGGGTGGGCGCGAAGCCAAGCTGCTTGAGGTTCTGTCCTTCGTAGACCTCCCATTTGGCTCCCGTCTGATCGGCCGGGTCCACCAATTTGACGACGCGGCCGCCAGGAGGGTCTTGTCCGCAGGTTACATACAGGTCCTTGTTCTGATCGAGCCAGAGGCCGGTAGGATGATCGATTCGCGGGTCCTTGTAGGTGCGCAGAGGCGTCTTGTTTAGCTCGCCATCATAGACCACCACCTGATTGTTGCCGGTGTCGGCAACGTAGACTTCATCGCCGCGGCTGGCCACGCCCTCGGGCTTATTGAAGCCCGGAAGTTCTTTCCAACCGAAGCCGGTGATTTGCTCCATACGCACGATGCGGTTGTTGTCTCGGTCGGCTACGAAGATCTTGCCGGCCGGGTCGACCCAAATCTGGCAGGGGTGGAGAAAGTAGCCGGGTTCGTGGCCAGGACGTCCCAGCACTTTGCGCCCCTCGCCGTTCATGTCTTTGAGGAACATGATGCGGTGATTGCCGCTGTCGGAAATGTAGATCCCGGTTTCGGGAGGGGGCGGAGCCTGGGGATCGGTTTTGCCGGTCGGGCTGGCGCCAGGGCTCGGCGA
>JALHOV010000267.1 GCA_022842865.1 Vulcanimicrobiota bacterium | reverse complement strand
AAACCAGCGGCGTTTACGCCCAGCAGCTGGCGCAAATCGGTCAGGTGGAGGGCTTTCAAGTGGTCCTGGCCGGACACACCGGCCAGATCGAAAATATCGAAGCCGAGCTAGACAAAAAGCGCGTCAAAAACATCTCCTTCATGTCTTTGCCCGAGGGCGAGGTCTGGGTGGAAGACTACGGCGAGCCGCTGCTCCAGAAGGGCTGGGTCACTCCCGCCATTTTCGAAGGGGACTGGATTCGCGAGGCCATCGACGACGGCCGCAAAAAGCGCTTTCCCGAAGAAGTGCCCAGCGATTTTGGACAACTCGGTCAGGTGCATGCATGCCAACTGCAGCCCACCGCCCTGGGCCAGGCCGCCGCGCTAGGAGGCAAGGCCATCCAGGGATTGGCTTACCTGGAAGGCGGCAACACGCTGACCGGCACCCGCAAGGACGGAGAAGCCTACGCCCTGGTCGGTCAGGACAGCCTGGCCGTGACCAAGAAGTTGCTCAAAACCAGAAGCGACCAGCGAGTCAAAGAAGCGGTGGCCAGCGATCTGGGCCTGCCCGTTGCCTCGGTGTTTGCAGTCGAGCAGCCCGGAGAATTCCACCTGGACATGCGCATGATGCCCGTGGCCCCGGGGGAAATCGCTATCAACGATGCCCGCGCCGCCGCCGAACAGCAGATTCAGTGGCTGGAAGCCCAGTTGCAAAAGGACCTGCAGGACCCGGCCCATGACGCGCAGGAGCTGCGCACCCAGTTTTCCGAGCGCAGCCAGAATCTGCGCGAAGAAGCCAACAAGCGGGCCAAGTATGAAGAGCTAACCACCCGCGACCTGCAAGCGGCCGGTATGAAGGTCCATCACCTGCCGGGTGTTTTCGTTGACCCGGACGCACCCGCCACCGATACCTCCAACTTCTTCAACGCGCGCCACGGCGTCAATGAAGCAGGGGAACGCTTCTCCATCTTCATGGGCGGCAAGCCTGAAGAAGAGGCTTTCCTGGCGGAAAAGCTGCTGCACGCCGACCTGGGCTTAACCCGCCTGCATTTCCTGGATCCGACCCAAACCGCTTCCACGCTCAGCCTGCAGGGCGGCCTTAAGTGCCGCACCAAGCCGGACGGAGAACTGGTGCCGTTAGCCGAGCTGAATCGCCCGGTGCAAAACCGGCTCAGTGCCTGAAATCCGGATCTATCACAATCCGCGCTGCTCCAAGAGTCGCGCTTGCCTGCAAATACTGGAAGAGGGTGGCCTGACGGCGCACCAGGTTCGCTACCTCGAGCAGACCCCTGCTCGGGAAGAACTGGCATGGCTTTGGCAGCGTTTGGGTGCGGCCATGGTGCGCCCGGGCGAAGCTCTCTACAAAGAACTCAACCTGGCTCAGGCCTCGCCCGACCAGGTTCTTGAGGCCCTGATCGAACATCCGATTCTCATTGAGCGACCCATTGTGATCGCAGGCGACCGCGTGATCGTGGCGCGTCCCCCGGAAAAAGTCCGCGAACTGCTCATGGAACGGCAATAAACTTCCCGTTTGGTAGAGATTTGGGAGTACTGCCCCGTCTAAGGTCACCTCATCTCAGAAAGACGAGGAACCGCTCCATGCATCAGGTCAGTCCACGCCAGCAACAAGTTCTCCAGTATCTCGCCGAATACAGCCAGCTTTATCACTGCCCACCCAGCTATCGAGAGATGGCTCAGCACTTTGGCTGGGCCAGCCCCCAGGCTTCTCTCGGGCACCTGCGTTCGCTGGCCCGCAAGGGATGTGTAACACCGATTCTGGGAGCCAATGGGATCGCCCGCGGCTACCGCCTGACCTCGCAAGGCGAGCAGTTGCTGCAGGGCCTTTCGGCCTGAGGAGGGGAGTTTGGGCCCCGCTCAAAGGCCACCTGTATACCTGGGATGAAGGGGGAAACCAACCGTGTCTGAACCGTCCGAAGCCAAAGTCCTGCGCGTGGTAGAGGAGCTGTGCCAGCAGCTCAACCCGCAGCAGACCAAGGTGGTGAACGCCTCCTCTCACCTGGAGTGGGATCTGGGCATCGGCAGCCTGGAACGGGCCGAGCTGATCCGGCGCCTCGAGAAGGAACTCGGCCAGAGCCTGCCCAGTCAACCCCTGTTTGCCGCCCCCCGCGTGCGCGATCTGGTGGCCGCCGTCCAGGCCCCCCAGCAAGAAGGCCGAACCACCAGCAGCGGGCCCCTGTTCTTAGGCGCGCCCATCCCCCCCTTTCCAGTCGACGTGCACACCCTGGTGGAAGCCCTCGACTATCAACGCAAACATCAGCGCGACCGCATTCTTTTCTACTTCGAAGACGAGGGCCAGCTGAGCCGCTCGCTCTCGCCGGAGGAAATGTGGCAGGAGGCGGCACAGATGGCCGGCTCACTGGCCGCCCTGGGAGTGGGTCGCGACGACACGGTGGCGCTCATGCTGCCGACCGGACTGCCGTTTGTGGCTGGCTTCCTGGCCATTCTCTGGCTGGGGGCGGTGCCGGTGCCCTTGTATCCGCCTTTCCGAGCCGACCAGGCCGAGGACTACTTGAAGCGCCAGGTGGCCATTTTGGACAATGCCAGGGCCAAGGTCTTGATCTCCTTCGACCGCGCCTGGTCGGTCACTCAGATGCTGCAGATGCAGGCCAAGACACTCGAGAAGGTGGTCTCGGCCGAATCGCTGGCGGGGGGCAACCCCATCGAACCGACCCCCGTGGATGGCGATCAACTGGCCCTGATTCAGTACACTTCGGGCAGCACCGGCTCACCCAAAGGGGTCGCCCTGAGCCACGCCAATCTTCTGCACAATTTGCGGGCCTACGGACACGCCCTGGAGGTCACCGGCGAGGATGTGTGCATCAGCTGGCTGCCGCTCTATCACGATATGGGCCTGATCGGCTCCATGTTGGGCAGTATCTATCACGGCATTCCCCTGGTGCTGATGGGCCCGCAAGACTTTCTGGCTCGACCGTCTCGTTGGATTCGCGCCATGTCCCACTATGGAGGCACCATTTCGCCGGCTCCCAACTTCGCCTACGAAATCTGCGCGCGCCGCATTCCCGAGGAAGAATTGCAGGCCATCGATCTGGCCCGCTGGCGCGTCGCTCTCAACGGCGCGGAGGCCGTTTTGCCGGATACACTCGACCGCTTCACCAGGCGCTTCGCGCCCATGGGCTACCGCGAGAGCACTCACTTTCCTTGCTACGGTCTGGCCGAAGCCTCGCTGGCAGTGGCTTTTTCCCCTTTGCAGCGCGGGCCCAAACTGGATCGTGTGGACGAGCAAAAACTCCAGCGCGAAGGCATGGCCGTGCCCAGCCCGGACGGGCACCCCTGGGTAGCCTGCGGCTATCCGCTGCGAGGAACCGAGCTTTCCATCCGCGATGAGCACGGCCGCGAGGTGGGCGAACGGCGCCAGGGCCAGCTCTTCTTCCGCAGTGGTTCCAGCTTGCGTGAATATTACCGGAACCCAGAAGCCACCCGGGAGATCAAGTCCGAGGACGGCTGGGTCAATAGCGGCGACCTGGCCTATATGGCCGACGGGGAACTCTACATCACCGGTCGGGCCAAGGACCTGATCATCAAAGCCGGCCGCAACCTCTATCCCCAGGACATCGAAGCGGCCGCCACCGAGGTGGAGGGTGTGCGACGTGGCTGCGTCGCGGCTTTCTCCGTGCCTGGCCCGGAAGGCGAACGACTGGTGGTCGTCTACGAAACCCGCACTCCCAGCGCAGCACTGCGCGACCAGGTCAAGCGGGCCGTCACCCAGGCCTGCGGCGTCGGCCCCGACGAGGTCAAAGCCCTGGTTCCCGGCTCCATTCCCAAGACTCCCAGCGGCAAGATCCGCCGCTCTGAGTGCCGCAAGCTATTGCAACAGGGCAAGCTGGGCTACAAGCCGCCGCGCTGGTTGCAGGCCTTGCGATTGCTACGCCAGGTGCCCCTGGGACACTCCCTGCGCGGGCTGCGGGCCGCCCTGGCTCTGTTTGGAGTGATGGGTCCGCCCGCTTTGATTCTGGCCCGGCTGAACGGCGCCCTGGGGCGCCGCTGGCTCGGCAAAGCCGCCCGCCTGGCCCTGAAAATGCTCGGAGTGCGTTTGGTGGTCAAAGGCCAGCCCAGCGACAGACCCTGCGTGCTGGTGGCCAACCATGCCAGTTTGCTTGACCCCGTGGTGGTGCTGGCCTCCAGCCCCAAACCGCTGCTCTTCCTGGTCGCGCCCTGGATCTACAATCACCCCATTTTATCCAAAGCCCTGCGCAATATGGGCCATCTGAAGATCAGCCGCGGCGAAGCCGGCGGAGCGCCACGTCTGGCTCGCGAGATGGTCGAGCGGGTCCAGGCCGGGCATACCCTGGCCGCTTTCCCGGAGGGAGGCCTGGAAACCACTCCCGGACTGCGCGAATTCAATCTGGGAGTCTTTCAGATGGCGGCCGAAAACGGCCTGTGCGTTCAACCCATGGTGCTGGTGGGAACCCGTCAGGCCATGCCCTGGCCCACGCTGGTGCCACGGCCCACCCAACTGGAGGTGGAGTTCGGTCCACCCATGTTTGCAGCCGGCAAGGAACTGGCCGATGCTGTCGAGCTGGCCAGTCGGGCTCGCCAATGGGTGGCCGAACGCTGTGGTGAAGACTTGCTCAATCAGCGCCTGCGCCGCGAGTAGCCAACACATTTCGCACAAAGGACCTCAGGCGGGCCGCACTCTTGTGCCCGGGAGCTTCCTCCACGCCCGAGGAGACGTCCACGCCCAGCGGCGCCACGCAGGCGATGGCCTCGGCCACGTTTTCGGGAGTCAAACCGCCTGCCAGGAAAAACGGCCTGGCAGGCCGTCGGTTCCGAACCCAGGCCCATTCAAAGGGCTGGCCGTGGCCCGGCCGAGCACCGTCCAACAGATACTCGTCGGCCGGTAGCTCCACCGCCAGATGTTCGGGGTGGGAGATGCGCAAGGCCTTGACGATCCGAGCCTTCCCCCGATACGACTCCAGCAAGTCCGCCTGCTCGGCGCCGTGAAATTGCAGACAGGGACATTCTCGTGCCAGCAGCTCCTCCACCAATTGGGGACTGGGATCGACCAGCACCGCCGACCAGAAGAACGGGCCTCGCCGCAGCAGCGAATCGAGCTGAACCAGGGTGATTTGACGGGGGGAGGGGGCCAGCACGAACCCGAGCCGCTGAACGCCCAGTTGCAGACACAAGTCCACATCGCCCGGACGGGTCAGCCCGCAGACTTTGATCTGGGTCAAGGATTACTTCCGCTTGAGTTGTTCGCGGATCTGCCGAAGCTCGGCGTTCTCGGCCAGTTCCAGGTGGCTGTTGAGGGCGCGCACCCCATCGACGGTGTCCCAGAAGGCCAGGGCCACCAGGCCCAGGGTGAGCCCCATGACTCCTGCCCAGTAAGTGGCGCTCTGCATCAGCACCTCCCTGGCAACCGGAGCGTGAGGCAGAGGACCGTGCGAGATCATCGCCCCCAGCACACACAAGAGAATGGCTCCCACCAGCCGACGTCGCGTGCGGCGGGCCAGTCCCGTAAGACGAATCGGGTTGCGGATCTCGCGGATCCCCAGTGCCAGGCCGACCGCGACCAGAAATCCCCCAAAGCAAAGCAAAGTGATGTGCTGCACAGTACCTATCAGGTTACTCCTCGGGAATGGGGATGTCAATTAGCGTAGGGGTCAACCGGCGGAAAGAACCCGATAGACCTGGATGGGCTCGCGACGTCCCCGCACGAACAGGGAGCGCAACGGCTCGGTGGTCAGGTGCGAGTTGGTGCCCAGAGAGGTTTCGCTCACGAGCGTATCGTCAGGCAGCTTTCGCGAGAGACGCTCGAGGCGGGCAGCTCCGTGCATCAACTCCTGTTTGGCCATCTCTTCCCAGCTATCTCCCGCCGCGCGCTTAGGCAGTTCCCCACCAAAAACCCCGGCCGAAACCGTGGGAGACGTAATCAGGCTGTAGCGACTAAGCACCGCCTGCACGCGCGAGCGCATGGTCTGGGCCGATTGCACCGCCCGGCTTCCGTGATCCTGACCGCAAAAAGCGGCCACGATGCGGGTCCCATAGCGGTCCAGCATCTTGCCAGCGTGGTCGCGCACGCAATGCTCGAGCTCGTCGATGAGCACGGATTCCAGCTCGGTTGTCTCCAGAGGGTTTCGATCCCGGGTAAAAAGCGTGAAGTTCGGGATGTCCGCGGCCAGCACGCTGACGGCGTCGCCTTCGGCCGGCTCCGAGTTGGAGTGGGAAGACAGGGAAGGCATCTGTAACAAATTCGGGACCGCTGTGGCGGCCGGAAGATCGTTGACGCTGACCATCATCGAAACGGCTTCCATGATCGCCGTCTCGTCACCCTTGAGCGAGCGCCTGACCTGGCCCACCAGGGCTTTAAGAGCGCGCGCATTGGCCGGCCGCTGGGCCGGCTTTTTTTCCATCAACTGCAGCACCAGCCGCTCCATCTCGACGGGAATATCGGGATTCAGGGAGCGGGGAGGCTTGGGGGCTTCGTGCACGTGCATGTAGAGAATGGAGGCGGGCTCGTCGGCCGTAAAGGGAATGCTGCCTGTCAGCGCCTCGTAAAGCATCACACCGATGGCATACAAATCGCTGCGCTCGTCGGCCGGCTTTCCGGCGGCCTGTTCGGGTGCCATGTAAGAGCAAGTCCCGAGGGCGGAGCCGGAACGCGTCAGATGAGAGATTTCCGGGATGCGCACCCGAGCCAGGCCGAAGTCAAGGATTTTGACCCGGCCCTCGGGGGTGACCACGAGATTGTCGGGCTTGAGGTCGCGATGCACCACGCCGCGATCGTGGGCGTGGGCCAGCGCTTCGCAAAGTTCGTCGCAGATCTCCAGGAGGCGGAACGAATCGGGCCGCTCGCGGCGGATATAGCGGCGCAGCGAGACTCCATTGATCAGCTCCATCACCAGGTAGGGCCGGGCGTCATCCACAAAATCCATGGTGCGCACGATGCCGGGGTGATTGAGCATTCCTGCCGCCCGCGCCTCGCGGGCAAAGCGACGCCGGGCGTGCTTGGACTCGGCCAGGTCACGGCGCAGAATTTTTACGGCTACGTCTCGGTTGGTAGCCAGATCTAGAGCTCGGTAGACCGAGCCCATGCCGCCTTCACCCAGCTTGAGTTCCAGCTGATAGCGTTCGTTAAGAACTTTTCTGGACATTCATCAATCCTCGCGGCGAGGTTCGTTTATAAAATAGAAAATCCTTCAATTTCACGCAACGAGATCGGGGGATGGGGTCGTCCCATAGGAACCCTCGACCGTTGCGTGGTATCCCTTGAGTCTGTGAATTTTCAACCGTGCCGAGACAAGATGCGCGCAGCCGGCCTGCAAGAGTGGCAGATCGACCGCTTCGCCGAAGATTTCGCGCGACTGGATTCAGACGCCAGTAGCGCTTTGGCTGAGGACGCACTCAGGCCGCTAGAGGATCTGCCGCGACTGGCTGAGTTACCCCCCGCGCAGGGTGGTGCGGCGCTGGCCCAAACGGTGGTGATCAAGCTCAACGGCGGATTGGGCACCAGCATGGGCCTGGAGATCCCCAAGGGACTGCTGGAAGTGCGTCAGGGCCGGAGCTTCCTCGACTTGACCCGAGCGCAAGTCGAAGCTTTCCGGGCAAGCGGCCACAGTTCTTTGCCGCTGTTGCTCATGAACAGCTTCCATACCCGAGGGCCGAGCCTGGAGCGTCTGAGCGGTTTCAGCAACGGCGACTTACCGCTAGATTTTCTCCAGTCCAAAGTCCCCAAACTGCGCCAGGACAACCTGATCCCGGTGGAATTTCCGAGCCATCCGGAACTGGAGTGGTGCCCCCCCGGCCACGGCGAGATTTACGCCGCTCTTCGGGGCGAAGGAACCCTCGAGCAACTGCTGGCGGCCGGTTATCGATACGCCTTCGTATCCAACATCGACAACCTGGGCGCGACCCTCGATACCACTCTACTGCAATGGTTCAGCCAGAGCGGCCTGGACTTCGCCATGGAGGTGACTGCGCGCACCGAACAGGACAAAAAAGGCGGCCATCTGGCCCGGCTGGCCTCAAGACAACTGGCTTTGCGTGAGCGCTCGCAATGCGCCCCCCCAGATCTGGCCGCCTTCGAGAACATCGCCGTTCATCGTTACTTCAATACCAACAATCTGTGGTTGCGCCTTGAAGCACTGCGAGAGCAGCCTTTGCCGAGCCTGCCGCTCATCGTCAACCGCAAAACGGTCGATCCCACCGAACCAGGCTCCACTCCGGTTTACCAACTGGAGTCCGCCATGGGCGCGGCCATTTCCGGGTTCGCGCGAACGCAGGCCATCGAGGTGCCCCGGCGCCGCTTTCTGCCGGTCAAAAACTTGAGCGATTTGCTTTTGCTGCGCAGCGATCTTTATCGTTTGGATACCCGCAGCGAGTTACAGGTGGAAACCTCCGGCCCGCTTCCCGGAGTGCGTCTCGACCCCAAGTTCTACTCGACTTACGCGGACTTTGCGCAACGCTTCACCAGCGTGCCCAGCCTGCTCGAATGCCGGTCTCTGACGGTCCAAGGCGATGTCCACTTTGGACCGGGGGTGCGCCTCGAGGGAGTGGTGGAAATCACAAATCCCGGCCCCGACCCGGTCTACCTGCCTTGACAAAAGTCTCCATTTGTCTTTGAGTACAATTCAAGCTATGCGTGCATGTTACCCTGGTAGCTTTGATCCCATCACGCTCGGCCATCTCGACATTATCGAGCGGGCGGCGCCTTTATGCGCCCATTTGACGGTGGCGGTCATCCACAATCCCTCCAAAACAACCCTGTTCACCCTGGCCGAACGACAGGAAATGTTGACCCAGCAGCTGTCCCACCTCTCCAATGTATCGGTCGACCACTTTTCCGGACTGCTGGTCGATTATGTCGCCCAAAAAGAGATTCGAGCGGTGGTTCGCGGCCTGCGCGACAGTTCCGACGCCCCCATCGAATTACAGATGGCCCGCCTCAATCGAGAGATGAACTCTCATTGTGAAACCCTTTTGTTGGCCTCGGCCGGTAAGTATTCCCACGTCAGTTCATCCTTCGTGCGCGAAATCGCACGGTTGGGTGGCCCGATCGAGCAACTGGTTACCCCCAGGGTGGCCGCTCTGGTGCAGCAGAAACTCAAGTCGAAGGAAGCCTCATGAACATCTACGCGGTGCTGGAAAGCCTCCAACGAGAAGTGACGGAAAGCAAACCCCTGCCCTGGCCCCTCCAGGAAAAATCGGTGGTTGACCGCGAGCGCCTGCTTAAAATCCTTGATAAAACCCGAGACTCTTTGCCGGAAGAAGTGAAGCAGGCACGCTGGATCTCGCGCGAAACCGAACGCATCGCGGCCGAGTCCAGCACCAAAGCGGATCGGGTGGTTCGCGAGGCGCAGTCCAAAGGTCGCGAAATCCTGCGCGCCGCAGAAGACGAAATGGAGCGCCTGGTCTCGAAAGAAGAGGTCTACGTGCGAGCTCGCGAAGAGGCCCAAAAGCTGATCGAAGAAGCGCGCCAGGAAGCGCGGCGCACCCGGGAGGACGCCGACCGCTACGCCCGCGAAACTCGTCAAGACGCGGAAAGATACGCTATGAAGGTGCTCAACGGCATGGAGGGAGAGCTCAACCGCATTCTGACCATCATTAAAAAGGGTCAGGCCTCACTGGGCGCGGCCGCAGAATAAGCGGGCAGCTGAAACTCATCGTTCGTGGTTTGCTGCTCGGCCTGTGTGTGGGGGTGGTGGCCTGGTTGCCGATCCCCAAGCATACCGTCCTGTTGCCGGGCCCGGCGGTGGCGACTGTTGACCAGGTCGAGGTAGAAGACCACCCTCGCCCCCAGGACCCCGGAGAATACTTGATCTCCACGGTCTATCAGCGCCCGGCAACCACCTGGTGGGCATTGCGCGCTCTGCTCCAGAGCGACTGGAGTCTGGTGCCCTCAGACCCGGAACGACCGCGAAGCCAGACCAGCGCCTATGAAGATTCCAACCACCAGGTTTTACGTCGGGTCGTCTACCACACCTGCGGGATCGAACCGCCGGTCGTGGTTACCGTGCTTGACCTGACCGCGGACAGCCCACTGAAAGGACAGGTAGACCCGGGGGACCGGGTGCTCAGCGTAGCCGGGGTGCCGCTGCGTATGGTCCGGCAGGTGCGCGAAATCGTGCAAAGCCAGCCTCGCGGTGACAAGATTCCGGTGCAATTCCAACGCCCCGATGGACAGATTTACCTCCTGGAAACGGTTGCGCGGCCCATCCAGGGACTATCTGGTGACCTGGGCCTGGGGTTACTGCTCTCCGGCCACGAGGACGACGATACTCTTCCCAAGATCCACTTTCACTCCGGCTCCTACGAAGGCAACTCCTCGGACCTGATCCTGGGACTTGACCTGTGCGAGCGCATCCTGAACCTGGACCTGCGCCGCGGCCGGCGCATCTCAGGCAGCGGCGGCCTCGATATGGAGGGAAGTTTAACTTCGGTAAGAGGTCTACGTCAGAAGTTCAGCTGTGCCCGCCAGGCCAGGGCAGACCTCTTCTTCATCCCCTTCGAGGACGCCACCCAGCTGCAGGGAATGGACTTCCAGGCCACTCGTCCGCGCATTGTGCCGATCCGTAGCCTGAGCGAGGCAATCTACTGGCTGCAAAGGGCGAAGCCATGAGGAGCGGCAGGGAATTGTTAGTTCGGGAGGGAAACTTGACCTGGAATCTAGCACCATTGAGTGCGCTTACCAAGTGCGAGGCGAGCCCGCTCCCCGGATGAGCCTCAGGAAACCTATGGGACCAAGTACAAGATCGGAAGAGCG
>JALHOV010000266.1 GCA_022842865.1 Vulcanimicrobiota bacterium | reverse complement strand
TGCGGAGAATCCCCATTTGTCCGGGGATCTCGCGCCGAAAGGCCCCCAAAGACCACGGATCGGGCCAAGATCCCCATCCGGGTGCGGAGAATCCCCACTTGTCCGCGGAACTCGCGCCGAAAGGCCCCCAAAGACCACGGATCGGGCCAAGATCCCCATCCGGGTGCGGAGAATCCCCACTTGTCCGGGGATTCTCGCGCCGAAAGGCCCCCAAAGACCACGGACCGGGCGAAGATCCCCATCCTTGTGGGGAGAATCCCCATTTGTCCGGGGATCTCGCGCAGAAGGGCCCCCAAAGACCACGGATCGGGCCAAGATCCCCATCCGGGTGCGGAGAATCCCCACTTGTCCGCGGAACTCGCGCCGAAAGGCCCCCAAAGACCACGGACCGGGCGAAGATCCCCATCCTTGTGGGGAGAATCCCCATTTATCCGGGGATCTCGCGCAGAAGGGCCCCCAAAGACCACGGATCGGGCCAAGATCCCCATCCGGGTGCGGAGAATCCCCACTTGTCCGCGGAACTCGCGCCGAAAGGCCTCCGTCGCTCCGGAATCGCGCGGAGATCCCCATCTGGGTGCGCCGAAAGACCCCTAGCCCCCGCGCAGCACGCCGCGTGGACCCGGTCTTTCGAGGCGCTCTCCGCGAAAACGCGGGAGTGCCTTCGCCATGTAGGTCCTCCGGGTTAGGGGAGCACTCAGGAGATTGAGTAACCTCCACCCGTCCGAGTTCGGAGCACCTGCTTACTTTATACCGCGGTTTCTCGGGCGCGACCGTGAAGTTTTCCCCAAACCCGGCAAGTGCACCGGATTGACAGACCGCAGAACATCCACCACGCTCCGAGCACTTAAAACGAGGAGAATAAGTTGCTTTCGAGCGCTCGAGCAAGCGTAGGCAGGGTTTCCCTTCCGAAACCAAGGTAGGCAGGGCCGACCGCTGCCTGAAATCCAAGCGCTACGACGACAGTTTACGCGACCACTACTACCGAGAGCGTTAGCCGACTTTCTTGAAGACGATGGTGCTGCCGGCGGGCAGGGTGACGCCCTGGTTTCCGGTGACGCTGACACCGAAGTTACCGGTGCCGGTGCCGCCGTATTCGCGGGCGTTGGTATTCAAGACTTCCTTCCACTGACCGGGGGGCAGGTTGAGGCCGTAGCCGCTGCGATCGCCGTGGGCCAGGTTGGTGGCCACTACGAACTGCTCGTTGCCTTCGCCACGGGAGTAAGCGATGACGCGGTTCTGATTATTGGTGTGAACCCGATGGATGGGAGCGGTGGCCGTGAAGGCCTCCGAGGAGCGGCGCAGTCCAATAAGATCGGAATAGACCTTGAACTGGCCGGCGCGGAACGAGCAAATTTCGGCCTGAGCCTTCTGTACGTCGTTCATGGCCTGATAGCGTTCGAAGTATTTCTCTTCGCCCGGCTTCAGCGCCGAACGGTCGCCACTCTTGAAGACCTCGAGACGGTCCGGGGTGATTTTGAAGTTGAGCCAGTCGGTGTCGTAACCCCAGGTCGAGGTCAGACCGTGCTTGAAGTCGTTGTTGGCCAGGAATTCCTCGCCCTGCCACATCATCGGCACGCCCGGACCGGTCAAGGTCAGGGCGGCGCCGGCGCGAGAGGCGGCGCGCGCGTAGGAACCCATGATTTCTTTGCTGTGAGCGGCGGCGCGGGCAACCCACTTGCCGGAGTTGCCCACTTCGTCGTGGCTGTGAGCATACATCACGGCGCGGTCCCAACCGCTGACGCCGTAGTGTCCGACCATCGCGTCCATCAGGTGGTCCATCGTCTCGGTGCCTTCGACACCCTTGTAGATGCCTTCGCGAGCGCCGTCGTTCCAGACAGCCTGGAAGCCCATGCCCTTCTTCTCGATACCGTGCTGATGCTGTGAGGCATCCAGGTCGGCGGCCACCAGCCAGTTGCGCGAGAAGTCCTCGGCCACCGTAATCGTGCCCGGCTTCACCGCCTGGAGAGTGCGATTGATCTGACGCAACGCTTCCATTCCGGCGATTTGCTGACCGGCGTCACCGGTATTATGCAGCACCTGGGTAAAGTCGAAGCGCAGATTGTCATAGCCCATCTCGGTGACCTGCTGCACGGCGTTGTTGGTGAAGAAGTCTTTGACTCCTTGCTCGGCGTAGACCGGCTTGCGGCCCCACGGAGTTTCGCCGCCATTGGCAAAGAAGCTGTTGGCGTCGCCGTCGATGCTCCAGAGCGGGTTGTCTCCGTCGGCTTTGCCCGACGTGTGATTGTAAACGACGTCGCCCATCGTCGAAAATCCGCGCTTGTGCATCTGATCGTTAAGCCACTGAATGGCCTCGGTGCCACCGACCCAGACGCTCTCCTGGTCGGTCTTTTCGTCGGCAGAAATCAGCCCGTCAGCCACGGCCTGGTCGCGCTTCATTTCGAAGCCATAGGCATCGGCGCCGGCGAAGAAATAGTCGGTGGTGTAACCCCAGTCGCGTTTGCCGCCAAACTCGGAGGTCGGCATCATGTAGATGTCGGTCGCACCCAATTGCTCGAGGTATTCCAGGTTGTTGACCAGGTCCTCGGCGGTGGGAGCCAGTGCGTTGTCTTTGGGGGCCAGGAACGAGCCGATGTGCAGTTCGAAAATGACCTTCTTCTTATAGTCGGTCTCCTTGCGCGGCGTGTCGTTGTAACGCGGCACATAGGAAGATTCTTTGATCAGACTGCGGCGGGCCGAGCCGGGCCGAGCGGAGATGGTGTTGTCGTAGGGATCGTTGAAGGGCGTCTTGACGCGCTCGTCGGTGCTCAGCTTGCCGTCGCCGTTCTTGTCGCCCACCATTTTCCCGTCTTTGAAGACCTGGAACTCATACTTCAGGCCTTCCAGGTTAGGGAAGTTGTTGACCACCGTGGTCCAGCCCGAGCCGACCCGGTCGGTATCCACTTTGTGCATCTCGATGGAGCCGTCGTCGTTGACTTTGTTGGTCCAAAGATAGGAAGTCAGCTTGGGAGAATCGGCCAGCGACCAGCTCTTGAGCACGTCCACGTCGCGCTTGTCGGAGGCGCTGGCTTGCTCGTAGCTGGGGAAGTTGGGCTCGCCCAGGCGCTCCAGCAATTCGGCTTTGGTTAACTGACGATCTTGAGCGTCGCGCAGCACCAGGTTGACCTTCTGGGCGTCGCCGTGATTGTCGACCACAAAGCGTCCGAAGGTTGGATTGTCGGCGTAGTTGGGGCCACCTTTGCCCGAATCATTGTACCAGCCGGTTTCAAAGCCGAGCACCGGGTCCACGAAAATCTTTTCCACACCGCGCTGCTGGCCCATCTGGTGGCGCGAATAAGGGTCGGAGTAGGTGACTTCTTTGCCTCCCTGGGTCTTGAGCACATTGCCTTCGCCGTCGCGTGCCGAATACAGGAAGCTCTTTCCTTCCAGCTCTTTCCACTGGCCGGGGAGGGAGAGGCTCCAATCGCCGGTTTTGGCGTCCTTGGTCATGGGGATCGATCTCTCGAGTTCGCCCTGGTCGTTGTAAAGGTCGACGTTCAGCTTGTAGTTGGCCAGCTGGTCTTTGCCCAAAGCCGGAGCCCAGGTCTGGAAGCGCACGCCGCCTTCTTCTTGGTGAACTCCATAAAGATGATTGGAAACGGGGGCGTAGCGAGAAACCGCTTCTTCGCCCAGCTTGAGCTTGAGGGGGCGCTCCTGAAGCACAGCCCACTTGCCGTCCTTGCCCTCGGCGCCCCACTGGAATTCCTGACCGGGCGTGCCTTTGAGCTTGACCTGAGCGGTGTAAACGCCATCCTTGTCGTCGTCCTGCATCGGAATGGACTTGCCGCCATTCCACTGCGGGTCGTAAAGGCCGGTTTCCGGGTTGAACGAACCTTTCAAACGCAGGTCGGAGTAGCGGCCCTGCAGTCCGCGCGTGTCATATTCGAACGTCCATGCGGTCGTGTCCTCGACGGGACTCTTCTCGGGTGCGGGCTGCGCACGAAAGATGGGGCTCTGGGACGGGCTGTTGGATTGAATCTGCACGAGCAACAACTCCTGGTTTTTTGTTCCTCAAAGCATACTTTTAAGCCCTTAAAAGAATCGGAATTTAGAGGAGGTCCTTGCCGCCAGAGTGGCTAGTCGAGGTGGCCCTGTTCTTTGAGCAGCCGCATGATTTCCTCGGGAGTCAAATCGGGGCCGCCTGACGAGCTGTAGCTGTAACTATGGGACTGCATGGCGGCTTTTTTACTGGCCACCGAGAAGCGATTGCTACTGATATCGGCCTGCAGTTCTTCGAGCTGGCCCTGATGGAGTTTGGTTCTGCCACTGGCGGGCAGTTGCTGGATGCGGTCGAGGGCGTCATCGATCAGCTTTCGGGCGCGCCCGTTTTCTCCCTGACGCAGGGCCAAAGTGGCCTCGGCGCGGGCCTCGGCCGCTTGCCAGAGTTCCAACTCTTCCTGGACCAAGGGGTTGAGCGGCAGCTTGAGCCAATCTTCCCGAGCCAGAACGGGAAGCCTGAGCTCGCCCTTCTGCTTTTGGCGAGAGCGCGTGACAAGATCCTGATACTCCAGTCGAATCGTGGCTTGGGGAGCTTTTCCCCCTGGAACGGTGAGACGGAGCAACAACAAAATGGGATTGCCAACCATCAGATCATTGAGTCTCAGCCTCCCCTTTTCATCCTTCTCGAGACTGGTCAGCACCTGGACGGTGCCGGCCGTTTCCCAAGAAAGGCGGACTTGCTGAGCGATGGTGCTCACCAACCCCCCAAGTTCCTGGTTGAAGATGCTCGACAACTGCTCGGGAGTTTCCACAAAATAATGATTTCCGTTGCCGCTGGAAGCCATGGAACGGAGCAAAACCTCGTTGTAGCCGTCGCCGAAACCCAGGGTGGTGCAACTTACACCCCGTTGGGCGGCGCCGTTTACGTCGCTGCAAATAGCGTCCGGCTCGACCACGCCGACGTTGGCTTCGCCGTCCGTCAGCACCAACACCCGGTTCAGTCGGCCCGGGTCTAGCTTTCGGGCGGCCTGGGTGGCTCCTTCCAGCCAACCGGCGTGCAGGGCCGTGCTGCCCCCCTGCTCCACGCCTTTGAGAATTCGATGCAAAGAGGCGGCATTGCGCACCAACTGCGACGGAATAATGGTCTTCACGTGGTCGTCAAAGACCACCACCGAAAGATAGTCCTGAGAGGTCAGATTGTCGACCACGCCGTGGGCAGCCTGCAGCATTCCTTGCAGCTTGGCTCCCGCCATAGAACCCGAGCGGTCGAGCACCAGGCACAAGTTGAGAGGGGGGCGCTTGGGTTTGTGGGCCAGTTTGGGCGGTAGAATTCTGACCAGCAGGTCGATGGTGGAAGGGCCCTGGTCGACGACTCCGTTACGCAGAGGGAGCAATTCGATCTCAGCCGGTTCCGGGCTGGGTCCGGTCGAAAAAAAACTAGAAAACATAGGCCTCCTTTGATTCAACGAGGGGGGTTGCGGATTAAGTCGGTGATCTGTCCGATCAGGGCGACCAGTTCCGCACCGCGGGGTGGCACAAAGTCGGATTGGATCTGAATCTCCAATCCGGGATAAAGCGGAACGCGCGACCAGGCGTTGGAACTTACTTGCGACGGGCGCGAGCGCGGCGAGGGACTGCTCCGTTTGCGCACCGAGTCCAAGAACTCTAGCGCTGATTGACCGTGGCTTTGCTGGCTCAACAAGTGAGGGAGTGTCGTTTGGTTTTGCTCCAGCAAATCGAGCAGCTGTTGATTGGATTGGCGTCTGGGAAATTCGTCGATGCTTCCGGAGCTGTGGCCCTGAGCCAATAAGCGCCGAACCAGCAACAACTGAAGGAGATGACGGAAGGTATAACGCGACTCTTTTCCGAGTTTACCGGGTTCATCCAGCGAACCGATACTGGTGTAATGGCGAATCAGTCGTAAATTTACTTCCTCCCGCACCTTTTGACTGAAGCCGATATCAGGCAAAAACTCCGGGAGCAAACGGTTAGCAATAGTGACAAACTCTTCGGCGGACCAGCTGGCTTGGGAGTAGATTTCTAGTTGCGCCACTCCATGTTAATACCAATATATGTTGTCATTGTCAACACCCAGGTTCGTCGCAGCCGACCCCGAAAGGGAAAACATGGCCAAGAAGACGTCCGGCAACTTGCTTTTGTCCGCACTGTTTATTGCCGCCTTTCTTTTCTTCTTGTCGGTGGCGCTGGTGGTCTCCAATCGAGAGGATATCCGCTATACGTTGCTGGTGGACCACAAGTTGCGCTCCAGTCTGGCGGCCGAGGGAATGGCCGACTACACTCTGATGGTCATGCGGACCACCAGCAACTGGGAAGCCCGGGTCACTTCGTTGCGTCGGGAGTTCGCCAGCGGCGCGGTGGCCACGGCCCAGGTACGCCCTTACCAGCAAGCCAATTTCAGCAAATCGGGCATGGCGGCCCTTGATCTGGTTACTACCGGTCTATCCGGGGGTGTCAAAACGGAACGTCATGTCCTGCTGGAGGAATTTCGGCTGGCCGATAGCTTGCTGGTCGAGCAGCGCAAGCCTCATCTTTTCGCCGACATGGGGACTGGCTTCCAGGTCCTGACGCCGGAAATGGTCTGGGAACCGTTGGCCAAGCCCGGAGTCCTTTTTCCCCTATCCCTGGCCGCCGGCAGCGAGAAACTACACGCCATCCAGGAAGGCGCGGGAGTGGATCCGCCCACCATCAAGGACTTCCAGAAGGTGGTCACCCCGGGAGGACTGGTACTTCCCGGCGAATTTGCCGAAACTTCAGAACAAATCCCGAAAGGTCACGGTCTCACGACCCTGAGCCTGGAAAACAATCAGTGGAGTTGGAAGCTGCTGCCCGATGTGGGAGAGCAACTTGGCAAGGTGCACAACCCTCAAATCGTAGAAGATAACCGGCCGCCCGGCGAGGTGACGGGTCCTCCCGTGGTCCGCGGGGATGGCTCCACCTTGACCTGGGAGCAGTTGACGCTGGATTGGGACGTCATTGCCAAGAGTCCTTCAGAAATGACCGTTCCTTACGAGTATTTTAACGGGCCCCGCGTCGAGTGGTATGCCATCACCGGAACTTCCGGTGGGATTGGAAACAAAAAGTATTTTGCCCACGGGACACATTACTTTTATTCAGGCTTCCGCTTCAAAAACACCGAGCAGACCAACGGCGACATCCGCTCCCAGGGCAAAGACGCTACGCTCTTCCGCGAGCCGTGCATTCTGAGTCTCGACCTGGCCACATCCAAATGGACGGCCGTGCTGGACTATTTGAAGGTCGACCCGCAAGGCCTGGAAGAACCGACCGTGGTGCCGGGGCCGCGCCCCAGCCCGCAGGGAATGGTGGTGTCGCCCGAAGGAGAGTGTTTCGTAAGAAGGCTGGGCGACACCCAGCCCGACTGGTATCGAGTTTCACCCGGAGAACTGACGCTCAGCCGCCTGCCACGGCAAGCCCAGTTGCGCTGCATCGGGTCCGAGTATTATTTCACGCGGCCCGAGGCCGGCCGGCAGATGCTGAGCTCGCACGACATTGCCGAACACTTTCCAAGCGCACTGCCCGCCTTGCACCTTGGTGCCCGATACGACCCGAAGAAAGACTTTCTAGGCGAGTTAGAACCGGCGCTGGCACTCAGCTGGAGCACTTCGATTGGCACCCTCACGGGTCACGAAAAGGAACTTTACGCGCTGGTGACCCTTACTTCGACTCTGCAAGGAATCAATCCGACCGAGAGTTCCTCGCAAACCGGCCTGGCCCACTTTAACGGCGAGCACTGGCAGATTCTGCCGGCCGGTCTGGCCCTGCTGCTGCCCTCCAAATCAAGTTACCGCCTGCCTTTGGACCTGGAATACAAAGGAACTGCCGGCCCCGTCGTGTCGGCGCAAACCCTGGTCCTGGGCAGCTACGCCAGTGACAAGCAGATGCTGCGACGCTACGTGCCCCTGGCGCGGTTTGGCAACTAGCTCGAGGGGATCAGTTGCCCATGTATCCTGTGGTGGGGGTGAGGCCGCGAAATTCGAAAAAATGGTTCAGCGGAATCCGGTCTTCGGGGCGGCGCGGGGGCATTTCGCCCATGGGAGGAAGGCCCAGGGGTTGGCCCTCCAAGGGGTTATTGCAGGACAAGATGAGAATTCCGTTGGTCAGCCGTAATTCGGCGCGCATTCCGCGGAGCAGCGGCAGCAAGACCTCTCCCGGTTGTCCGTAAATGCCGGTCATCACCGCATTGTACGCGCTGGTCATAGGCGTCTCTTCGGGCTTAGTCCGCTTGGGGTCCGGGCCGATGGAAAGATACTCCAGGGTGGGCCGCAAATTGGCCAATAAACCGTCGGGCAGCAGCGGATTTTCCTGGACCCGCTGCACCAGCAAGGTAGGCGGGAATTGAATGACTTCGAGAATGTAGGCGTCGCGACAGAAGCTATTGATCTTATCGGCCAGCAGTTGGACCACGCGGATCTCTTGCGACGCCTTGTCGTAGCGTGCGCTCACTTTGGTTCCGTATGCGTAGAAGCCCAGAATGGCCACCATCAAAGACGACCAGATGGCCATCACCACCAGCAACTCAGCCAGAGTGGTTCCTCTCACCAGCCTTTGTCCTTGGGGCACACCAGCGTGTCCACCACGTATTCCTGGGGGCCGTGGCGATTGTCCCAGGCAACTCTCACCTGGAGATGCTCGGCCGGCAGCGGCACCATCTCGACCTGACGTTCCAGAGAGGCCTCATACTGGCTGGAGCGGTCATCCCCACCAGGATGCAGATAGGGACTGAGGAAATTTTCGGTCACCTGGGTCACAAAGAGCGGGTAAGCGCCCACGTGGTTCAGCTCTTTGCTCTCCCAGCGCGCCTTGGCAACGAGCAGCGCGCTTTGCAGATTGACCTTACGGCGGATGGCGTGGCGTTGCTGCAGAGTGGTGGCGCTGTGAATGATGCGCATATGCAGGCCCATGTAGCCAAATAGCGCGATGCTCACGAACAAGATCGCGACCATCACCTCCGCCAGAGTAAATCCCCTCCGCTGCACATGGGATCATTCGGCACGCGATTCAGATTCCCTAACGGCCTGTTAACGACACGGTCTGAACCTCACTGGAGTTTGTGAGCTACGCTGCTGAGGTGAAAGTTAACCCCTCCGCCGTCTTCCAATTCGCCCCCAAACGCCTGCAGTCGGAGAATTCCATGGAAGAGAGACCCGAGCAGTTGTTGGCCGAAAATCCGGTCTTTGCCCGCTCGGTTGACCTGGGTAAGCTGGGCCACGACGCCATGGGTGCCTGGGCCGCATTGCAGCAGAGCACCCTGGGACGAGTGGCTTCGGGGGGAGTGGCGGCGGGCGCGGGCATTTGGGGCGCCAATAAGCTGATTCAGGGCAAGACCTTTTTGGATCGGGTTGAGGGCGTCTCTTTGCTGGCCATGTCGGCCAACAAAGCGGTGGACGCCGGCGGCGGTCACCACGCCGGGATTTCCACCGCCAGCAGCCTGGTGCAGTGCGGAGCCGACTTGATCTTGGGCGCTGCCGACACCGTGCGCGGGGTGCGCGAGCACAACAACCGCCGAGTCACCGTGGGCATCTGCCAGATGGCCATCGGTGCCTGCCTGGGCACTTCGGCCCTGGTGCCATCCATCGCCAGCATCAGCACGGCAGTGATGTGCGCCGCCGTGGTCACCAAGCAGCTGGCCATCGGCTTCCACACCTCCCTGCCCGACAAGTAAATGCCCGAAGAAGCCATCGGCCAGTTCTTTACGCGGGCCTGGGCTGTCTATGAGAAGGTGGTAGCCGCCGACTATCTGTCGCATCGGCAGCTCTACGCGGGCCTGCGGACCTACCTGGAAAATCAGGCTCCCATGCGTTTTCTCGAACTGGGCTGTGGAGACGCGCGCGCCAGCGTGGAACTGCTGCGCGGCCTGGAGGTGGAAGCCTATCTGGGGATAGACAGCTCGTTGGGCGTCCTGGATCTGGCCCGGAAGCGAGTTCAGCCCGGTTGGGCATTTGAGGTGGGCGATGTAAGGGAGCTGCCCGCCGTCGGGAACCATTGGACGGTCGCGCTGGCCTCGTTTTGTCTGCATCACCTCAGCTCTTCGGAGAAACGCCGCACCTTGTCACAAGTATCGACAGCCTTAGGCACTGAGGGCATCTTCTTACTGGTAGACATCTTCCGCGAAGAGGGAGAATCGCGCCATCAATACCTGGAGCGGCGCCGGGCCTGGATGCGGGCCGAGTGGACGGCTCTGTCGAGCGAGGAACTGGACCTGGTGATGGAACACGAGCAGGCGGCCGACTTTCCCGAGACCGTTTCGGACTATACCCGTTGGGCTTTAGGCGAGACGAGCTTTCGGTCAGTCGAAGAGAATCTCATCGCCTCTGACGGGATGCATCGCTGGCTGACTTTTCGCTGCTGAAGGCCGCAAATTCGTGGGTTTGCGTGGCTCCGGCTTTGTCGGGGCTTTGGGTGCCTTTTGGGCGTGAGATCTGCTGCCGGCGGGGGATTCTCCGCATTCAGACGGGGATCTTCCGGTTATTCCGGGGCTGTGGGTGCCTTTGGGCGTGAGATCCGCGGCCGGGTGGGGATTCTCCGCACCGGGCTGGGGATCTTCCGGTTATTCCGGGGCTTTGGGTGCCTTTTGGCGTGAGATCCTCGGCCGCGTGGGGATTCTCCGCACCGGGCTGGGGATCTTCCGTTTATTCCGGGGCTTTGGGTGCCTTTTGGCGTGAGATCCGCGGCCGGGTGGGGATTCTCCGCATTCAGATGTGGATCTTCCTTTTATTCCGGGGCTTTGGGTGCCTTTTGGCGTGAGATCCT
>JALHOV010000265.1 GCA_022842865.1 Vulcanimicrobiota bacterium | reverse complement strand
GCGACCCACCTTCACCCCTGGCCCGCGAGCGAGCAAACCCGCCGTGCAGCCCGACCAGGCGATCCCCGCCGATTCCATCCAGTTGAGCGGCGGCGCCCCCGGGGTCTCGGCCGCCAACCTGGCCCAAAGCGCCCGGGCCACGGCAGCCGCCGTGGCTTCGCAAAACCAGGGTCCGGCCGGTCCGGTCTTGCTCAAGGTGCTCTCGGTCAACATCATGTTCGACAGCGAGTCCGGCGTCGACGAAATCGCTCGCATCATCGAGGCCACCCAACCCGATCTCATCGGTCTGCAGGAGTCCGCCGCCAGCACCAAGCAACTGGCCGCCAAGTTTGGCATGCACAGTCTGCAGCAGGATAAACGCACGGCTTTGCTGAGCCGCTTTCCTATCGAGAAGGTGACGGACAACAAATACGGCGTCCAGGTGACCCTCGAGAATGGCAAACAGGTCGGCTTCCTGAATGCCCACCTCACTTCGTTTCCCTATCAGCCTCACCAGTTGCTGCATCTGCCCACCGGCGGGGGCCCGTACCTGAAGACCGAGGCCCAGGCTATCGCCTCAGCCAACAAGACGCGCGGCAAAGAAGTGCGCACCATGATTGCGGAAGCCAACGGCCTGAATTTGCCGGTTATCGCCACCGGTGACTTCAACGAGCCTTCCCACAAGGATTGGACGGAAGCGGCCCACAAGGCCGGACGTCATCCCATCAAATGCGATTGGCCCGGTTCTCGCCAGTGGGAAGCAGCCGGTTTCACCGATTCCTATCGAGAGAAATATCCGGACGAGATGGCTCACCCGGGCAACACCTGGACGCCCAACGCTGCTCAGGATGACCCCAAAGAGCACCACGACCGCATCGATTACGTACAGTATCGCGGTGAGGGCCTGAAGCTGAAAGACATCCAGATCGTGGGCGAAAAGCCCGAGTTTGCGGACATCGTGATCAGCCCGTACCCTACCGATCACCGGGCCCTGCTGGCCACCTTCGAAGTCGGTTAGCTCTAAATTGGCCCCAGCCTGAGCGGTCTCTCGCAGCAAGCTGCCGTGGGAGGGCCCCGCAGGGGAGGGGCCCACATACGACTCCCGCGTGCTGTTAGTAGGCCAATTTAGACCACAACTCAATTGAAGGCTAGTCGCCGCAGGCGAGTAGCCTCCCCTGATTGTGCCATAAATTGCCCCACTAACTCTTCGCCGGAGCGGAGGGGCTCCGCCCCGACCGCAGGCTAAAGATTGGGGCAATTTAGGGCTAGCGGCCTTCGGCCTGACCAGGCTATCTGAAGCCGCTGCGGATCTGAATGCCGCCGGGCCCGTTGATCTGGGCCTGGATGCCGCCGCCGCCCATGTTCACATGAACGGCCGGCGTGTCGTAGACCGGTCGGCGATAGACCGGAGCCGGGTTGGAATAACGCTGCTGGCGTCGCTCGGCACGGTAGGTCCTGCGCGCAGGCTGATACCCGGCGGAGCGATTGGAATAGCTGGGCACGTAAGCGGCTGCTGGCGGTGGCGGAGGTGGCGGGGGCTTTTCAGCCAGCGCTTTCAGGGATTGCGGTGGCAGGGTCACGTGGCGAGCCGCTGCTTCCAGGGCCTGCTTGTTCACCGTCGGGGTGGCACTGGGCACCAGTGCCTGGCTGGGCGGCTTGGCCTTGGGGCGATGCCCGACTGCGTAGCCGGCCAGTAGAGCCAACACCACCAGGCTTCCGGCCATGGCTTTCCCTCGGGCGCTGGACAGCGGGCCCGCGCTCGCAGCTTGGGCGGCCGGCTGAGCCACTGCGGCCGCAGGCACCGCCTGCATCTGGGTGGGACGATGCAGCCAGTTCTGCAGCGCCAGCGACATGTCGGCGGCGCTGGCGTAGCGATCGGCCGGTTTAACGTGGGTGGCCTTCTCGATGATGACCTCCAGGCCCGGCCGGATTCCCGGCAATTCTGGCCTGCGCGCTTCAAAAAGCTCCATCTCCGGCGCCACGCCCGTGAGCAGGTGCATCAAAGTGGCACCCACCGCGTAGACATCGGAGCGGGGCTCGGCTTTCCCCATCAATTGCTCGGGTGCGCAGTAGCCCATGGTGCCCACCACGGTTTGGGTATTGGGACCGCCGGCGGCCCGAGCCAATCCGAAATCCACCAGTTTGATCAGGCCGCTACGGCTATCACGCAAAATGTTGGCCGGCTTTACATCACGGTGAATCACCGGCGGTTCCTGGCCGTGCAAGTAGGTCAACGTGTCCAAGAGCTTGATCATGTCGAGCACGATATAGTCGACCGGCGGCGGGTCCTTGAGCTCGTGGCGCTGTTCGATTTCCTCCTGCAGGCTGCGCCCTTGCACCAATTCCATGACGATGTAGACTTTGTCGTCCTCGGTCAGGTAATCGCGAACCTTGGGAATGGAGCCGTGGTCGAGGGCGACCAGCGCTTTCATTTCCTCGTAGAACCGGGTCTGAATGTAGCCGGAGTCCCGACTGGCCAGAGCCGCTTCGTGGATTTCCTTGACCGCGCAGGGTGAATCGGCCAGCTTGGTGTCAATGGCCTCATAGACCGAGCCCATGCCTCCGCTTTTCAAAATGCGCACGATACGGTAGCGGTCGTGTAAAAGCTGGTCTGGGGTAAGACTCATCTGTTTAGGTTCTCCCAGGGTTCCGGGCCGACCTTTAAGAAAGGAACGCCTGTGTCTGAAGATTTGGTCGGTCAGAAGCTGGGCGGCTTCACCATTCAAGCCCGTGTTGGCCAGGGGGGCATGGCCAGCGTCTTTCGCGCTCAGCAGCACAGCCTGGATCGGGAAGTGGCCTTGAAGGTCATTCGCCGTATTCCCGGCGACACCATGGACCTGGTGGCTCGTTTCCAGCGCGAGAAGCAGATGATGCAAAAGCTGGAGCACCCCAATATTCTGCCGATTTACGACTATGCCAGCAACGCCGACTACCTTTGGATCGCCATGCGTCTGGTGGAGGGCGGCACTCTGCCCGAAACGCTAACTTCTCCCGAGCGGCTGGTTTCGGTGGCCCGGCAATTGGGCTCGGCCCTGGATTTTGCTCATTCCCAC
This sequence comes from Vulcanimicrobiota bacterium, assembly GCA_022842865.1. Taxonomy (GTDB): domain Bacteria; phylum Vulcanimicrobiota; class Xenobia; order Xenobiales; family JADMJV01; genus JADMJV01. The sequence goes on along the minus strand of JALHOV010000265.1, from coordinate 7,717 downwards.
GGCGTCGTTCACCGTGACCTCAAGCCGCACAACGTGCTGGTTGACCGCGGCGACCACCTTTATCTGACCGATTTCGGCGTGGCCAAGATGCTCGAGCAAGAAGGCCTGACCGCTCCCGGCATGGCGGTGGGCACCCCCGAGTACATGTCGCCGGAGCATCTTTCCCTGAAAGAATTGGATGGGCGTTCGGACCAGTACGCCCTGGCGGTGCTGATTTACCAGCTGGGCTGCGGTCATTTGCCTTTCACCGGAAATATGATGGAGGTGATGACGGCCCACATGCGCACCGCTCCACCGCCGCCCACAGGTTTGCCTCGGGGCGCCTCGGCCGCCATTCTGAAGGCCATGGCCAAGGACCCTCAGGAACGGTTTGCCAGCTGCGGGGAATTTGCCGAAGCGCTGGCGGCCGGGTTCGACGGCTCGCGGGTGGTGGTCGTGCCCGCCTCTGCCAGGGCCCCCTTGTCTCCGTTGGTCAAGGTGGGACTGGGCGTTCTGGTGCTCGGAGGTGTGGGAGCAGTCGCCCTGTGGCGCGGCGGCAGCGCCGGCCAACCGGGTCCTCTGGTCTTTCAGGCCAGTGGCGCCGATTCTTCCGAGGTCCAGTTGCGCTCGCTGGATGGAACCATTCGTAGCCTGGGAGCGGGAAAGTCTCCTCATTTCGGCCCCGAACCCGGCCAGGTCACGCTGTTGCGCGATGGCGACCTGGTGGTGTTGGACCTGAGCAGCAAAAAGGTCGCCAAATTGGCCGAGAGCGTGGCAGACTTCGATGTCTCCCCCGAGGCCCTGGTGTTTGTGCGCAAGGGCCTGATGAAGTGGACCATCGAACAGGGGAAGGTCAAAGGCAAGCCCGTGCAACTGGCCGACGAAGGTAGCCACCCCGCCTTCTCGCCTGATGGGTCGCAATTAACCTTCGCCGCCGACCGTGCCATCTGGATCATGGACGCGAACGGAAGGCGACGCAGCTTGACCAGTCCGGCCGCAGGCGAAACGGACAAAGTCCCATGCTGGTCGCCAGACGGTCGCCGACTTGCTTTCATGCGCCAAAGCGGCAAAGAGTCGAGCCTTCACTTGATCCCGGTAGTTGGCGACGACAAGGAGAAAATTGTTTCCCTCAAGGGGCCGGAGCCGCTGGACCTGAGTTGGGCCCCCAATGCCAATATCGCCTTCGCCGCGGTGGACGGTATCTATACGGTCCGGCCGGATGGTTCCGAGCTCAAGCGCCTGGTTGAGTCACCCAAGGGAGTGAACTTAAGGAGTCCCGAGTGGGGTCTGGCTAAACCCTGACCTCACGGCGCAGCACGCGCATGCGATGATGGCCCAGGCGCATCTGGTCGTCGGCCTCCAGGGCGACCGACTGGCCCGGCTTCAACTGAGCCACCCAGATCAAGTCATCCTCTTCGCGCTCCAGTCCGGTCGGCACGTCGGCCTCGCGCGGAGCCAGCATCGCGAAGTCCTGGCCACGGCGCACCAGCGCCAGGCAATAAGGAGGCAGGCTGGTGTCGCCCAGGGCCACCCCCTGATCGAACCAGTTGTCCTCCGGAGGTCGAGCCGGATCGAATGCTCCGCCCACGGCGATGCGCTCTGCCTCGAGGGGTAGACGTTGGCCGGCGTTAGTGCCCTCCAGGAACTCCAGAAAGAAGCGGGTCACGGTGGCTACTTGCACGGCCGTTTCGAGCGGAGCTGCCTGTTCCACTACGGCCGCAGGCACAGGCACGGGTTGCTGCTGAGGCTTGCGGGTGACAAACCGGCGATCGGTCTCCTGCAGGTCGACCACGCAGCGGCCCATACGAATCTGATCGCCAGGCTGCAATTCCACCTCGTTCACCTCGACCTCGTTCACCTTGGTAGGATTGGTGGAGGACCGATTGACCAGCAGGAACTTCTTGGACTCCGGCTGCCAGACCAATTCGGCTTGCATTCCGGAGACCGTTTCGTCGCGCAAATGCACCCAGCCCACCTGGCGCACCGCCCCTGCCGGGGCCCGTCCGATGCTGATACGTTGCGAATCGAGCGGATGGATGCTGCCGCGTGCGGATCCTTCAGTGACTTTTATTTGCAGGCCAGAGTTCAACATGGCCGGGTCTTCCAGGTGGCAGGGCCCCTCCCCTCCGGCTGAGAACCCCGAACGATGGACAGCGGATTGCAGCTTAAAGATGAAACCACCGGACAGACCTATCCTCTCGACCATCCCTCGATGGTTTTAGGCAGGACCAGTCCCGGAACTCCCGTCGATCCGGGTTTTCTGCACATCGAGCACGACACCGTGTCGCGCCGGCACGCGGAGCTCAGGTGGAACGAGGGAGCCTTTCAGTTGACCAATCTATCCACCACCAATCCCGTCTACATCAATGGTCAAATGGTCGAGCAGTGCCTGCTTCGGGCCGGCGATCGGCTGCAATTGGGAGATTGCGTTCTGAACCTGGTGACCACTCGCATTACCCTGAAGCCGCGCCCACCTCTCCACCTGCAGGTCGGCGGCCAGACCATTGCCGTCTCGGGTTACACGGTGGCCCTCGGCGGGCCGGGAGGGGCAACGGAGCGCTGGTATGATCAGGAGGTTATCGTGGATGGCCTGCCTCCGCAGTGCCTCAGCCTGGCCTGGAAAGAGATCGCCGGTCGTTATGAGCTTGGCTATCACGGAACTCATCGGCCTCCCGTGCACATCACGCGGGTCAAAGGCGACCTGGAGTGGCTGGCTTTGCTTCCTCCCGATCAGCCCGGCGGAGTGCGTCCGGGGGACCGCATCCGGGCCGCCGGCGTAGAACTTCAGATTTTTTAAAGGGCTGGCCTTTATGCTAGGCCGGTGAAAGTTTCTGCTTATGGCCTGACCCGCCTCAGTCCGCTCCCCAAGCGGTCGGTGGCACCTGAGCGTAGCCAGGCGCTGGACACGGTGGAGCTCTCGGCCGAGCGCCCCCAGAGCATTTCCGGCTGGGTTCGCGCCGGTGCGGCGGTGGCTTTGTTGGGCGCCTCGCTGGGCTGCCTTGCCGGCCCTTCCACGCCCGGTTTGATCGCGGCCTCGGCCACTCCGGCGGAAGCGGCCCGGCTTTCCCAGCGATACAAGCGGGTCGATCCCAAGATTCTCCAGCTGTTGGTAAACGACGGCGTCCAGGTGGAGGTCGTCCGCCCCGGTCAGAGCTTCATGCAGACCGGCGTGTTGCCGGCTCGCAGCCTGGCCGATTTCCAGGCGCAAATGGGCAAAATGCAGGCCACCGCCAAAGCTGTCGAGACGGCGACCGCGCCCTATGCCAGAGGCATCGCGCGCTTGCAGGCCCAGGGACTGGATTCCGGGCAGCTGCAGCGCGAGCGACGGTCGGTTTTGCTGGACACTCTGCCCCACGACAGCCTGGCCGTTCCTTTCAGCATTCCCAGTCTGGCCGGCCTGTTGCGCGACGGGGACGGCCTGCATAAGTTGGCCCAGCAACAAAAGATGCCCAAAGGCACCACCTTGATGGCGCAATTGGTCGGCGCACGCACTCCGGCTCAGATTCAGGAATACACCCGGTTGGTGGAAGCCATCAACGGCCCCCGCCTGGAGCAAGCCCGCCAGGCCAGTCTGGCTACGGCCACGCCGGCTCAGCAGCAGGCCTGGAGCAAAGATCCCGGTCAGATTCCCCTGGATTTAAAGGGCTACGACATTCTTGTTCCCGACCTGGCCTATGTGGCCGACGGCCAGGGCGGAACGGCCCGGGTCAGCCTGCTGGATGCCTCCGTTCACGGCGCCTGGGCGGATAGCAACGGCAAAGCCATCAAAAATTCGTCCATTAACGGCCAGTACTTCACCCAGAGCCGGCGCATTCTGGTGCAGAGCAGCAAGGTGGCCCCGCAGCCGGGCCAGTCTCACTCTCACACGCCCTTGCACGAACTTGGCCACGCCGTAGAAGACTCGGTTTCCCGCCATGATCCCCGCTTCTACGGTAGCTGGCACTCCAAAGTGTTTATTGCTTATCAGGGGGCGGTGCAAGGGGGCACCGTCAGCGAATACGCCGCCAGCAACGTGGCCGAATACATTGCCGAGGGTGTGGGCCACTTTTATGAGGACCCCAATTTGCTGCGCCAGAAAGACCCCAAGCTGTTTGAATTGACCCGCCAATTGCTGGAGCGGGCTGCCCAATTGTAGACAGGAACTTGCTCAAAACGGCAGGAAATTGCCGCCATGCCTGACTCTCTCACCCGCATCAACAGCGATCGTCTCTATGCTGCCCTGGATCAACTCGGCCAGATTGGCCGCTACCAGGACGAGGAAACCGGCCTGCAAGGCGTGTGCCGCCTGGCCCTCAGCGCTGAAGACGGCGAGGGGCGCCGGTTGGTGGTCGGTTGGATGAAAGAGCTGGGCCTGGAAGTTCGCGTGGACCGCATCGGCAACGTCTACGCCCGGCGGGCCGGCCGTCGCGCCGATTTGAAGCCGGTGATGCTCGGTTCGCACATCGATTCGGTGCCCACCGCCGGACGCTTTGACGGCTGTCTGGGCGTGCTGGGAGCACTGGAAATCGTGCGTAGCTTGAACGAGCACAAGATCGAGACGCTGCGACCCGTCGAAGTGGCCTTTTTTACCGATGAGGAGGGATGCCGATTTGGAACCGACATGTTGGGCAGCGCGGTGGCCTGTGGGCGTCTGAGCCTGGACTATGCCTACGAGCTCAAGGACCGCGACGGACTGCGCCTGCGCGACGAGCTGGAGAAGATTGGCTTCCTGGGCGACTGCGATGAACATGTGACGCCTCCTCACGCCTTTTTGGAATGTCACGTGGAGCAGGGTCCGATGCTGATTCAGAAGGGCGTGGAGGTGGGCGTGGTCAGCGGAGTGCAGTCGATTTCCTGGCAGGCGCTGACCATCGTGGGGAAATCCGGGCACGCCGGAGCCACTCCCATGGACCTGCGCGCCGATGCGGGCGTGGCCGCCTCCATGATCAATCTCAAGTTAAGGGAGATGATCGCCACCGGTCACTACGGGGAAATGCGCGCCACCATGGGAGCCATGACGCCCCATCCCGGATTGGTCAACATCGTGCCCGGTAAGGTCGAAGCCACCGTGGATTTGCGCAATCCCAGCAACGAGTTGATGCAGCGGTCCGAGACCGATTTGCTGGCCTTCTATGAAGAAGTGCAAAAACGCGAGAAAGTCGAGATTCGCTGGCGCCAGACAGCTCGCACGCCGGCCGTGCCTTTCAGCAGCCGTCTCCAGGAGCGCATCGTGGCCGCCGCCGAGCGGGCCGGTCTGAGCCACCAGTCGATTATCGCCGGTGCCGGGCATGACGCCCAGGAATTTGCCGCCATCTGTCCGGCCGCGATGGTCTTTTGTCCCGGTGAGTATGATGGCATCAGCCACAATCCGCGCGAATTCTCCACTCCCAAGCAATGCTCCGACGGCATCAACGTGCTGCTGGAGGTGCTCTTGCAGCTGGCCAATCAGGAGGACCTCTAGATGTCCCGCCGGGTGGTGCGTGCCGCCCTGACCGAGACCAAGAACGTCTATGCCGGCATGCCGGAAAGGGTCGAAGAACTCGGTTGCCTGAGCGACAAACTGGAGGAGATACGGGCCGCCAACGTGTGCCACCACATCGAATTGATGGAGGCGGCCAGCACTCAAGGCGTGCAGGTGATTTGCTTCGGAGAACTCTTTCCGGCGCCTTATTTTGCGCTGGGCACCGACCCTATGTGGATTCCTATGGCTGAGGACGCCCGCTGCGGGCGGACGGTCACGGAGCTGCGCGAGGCGGCCCGCCGTCTGGGGCTGATCGTGATTGCTCCCATCTACGAAAAGGACGGTGAGAAGCGCTTCAATACGGCCGTGGTGATCGACGAAAAGGGCGAAACCCTGGGGAAGTTTCGTAAGGCCCACATCCCTTTCGGCGGCAACGAGCAGGGCTCATTTCACGAGAACTTCTACTACGGGCGTAGTGACGCCCCAGACATGGCGGCGCTTTTTCCCGTCTTCGACACTTCGGTGGGCAAAATCGGCGTATCCATCTGTTATGACCGGCACTTCTACTACGTGATGCCCGCCCTGGCCCGTCAGGGTGCCGAGTTGATCTTCAGCCCGGCCATCACCTTCGGCTCCAAGTCCCAGCGTATGTGGCACATGGAATTTCCCACCGACGCTGCCCGCTTCAACGTCTTCATTGGCGGATCCAACCGCAAAGGCAGCGAAAAACCCTGGAACCAGCCCTATTTTGGCGAGAGCTACTTCGTGGGGCCCAACGGCCTGTGCGAAAACCTCAGCGAACATCCTAACCTCATCATAGCCGACATCGACCTGACCACCCTCAGCGAACCCGATCCCTCCGGCTGGAACCTCCCCCGCGACACCCGCCGGGAATGCTCCGTCTCCGGCTAGAGCCCGCTGGCTTACTCGTGCAGGTAGGCCCAGTTGCCAATTTTCTCGAGGGGTTCGCCGTGAAGCGATGAGGGATAGGTCCGGCTGGGCCAGTAGAACATTCGGTCGAAGTTGATGCCTCCGCTGGACGTGCTCAAACTCAATTCGTAGCCGTGCTCTGAATCTGGCTCGTAGGTGAAAACGCTATAACCAGCGGCGCCGGTTGCAAGTTCGGCTTCGCCTATTTGGGCAGGATAAGCCCCTTTCTTCGCCCGCTGTTCCTCCAACCGTGTGGCGAGCAGATCGCCTTGGACGGCGATTTCTGCAAGCCACGCCTTGCGCTGCTGGACCGGCGCCAGACTGGTCCACAAGGAGAGGAGCCCGCCAGCCACTGCGCTCAGGCACATCGGGCGCCATTCGCGGCGCATCACGAAAAGGACTGCCCACGCTGGCCAGGACAAAAGCCATAAGCCCAGCAGCATTGAGGCTGGCTGTCCCAATTTTATCAGGGGACCCAGCACGACCGGTAACGGCGCAGCCTGCAACGCAATCAACCATAGCAAACCGCTTGGGCCCCCCAGCCACATCGCCAGGAAAGAAGTCACTACCCGCTTAGAAAGGCGCACCCTGGCTTTACCGTGGAAGCGGTCCAGGGGTTCAATCTCAGAGCTTCCTTCCGGCTTGAGGGCCGGCCCGTCAGCCCGGCAGACGCTTCTGAGCCTGGTCGACCTGGGCCGCATAGCTACCGCCGAAGAGGTGGACCTGGACCAGCAGGGGGTAGAGTTGGTAAAGAGGGATGCGCTCCTCGTAACCGTCGGTGAGTGGCAAGGCCTCGGCGTAGCTGGCCCAGCCACCCCGGGCGGTGCATTTCTGCCAGGCCTCTGCCCAGCCGCTGGTTGTGGTCTGGAGCAGGTGCAGCGGAGTCCAGCCATTCCAAGAGCAAGAAATCGTGGGCCACTTCCAGCACCTCGGGGATGATGTAACCTTTAAGTTCTGATTCAAACCGTTTGGTCCTTACGCGAACGCTCATCTTCGCAGGTGTCAGTGAGTTCATGGCTCGTTTCGGAAATTTTGCGGGGCGGCTACGGCCAGGCTGTGGTGGACAAGGCTCAGGTGCAAAAGCAAGAGCGCGAGAAAATTCATCGGTTGCGCGTGTCGCAACGCGAGGAAGACGAGATGGCACGAGAGCGTTCGAGCCAACGTGTGGTCCAAAGGCTTAAATTTTTGAGTCTCTGGCTCCTGAACAGCAACAGAAGCTGCGGGTAGAGGTTGAGATTCAGGCTCAGCAGGACGGATTTTTGCGATTGCCGGGCTTGGGGTCCGGCTCACCCCGCTTACCGCGGCTTGTTATCGGAGCTGGTCAGCGCGCTGGAGGCGGAGGTCAAGCAAAGAGAGTAGAGTGGGCTC
>JALHOV010000264.1 GCA_022842865.1 Vulcanimicrobiota bacterium | reverse complement strand
CACCCGCCCGCCCGAAATGGCCTATAGGCTGCGGTTGGTGTCGCAGCTTGTGTTTCTACTGGTCATGGCGGCTTTCAATGTTTGGCACCTGCGCACCCTCTCCGCGGGTCGTCAGTATGCCGCTCCCCTGGCGGGCATTTGGGTGAACCAGGACCGGGAGTCCCCGATTCAACGTCTCCGCCTGGAGAATGGCTACGGCTCTGCTGTTCTGGCTGACGAAAAAGTGCTGTGGTTTTCCTACGACTACGACCCCGAGACCAAACAGTTCGAGCTAAAATTCCGCCGCCCGCAACGCGGCGTGCCCAATATTGAGGCGCAGGCAACCCGGGCGCAGGCAACCCGGGGTTCAGGCGACACTCTGGTCCTCACTCCCAAGCGGGGAACAGCCTCAACTTTCCAGCTCTTCCCGATCCCCCGGAAACAGTAGTGCAGCGAGATGCACGCTTTCACGTTGGCAAGCCCCTAATTGGAAGGCCTCATCGGCGTCGACAAGACCTCGAGAACTTCAGTCTGCTGAACCCCGGCCGGAGTAAAGATGTAGCGGTAGTGGCCGGTAGCGGCCGGGTGGTTGCCGGTAGGCAAGTCGACCCAGGCCTCCACCTGGGTCTTTCCATCCGGCAGGGTTTGGACTTTGGGAGGACCCAGAGAGCGCAGACCGACCAGATTGACTTCATTGACCCAGGCCACGGCCAGCTCAGGGCGGTTGGCCGGTTCTCCCCAGCCCAACTGCGGCAGGATAGCCCCGGCCGCTTCCGCCAACGAATATTGTTTGCCTTGAAACCAGACCGAATCGGGAATACTGCCGCGGTCGTGGGCAAAGTGAGTGAGAACACTCACCTCGATTTTCACTCGGTCGCTCAGGGATTGACTCCAACACCAGGAGCACAGCAGCAGGGCGAGCAGTAACGTTCGACTCATTTCACTTCCTTCAGGTCCAGCTTTTGTCGGAGCCAGAGGGCCATCGCCTTGAGATCGGCCAGGTTGTCGTCGGAGACGATAGGATGGGTAGTACCGTCCTCCATCCGCAGACTCAACCATCTCAGTTCGCTTCCCTTGTTCGTCGGCAGAGCGGGCGGTGCGACCAACACCATGCGAACCTCTGCCCAGTTCCAGGTTTGCTCCTTGTAGGTAAGGGTCTTGGCCACCGGGTTCAGGGCCAGCGCCTGCTTCCAGTCGAGATTGGAGCGGACACTTTCCCAGGCCAGGTAAGCTGCCAGGGTCAGGGTCAGGCCAACAGATAGGTAGAAAAAGGCCCAGTTGGAGAAGAGCCAGCCTAACATCGGCAGGACCCCCAGCGGCAAAGCCAGGCAGCCAAACGAGCCCATGGCTGTGCTCAAGGGGTTTTGATAGTTGACCAGCATAAACTCCAGGTGCCCCCGCTTGCCAACGGGCCGGCCATGCTTCCACGAACGCGAAGCAAGCAGACAGGACAGGGCCAGGCCGTGGACCCCGGCCAGCATCAGGAACGAGAATCCATCGTAAGCAATCCAATTCCGAATCAGCACGGACTGGCCCGGGTTTTCGGGGTCTACATAAGCTAGAGCGGCCTTCTGGGCTGGAAAGCGCTCTACCACAGCGAAGGCGGATGTCTCTCCCCTACCGGTGGAGAGATAGCGAATTCGACTCGATTCATAGGCTTTGGCGCCGACCCGGTAAGTGTAGACAACTTCCGGTTGATAGGTGTGTCGGGGACGGTCCTTTTTGGTGTAACTCACCGACACTCCCACTCGACTGGAAACCACCGTGGCCTGGGTCTCCAGGTAATTTTGGGCCCGCCACTGTTGGGAAAAGCGAGGTAGGTAGGTCTGGTCGAGCCAGGCGGAAAGTCCGGCCAGACCCAATCCAATCAAAGCAAAAAATGTGCGCGAAGACAAAGTTCCGTCCCTTTTCGGGTGTCTTCAAGGGAAGAAAGGCGACTCCTGGAGATGCCCACGCCTCAGCCGCGAAATTGGATCTCGCTTTGAAACTCCTCGGGGCTCTGGGTGTGCATCTTGAGAAAGGCCTGGCCAATTTTCATCGGGTCAAAGGCCCCCCCGGCGGCAACCTGGCCGAGAATGGTGACGGTACCGGCACGCACCGGGCCTCCCTGCAATTCCTGAGCCAACATAAGCACAAAGTGGCGGAGGCCGGCCTTACCAATGGCGGTCGAAGCCACCGCCGGATCCGGATAAAGAGACCACCCCCCGCCGGTAAAGAGCAGGCTGCCCGTTTTCATCACAGGAAGCAAGGCGCGAGTGGCCACCAACGCGCCCACCACATTGGTCGAGAAATCGTCTAGCAGGGCGGCCGGCTCGAGCTGACTGGGGGTCGCCTGGCGAAAGGCCACCGCGTTGTAAATCAGAACCTCGGGCGCTCCCACCTGAGCGACGGCCTGCTCCAAAGCCACCCGCAGGGCCTCGGGCTGGCCGGCATCAACAGCAAAGGAGTGGGCATCGAGGGGACGGGCAAGTTCGCCAACTTTGGCGGGGTTTCGGGAAAACAGGGCCAGGTTGTACCCGGCCGAGCGAAAAGCGCTGGCCGCCCCGTGTCCGACCCCCGCTCCATATCCCACTACAAAACAGTTTTTCATACCTTCACCACGGCCTTCCCTGCGAATTTTCGATCGAGCAAGTCCTGCGCCAATTGGGGAGCCTGATCCCAGTCCACCTCTTGCTCCAGTGGAACCTGAAGTCGCCCCTGGGCAACCAGCTTCAACAAGCGCTGCAATCCCCGAGTGACCGATTCAATTTCGGACTGGCGATAAAGGTTAAATCCCTCGACTCGACCGGTCCCGGTGCCCAGCAGGAATCCCGGTTGTAGCTCCAATTGTTGGCGATCGGTGGCTCCATAAATCACGGCAATTCCGTCCGCACTGAGTGCGTGGATGGCGCGAGAGGTGAGTCGATTGCCCAGCCCGTCCACAATCAAGCGATAGGGGCCGGCTTCGGCAACCTTCTCACCGTCTTCATCCACCACCACCTGGTGAGCGCCCAGGGCGCGCATTCCCTCGACCTGGTCGGGGCGGCGCACCTGAGCCACCACCTCACAGCCCATCAGACCGGCCAGGGAGACGGCGAAACTGCCGACCCCGCCGGTGGCTCCCGTGACCAGCACGCGGCTTCCCAACAGGCATCTGCCGCGCTCCAGCGAGTAGAGAGCGGTCAGGGCGGCCACGGGCAGGCTGGCGGCCTGGCTCGGGCTGACTCCCTCCGGGATCAAGGCCAGGTCAGCCAGGGGAATTGCAACCTGCTCGGCCCAACCCTGGCTGGCCCGACTGAAGGCTACAACGCGGCTACCAACCGGCGGTCCGCCCGACGGACTGTGCAGGACCGTGCCAGCGATGTCCCAGCCAATCGGCCGATGGGCCGCGCCGGCCTGCGCGAACATGAGCTCTCCGCGGTTCAAGGAAAAATGACTGACTTGCAATAGCGCCTGTTGAGACTCTGCCACGGGTTCTGCAACAGATTGTGCGCGGATTCCGCCGGGCACGTTCGGATCGGTAAGATAAGCTTTCATGGGCAGAGCTTATCCTGGCGAGGCAGTCGGAAAAAGGCAGTTCGGGTTGACAGATTATGGACAAAAACTACACAATCACCAACTATGACTCACCTGCCCCAACTCAGCGCTTTCGTCCAGGTCGCTCGCAGCGGCAGTTTTACCGGCGCAGCCGAAGCCTTGGGCCTGTCTTCTTCGGCCGTCAGCAAATCGGTGATGCGATTGGAACAGGACCTGGGCATCAAGTTGCTCCACCGAACCACCCGCAATCTGTCCTTGACCAGCGAAGGAGAACGCCTACTGGAGAGAGCCATCGCCATTTTGGAGCAGCTACGCGAGCTCGAGGAAGAGATGAGCCAGGGGCGTTCCCAACTCAAGGGCGTCTTGCGCCTGAATTTCCCTTCCGCGCTAGGACGGAACGTGATGATCGAGCCGGTGACGCATTTTATGTCGCAACATCCCCAACTGCGCTGCGAAGTGAGTCTTGACGATCGGCTGATCGACCTGGCCGAAGAAGGCATCGATGTGGTGGCCCGCACCGGGCGTCTGGCCGATAGCGCCACCCTGATCGTCACCAAGTTTTTCGACTATCAGTCGGTCTTGTGCGCATCGGCCAACTTCCTGGCGGAACAAGGGCTACCCACCTGCCGCCAGGACCTGGAGTCGACTTCGTGCATCCATTTTCGCGTGCGCGCCACCGGTGGGGTCAATCCCTGGCGCTTAAAAAGTGGGGAGTGCAGTTTCCCCGCCCGTTTCGTCTTGGAAGATCTTACGGCCATCTGCAAGGCCGCAGTGGCCGGTGCGGGAGTCGCTCTGCTGCCAACCTGGAGCTGTCTGGACGAGCTGCAATCGGGGGCCCTGGTGGAGATCTTGCCCGAACTGCGCCCTGAACCCACGCCCGTCTGGCTGGCCTACCACGATCGTCGCTATATCGCCCCTAAGATTCTGGTTTTTGTAGAAGAGATGAAAGGCTTCGCCCATCAAATCGGAGGTCGTTACCTCCGCACTTTTGTGTAGCGATGAGTGCCGACTAGAACGAAAGTTATACAGGCATTTCCCGTGCGGAGTCGCATCAGAATCCTATGGAACACGAACCGATGATCACCGACCGAACCCAAAACCACAGCACAGAAGCAAAAGAGATTGCAGGACAGGTCCTTCTGGTCAACCTGTTTACCCCCAAAGCCGGGATGGTGGATGATTTCATCGCCGCCCAGACCGGCGAATACGTCCGATTGCGCGGCCAGGTCAAAGGTTGGCAGGGGAACCGACTGGGCCGCACGGTGGACGGGAGCGGTCAACTGGTCAACATTGCCCTGTTTGACACGTTGGAGAACTACAATGCCTGGCGTTCCAGTCAGCTGTTTGCCGACCATCTCGAAGTCATCCGCCCCTTCGTGGAACAGTCGGCTCCCGGCATGTACGAACTGCTCTACAGCGCGGGAGAACTCTAAACGGAGTCCGCCCCGGCATCCAGGGGATTGCGTCCGATTCGCTGCAAGAAACCGCCCTGACAGAGCAGATGGATACGGGTGCCGGGGCGGCGGATGCGAGGGTCGTTCAGGCGCGCTTGGATTTGAGGGGCGAAGCTGCCGCGCGGATAGAGGCCGAGCACCTGTCGACGAGCATCGGAGCTGACGTCCGGGTAGCGCAAGCCAATGATGTCGAAGGCGCTGCCCTGGCGCAGAAGGTGGGCCTCGCTCCCGCAACGGAGAGCCACTTTGACGTTCAAATGCAGCGCGATGGCCTCAGCCACTTTTTCGGCCACAGGGGCTGGCAGGATTTGCATGGCGGCGCGGGCTCCTGTGATGGCAAAGCAAGCCTGATGCTCGTGAGGTAAGGCAGAATCGGTCAGGCCGAGGTCGTGAAGCATGCAGGCCAGGTATAGCACTTCGGGGTCATATTGCAGGTCGTCGCGTTGCGCCAGCAAGGTAGCCCAGGCAAAGCTGCGCAAACAATGGCCCACCAGGTAGTCAGGGGAAAGCTCGATACAGTGCTGGGCGGCTCGTTGAGCCAGCGGAGAATCGGGAATCTGCAGACCCTTCCAGGCCGCCTGAGGAAGCCGCTCCGAGGCGAGGCCGACCTGACGCAGCCAGCGACGCGAGGCACGTTGGAGTTCGGCCCTGAGGGCATGGAGGATCTGGCCTAGACGTTGGCCGGGAGTAAGTTTTCCAAGTTGCTTTTGTCCCCATTCGAGGCTACCGGTTTGCATGACACTCTCCTTCTGTTTAAAAATACGGACGTCTGTGTTTTCCGGCGGCAAAAAAAATTAGCCGGTCCGGTGCCTCGCCAGCATGGCTTGCGTGTTCTGTCTGGCACCGTGGAGACCGAGTTCCAGCATTCCCAACGCCCGGAACGACAGGGCCGAAAGTTGCAGAGCGTGAAATTCCTGGACAAAGCAGGCCGCATTCAGCTGCCCGTCTAGCTCCCCTTGTCGCTGGGCGATTTCGGTCTGCCCTTCCAGGTAAGCAAGGTACTGGCGATAGTGGCTGCGAACCGCGGTAAGCAGCGCGGTCTCGGGCAGATCCTCCAGCTCAAAAAGCACATTGCTGAAGAAGCAGCCGCCTTCAAAGACCCCCGCCTGCAAATACACAAACCAGGCCTCAGCCAGAGCGTGAAGTCGGGACAGCCCGGCCGGATGGGACAGAGCGGGTTGAATCACCGCTTGGGAAAAAGTTTGGGCGGCCCGCTCGACTACGGCCATCTGGAGATCCTCTTTGGTTTTGAAATGAGCACAAATGCCGCCCTTCGACATTCTCACGGCATCAGCCAACTGGCCGATGGTGAGTCCGTGCAAGCCGCAGCGGGAGCTAAGTTGCACGGCTCGATCCAACATGACCTCACGTAAACTATCGCGATGTCTCACAAACGACACTTTAGCATACGATCGTACTGCAAAGCAAGAGGAGCCTGGCTAACCTTACAGCTCTTTGTCCCGACCGCCGTTTGCGTAGTAAACGGCCATGCGCAGCACGTAGAGATAATTCTTACTGGTGGCGTGCTGTTTTTGCAGGTTGTCCGACCAGGTCCGCTCTCTCTCAGCAAAGGTCTGCGGGAGTTGTATCCGCGACGGCTCGGGGCCCGCGAAGCGGCTAGCTGGCCGAACCTCTTTTACTTTGCATTCACAAAAGACCAACCCAATTAACGAAGGGCTTCGGAAGCCTTGCTAGAGTGAGGCGTGAAACTGTCAACTGCAGCTCCCAAAGTTCCCCAAAGACGTCTGGCCGGACCCGCACCCGCTCCGCAGGACGCACCTTCTAGCCTGCGCCAGAAGAAGATCCTGGCCGTGCTGGAAAACACCCTGGGAGGGACACTGGGGGTGGCGGGTCACGTGGCCTGGCTGGGCTATCCCAAGACCTACTTACACGAGATGGGTCACAAGACAGCGGTAGAGGCGCTCTATGCCAATCCGCAAATCGAAGTCCGCGTGAATCCCTGGAAGGGCGGCTCCACCAGCTGGTCGGACGAAGGTCTCTCCGGTCTGGGTCAGCGTTTGGGAGAGCAGGCCAGCGGAGCAATCACTTCCGCCGCCGGAGCCACGGTTGACGCCCTGACTTCCTGTGCGTTTTTTGCGGCCGGCTACAAGGTTCGCCAGAACCACAAAATTTTGGGAACGGCGATGATGACCGGAGCTGCCTTGAATATGCTACCGACAGTCACCTATGCGGCGAGTGGAATCGGCAAGACCGCTGCCCAGGTATCCAGCGGCCACGATTTTATGGCACTGCAAACCACCCTTGGAATTCCCTGCTGGGCCAGTGCAGCTGTCCTGGGCAGCCTGATTCCCATCACCTATTTAGTGATGCGAGCTATGGACCAGCAGAGCCCGAGAGAGGAAACTCGCGCCGCTGAAGAGTCAGTCAGCGGCCGATTTGGCAAAGTCCACCATGGTCTCGGCTACCTCGGGATTCCAGGCCAGTCCGACGTGGCCGCCCCGCTCGAAGACGCGCACAATTTCCAGGGGACCGGCGCTCTTTTCGGTGGCTTGCCAGGTGTCCCGGTCCTGGGGAGAGAGGATATAGTCGTCCCGGGAGGCGAGAGCCAGCACCGGGGTTTTCTCTAAAGCCTGAATCGCCTGGCTAAAGCTATATTTGGCGGTCATCTGGCTGGGAGTGAGACCCTGCTGGATCAGCCAGCGGTCCTTGCACACCCAGCCTTCCATCATCTCCTTGTAGGTCATGGTGTCGACCATCTGCTTGTGCTCTTGACGCATCTGCACTTTGGTCCACAGATTGGCGTCCGCATACTCCTGCGTATTCATCGGTAGACGGTTATGACCGAGCTGCACGTCCACGCGCTCGATGCTCTCGCGCAGGCCGTCGCGGCTGCCGTACTCGTCGGCCATTTCCATTTCGGCCTGATTCGTTCCCTCGCCTCGGGCGGCCAGATCACTGTTCATAAAGTCGGCGTAGCCAAATTTCTTGGTATCGTGCTTGTAACGAACAATGGAGGCGGAAATGTCGATAATCCCCGCCTCATAGTGGTTGCGCAGATCGTCAAATTGAGCCATCGAGTGGCTTAAATCCTCAGGAGGACTGACGGCCACGACGCCGCCTCCAATTACACGATCTTCACATTCCTCATCCAGTCGAGCCAGATTGACGGCTTGCAGTGCGCCATAAGAATAGCCCGCCAGCGAAACCTTCTCAAAATACTCTGGCATTTGCTGACGCAAATGGATAATGGCCTGACGGCTCCAGAGGGCGTCCAGGCGTGGGTTACCGGGATGAAAATGAGGTTTGTCTTCCAACATGCTCTTGCTGGACGAATTGGGCAAAATCAGGTAGTTCATGCCTTTTCGAATGGCCAGGTCCTTTAAACGCTGATTGTGACCACCATCGCCCTCGCCGTAGATTCCGGGGATCAACACCAGCATGGGGGCGCCAGGCCCGTTATGGGTTCCCAGCAACAACTCCACGTCCTCGGCATAATAATCCGGCAGAGAGACTCGAACCTCGTTCTCTCCCGGAGGAATCTCAATGCTATCGCCGGCCACGCTTCCCGCCACACTGGCCACATAGGGGTCCAGTTTATGGAAAGTCAGGCCGGCCACGCGCTGTCGAAAAGAGTCCAGACTGGAAGACTGCATCGCCTATACTTTAGCCAACCCGGCCAGGCCAAAAGCTGACAACCTGTAAACGTCGCGCTCAAACAGCGCACTGACGTCGGCGGCCAGGTCTTGATTTATTGGTCAGAAACCTGTAGTCTCAGCCAATGGACGTACAAGAACGATACGGAAACAATACAAGCCCCCCGGCGCAGGACTTTCGATGTCTAACCAACTGTTGATGATCGATGACAATCCGTTGGAAACGGAAGTGCTGGCCAGCCGTCTGCAACGGGACGGCTACTCGGTGCGCACTACCACCAGCGGAGTCGAAGGGCTTGCCTGTCTGGCCCAGGAGAGTTTCCAGCTGCTGATCGTTGACCTGGACATGCCCGGGATGGACGGCCTGGAGGTCATCCGGGAAGTACGCCGGCTGCACTCTTATCCTCGCATTCCGATTCTGATGCTGTCCGCCAGTGCCGATACGCAGCGCAAAGTGGAGGCGGTGGAAAGGGGCGCCGACGATTTCTTGAGCAAGCCGGTTGAGTATCCGTTTCTGAAAGCAAAGCTCAAGCAGTTGATGGGCCAGCGCCCCGACGTCCACCAGCTCGCCGCCGGACAGCGCTTCGCCCACTATGAGCTGCTGGAGTTCATCGGGGCGGGTGGAATGGGTAAGGTCTTCCGCGCGCTGGACCCGCGCATCGGTCGAGAGGTGGCGCTGAAGATTTTGCACCATCAGTCGCCCAACGCGGTGCAACGGTTCCTGCAGGAGGCGCGCTCGATTGCCCAGGTGTCTCACGCGCAGTTACCGGCGATTTACGAAGTGGCCGACACTCCCCTACCCTTCTTGAGCATGGAGCTGATCCCGGGAGAGTCCCTGCAAGGGCGCAGCTGGACGCAGTCCGAAGCGATCGCGATGGTCGCCGAGGCGGCCGAGGTGGTTCACGCCATTCATCAGCGCGGCATTCTGCACCGCGATCTCAAGCCGGCCAATCTCATGCGGACCCCCGAGGGCAGGGTGAAAGTCTTGGACTTTGGCCTGGCCAAGTTCGTCGAACTCGAGGAACACCTTACGCAGAGTGGCGAGTTGCTGGGAACGCCCCATTACACGGCTCCGGAAAACCTCAGTTCTAGTTTTGGTACGGTGGACTTCCAGAGCGACGTCTACTCGCTTACTGTCACTCTTTACCAGCTTCTCACGGGAAATACGCCTTTTGTATCCACGAGACTGGGGGAACTTTTGCAGGACATCATGTTCCAACCCCCACCCCAACTGGGACCCGAGTTTCCCTCAAGCCTGCGAGCGATCTGCGACCGGGGGTTGGCCAAACATAAGGCCGACCGGTTTGCCAGCGCTTCCGAGCTGGCCCTGGCTCTGCGTGGTCTACTGGTAGAAACGGCGGTCTAGGAGATCCACTCGGTTTCAGAGCAGTCGCAAATCGGGTCTCCCTCCTTGGCGTGGTAGAGAGGCCAGTGGAACCAGGCGTAAAACGTGCTGCCCTCCAGGCTGGCGCCCACATAGCGTTTTTGTAAGACCTGTTTCACGTCCCCCAGACCGAAGCTGAACTGGACCAGGCGGGCGCAGTTGTTCATTCCAAGGCCGTGACCGTCGCGAGTGGTTCCACCCAAGAAGAGATCCGACAAGTCCTGATACTGGGCCGTTAGCCATTCTTGATGCTCGGCTGAAACCTCGTTGCTCACGACCCAGCGGGAGAGCCGATTGCCGAGAGAATCGACTTGCAAGTCGATGGCCGGCGAGGAGCAAAAGCGGGCCGCGTTGTTCATCAGATTAAAGAGAATCCGGTCGATGGACGAAGTCTCTAAACAACGGTTGCTGACGTGACCCTGGCAACGGTCGTGGCAATCTACCCGGATCATCCGTGAGGGACCGTGAAAGACGGTCTGACCCCACTTGGAAAGATCCGCCTGGACCGAGTGCAGGCTGACGCGCTCGTCGGCCCGGCGAATCCAGGGATCGAGATCTTCTATGCAGTTGCGCATCAACTTGGCGTGGTCCCGGGCCAGACCCACGCAGCGCTCGATCGTGTCCGGAGTAAAGGTCAGCGATTCTTCGGCGTGCATGTCGAGGTAGCCCACCAGCGCCGAGAGAGCCCCCGCGCGCACATCGTGGAGTGCCTGCGAGACGTTCAGGTTGGCTTCGCGAGATTCTTCCAAACTGGCCTGCCCCAACTGGCGCACGCGATGCAGCTGCGGGGTCGAGACGGCCAAAAGCTCCTGG
>JALHOV010000263.1 GCA_022842865.1 Vulcanimicrobiota bacterium | reverse complement strand
ACGGTCTCTGATTTGCCAATGCCCTCTGGCTCAACCTACGGTGCCAAAGGCCCCTATCCCCTGGTCGAACCGGCCCTGATTGTCGGTTCGGCACTTTGGACCTTGGGTCCTGAGCAAGTGCGAGGGTGACACAACAGAGGTGTCAGAGGCATTCGCGCGTGCAATCGGGCCAGGTTAAAAATCGGTCCTATCACTGGGGGTCTTCTTGTTTCGTCTGTTCCGCCATCTGGGAGCCTGCGCACTGGCCACCGCGCTGCTCGGTTGCTCCCCCAGCCCCAGCGCTAATCCAGCAACGGCAACGCCCAACGCCTTAGCCAGCGCAGCCGCCGCAACGGAAAGCTCTTTGGAAGGCCGTTGGATGCGAGAAGACGGCAAGCAATCGGTGGAGTTTTTCCCAGGAAGCTACGTGGCCATTTCCGCCGGAGCCAACAACACAGGGGCGGGAAAGTATGCGGTGGCCGGTAAACAACTGGAAGTCAGCTGGGACGCGCCCTCCGACCGAAAAATCGGCTACCGGATGGCGGGGGAAGAACTCTTTCTGATCTTGGATGACGCCAAAGAGGATGGGTTCAAGCGGCAAGGGAGTGAAGCCGGAATTTCCTCGCCGGCAGCGGCGGGCCCAAGTTAACGAATCACTTCGAGGGCATCCTGCCCTCCCGGTAGCAGACGGGCCGGAATGTTCTGGTCTAGAGTGGCCAGTCGGGCTGCGTGATCTCGCGCTAGCCCCAGCAAGTAGAGGTCGGTGAGCCAGTTGTGGGTGAACGCCTGAGACTGAAAAAGGGACCGCAGCGACACAGAGTCGGGAAGGAACTGGTGTCCTTCGACCTGGCACATTTGGCGTAAAAGATTGAGAACGGCGGGTGCGTCGCCGGGAGAGTTGGGATACCTTGGGTTGCTGGCAATTCGCACAAAGGCGTTCTCTGTCAATGGACAGGTGGCCCAACCTTGAGTTGCGGTGCTCGCGAACCACTGATGACACAGGTCGTGGTGGATGTGCGACGAGTCCGCCAGGGCGAGAAGTACGTTAACATCCAAGAGATAGAGAGTCAGATGCCTTCATCCCGCAATCGATTGATAAGCTCCAAAGTCACCGGCTCGGCGTCAGGTTGGCGGGGAAATAACGGAAAACCATTGCGGATTTCTCCGGCCGGCGCACGTGTTAAGGCGCCGCGGAGCAGCCGAGAGATGACCTTTCCAATGGAGATCCTGTCTCGGGCTGCCAATTCTTTGGCCGCCAACAACACATCTTCGTCAAGATCGAGGGTCGTTCTCACTCCTTGATGCTAAGGCATCAACTTTTTGATGTCAAGCACCAAGATTTGGCGGAGCCGGCCGAGTCGGCCTAACTTCGGTAAGATACTTTCCGCGAACGCTACCGGGTGTGCCCATCGGCTGACACGTCGATTTTAGAAGGGCTCGAGGCTGCGGCCATCAGCCGTCCCTCTGCCAGCAATCGGAACCTCTTCGCGAAAGCCGCCGTGCTGAGGAAGAATTGGGAATTCTCGCGGCGCGGACTGGCTCGTCTGGGAAAAGATCGCGACCCCCTGCTCTTTAATGACAGCCTGCTGTTCAAAAGATATCAGGACTGGGCCAACGGCTCGGGCGTCTATCCCAAAACGGACGAGGTTGAGTAAGACTGTCGAGCAGGGTGCATTGTGCAGCTCCGCTGTGCTCGCCGGGTATGGGATCAGCGATTCAACAGCAGAGCAGTTTGACGGCGAGAGGTTCAACAGAGACTGACCGCCAGGTCAACAAACCGTGCCGTCACCTGGTCCGGGAGGCCGTATTGCAAGCGCTGTAGGCGGCCACATAGGGGGCAGGCACCCAGGCTGGTCGCGGCGCGGGCGGCTGCCAGGGCAACGGCCCGGCTGATGCCGCTGGATGGCTTGACCTGGGAGGCGTCGGGCGGGGTCAAGGTCGGGAGTCATAAGGTGGCCTCGCCTAGCCGGTGCCCGGTCCGTGCTTGCCGGCGTATTCGTCGAGCCACCATTTCCGATTGCGCCGGCGCGGGGGGGCGGAGGTTGGCTGGGGCCGGCCGGCCAGTTCGGCAGCGTATGCCGGCGTAATCTCGCTGATGCCAACGCCCAACAGCGTTTCGTGAGCGCAGAAAGGACCGTTGGGGTGGTAACGCTCTCCATCACGCTCGCAAGCGAAGAAGCAAAGTGGTGATGGAACTTCTCCAAGACCGAGGCCTGGCGGAAGATGAATTTCGCATTCCGGTAGACAGCAAGGCCGCTAGACTCCGTGCAGTTTCTCGGTCAGTCATTGGCGACCGGCGGGAGTGTCACTTTCGCGAAAATCAGACGACCGGTCGCGGCGGCGACCAGTGTATTGCGCTCGGCGTCGAAGACAAGCGGGCCGGTCAGGGGCGCCGGCAAAGTGCCCAGGCTGGGCGACCCGCTTTGGCCGGGAGTGAGCAGCTGAATCCCCGATTGTCCCACCTGACGAATCAAACGATCTCGATCGACGAACGCTACGAAGGGAGTTTGTAGGGGAGAGTTACCATAGGCTGCGATCGCTTCACCCCCACTGTCGACCACCCGGACTCCGTCCCCGATGGCCCAGAGGGAACCGTCGGTATTGGCGCTAAGACCTCTTGCATAAGCGATCCCGTCCACAACCTGTCGGAAGGAGCCGTCGAGATACTCGGTCAGTGAACAGCGGCTACTGCCCTGTTCGACGATGCCCAGGTGGGAACGGTCCCAGCTCGCAACAATTTCATGGGGACCGCCCAAGTAACCAGAGTCGTTGCGTTCCCTGACCTCGCGGGTCGGCAAGTCGATTTCGGCCAGGTTGGCAAAAGTGGTCGTTTCACCAGAGTAGCCGACCAGTGCCTTATTCTGCCGGCTGATCGCGGTTGTATAGGCGACGCGGTCGTCCCTCACGGCCGCGGGCAGCACCAGTTCCCAACTCTTGGCGGCGGTGGCCGTCTGCCAGAATTGGACGAATCCCGTGCGGGAGTTACACACCAGCAGGCCCAGACCGTCCGGAGTCACATCCAGTCCAAGCGGACCCTGACCCGTTTCCAGACTCAGCAGCTGGTCGCATTTCTCCAGGGCAAAACCCTCCACGCGGTTGCGGGCGGAATTGCTGGCGTAGACACGGTGCCGATCTCGGTCCAGCACCAGGCGCGCCAGGTTATCCCCGGTCGGCACGATGGTAAAGCGGCTTTCGGCCTCGGCGATCTTGAGCGAAACCTCGAGTTTGCTGCTGGCTTTACCATCGCTGACGTAAAGCACTGCCTTGTTACTGGAGCCGGCCAGTCCGCCGCTGGGAGAAAAGCGCAGTTCCTGAGTGTCCGGATTGAAATCGGCTCCATTGGGCAGAACCCCTACCGACCAGGTCAGCGGGTCGCGGTCGGGGTCAAGGGCGTGAACGCGAAAACTGGCGCTTTCCCCGAGCGGAACGAGGGCTTCAGCCAATGGCTCTGGTACGGGCGCCAGGTTTGTGCCCAGGTCGAAATCAAGCAACCGATTGGAGGCAATGGCGAAAACCCGTCGACCGTCTCCCGAGCTGGCCATTCCTCCGGTCAAATTGCGCGGCATGGACAGAGTCTGTGTGACCAATCGCCTGGATACGTCCAGAATTTCCAATTGATGAGTGGAGCCGGATCTGCGCACGCGAAAAGCCCTTTGGCCGTCCGCGCTGAAGGCTACGCCCAGGCCGGCCGAGTCCAGCCGTCCCACTCGCTGCAGATCTGGATTAAAAAGAAAATCACCGGCCCACAATTCCTGACCGTTGGGGGTCATGGCCGCGAAGTTGCCTGCTCCCGAGATTCGCAGGGGCGTAGTAAATCGATCGGTGGCCACCGAGTAGGTGGAAACGGAGGTGGGAGACAGGCCGTCACCGACCAACAAAACCTGAGTACGCGGACCGGCGCTCGCAAGGTATACCTCGGAGTTGGGGGCGACGTCTGTGCGCAAGCGAGCCGTAGCGGTTGCCAGATCGATTTCACGAATCTGGGTAGGGTAAGTGCTGAGACTGCGCCTTAAGCAGGAAACCAGTGCCTTGCCGTTGCTCAATGCAACCAGGTCCATAGGGTAATTTGTGCCCTCAGTTCCGGCCGGCATGGTCACCTGTACCGGGGTTCGGACCGGGGCGGTCAGATCGATGAGGGCCACACGCGCGCTGCCCGGCTGGCAGACCAGTAAGACGTTCCCATCGGGCGCCAGATCCATTCTTCCGCTGGTCGCCCCGAGGGGGATGCTGGAAACAACGGAACGGACGCGAGGATCGTAAATGTCGACCTCGTTACCACGACTGACGTAGAGAACTCCGCGAGCGGAGTCAAAAACGCAATCCACCGCCTGCCCTGAAAGGGTAATCTCATTGGCAGTCGGGGCGCTACCCGCTGGAAAAGGAGGATTCTCGGCAACTGGTAGGGCCGCATCCACCCAGGCGGGGTTAGAGATGACGACTTCTTGACCAAGGGCCAAATTCACCGATTGTTGATAGGTACCGCGCAATTTTCCGGCGCCGTCCAGCAATTCCAGTTGAAACAGGAAGGTGCCCACCGGCAGCCCGCTCCAGCTCACAACTTGTTCGGGCAAGGAAGTGTCCTTGGGAAAAACCTGCGGACCCAAGATCAATTCGCCGGCGGTATTGGTCAAAGTAACTCGGTAACTGGAGATGACCCGGTCGATGACGCGCCCTTGAGCGACCGGGAATCGAAGGGTGATTTTCGGCTGCACCGGCTGCGGTATGGCCGAGCCATTAGGTACGGGGGGCAGCGGGGAGTTGGTGGGGAAAGTCCCGCCGACGGTCGAGCCGCCTCCTGAGCAACCCGCCAACATCAAAGCAATTCCCAAAGCCGCCGCACAAGGTTTAGACAATTTCATCCCTGTGGTTTTAGCCTTCCGGCAAAAAAATCAAACCCGGTCGGCGTGAGCTGGCGACCTACCAAAACCGCGCTTTTCGCGAGGTCACCTCTCCGCCACGAACATTCCGCCCGCCGGTCCTGAGAGCTACGGAGTCTACGGAAAGTTGACTGAGTGGCTACAGTCGACGGTCCCATCCAGTCAAGATCTCTGGTTCTTTGCGCGAGACCTATTGTGGTGGAGCTCGTACCGCGCCGGGGAACTCGCCAGCCAGGATTTACGCGCAGCTCTGGAGGTTGCCCGCGAGATACCGCTTTGCAGTCGATCGATGAGAACGAGGGCGTTGGCCGGGATTGCCGCCAACTGTCCTCCGGAAGCGAGACGAGCCCAGTTGAAGGAGGCATACCAGGCGGCATGGTTGGCCAACAAAGACTTCCGAAGAGTGCACGACTCCTGTCTGGTCATGCGGGCAGAGCTCCAAACAACAAAGACACTGGAGATGCATCAGGTAGAAAGGTCGCTCAAGGAAGCGATGGGCATAGAACACACGCTCAACCGCGCCGTATCAACGGCCGGGCTCTGGCAACGACCTTTTCCCTGGCCCCGCAGTTCAGAGCGAAGGTGGAGAGAATCGCTCTAAAGACTGCGCTTGAGGCGAGGTCCTGGAAGAGCCCGGAGTTACTGAGGCAGATGGTCGTTCGACTCCATTCCGAGAATGAAGAATCCGCGCGTGAGGTTTTGAGTTAATGCCCCAGAGCCGGATAAAACGGCAAGTCGGTAGCTGGCTGGCCGACCAAACGAGAAAGTAAGGTAGAAGTTGCTGGCTCCCCAGGTGGGGGAGCAGTCCCAATGGTCGACGCAGGGCAAGGTGACACCACCTAACCTAAATTCGACGGTATCGTCATCTCAGCCAACGTGTCCTTGATAGGCGGCGGCAGGTCTACAACGGCGGTCCCAGCTTGCTGTCCGTCCTGCCCTGCGGCGTCGATGCTGCAAGCGCTAGCCGGTACGAGCGCCAGTCTGCACAGCCCTTCCTATGAGTCGGCCCGAGTCCCAGGTCAGGACTTGGGAGGCAACCGCAATGCCGCGACCCTGGCTTGCGCAGCTTTTCGAGCCAGATTTCTCTTCGCTTCAGGCAGAGCCTGGAAGCCCGATAGACGTTCCTGGATCGTGTTCTTTTGCCTGACCCAGTCGGCCGTTTTGGGACAAAACCACCCGATAACTGTCACAATCGCCTCCAGGTCGGCTACTGCATCGCGCTTGAACAGCGGCCGGTGATGGGCGACCCGATTCCTGAGCATGCGGAGTTCATTCAGCACTTTGTAGACGTCCGAACGGAGAGGTTTTCTACCGTAGTGCTTGATCGCGTCATATAGGGCGACCTTGCTGTTCCACAACGCATCCTGGTTGTGCTTGTGGCTCAGGCCAACCCAAAATCCGAATGATAGTGTAGCCACCACGTCCGGCACCTGAAGAGTCCAGCCCCTTGTCTCTTTGTTGTCATCCTTCAGTCGCTCGATGATGTCGAGAACTTCGCCGAGAGCCTTTTGGGACAATAAGTTCCGCGTGTTATACCAGTCTGGTCGACGGAGCTTAGAGGCCAGGTAGAAGTGGAAGGCGTTGCGCAAAACGATCTCGACGGTTTGAAGCGGGAGGTAAAAGGCTTCACCCAAGGACGTGTTTTCTTCGTACAAAGCCAGGGCCTTAAGGAAATCGTCCCCCATCACGTCGAGGTAGGTTGCGAATCGCTCTTTCGACAGGGAACCTTCTATCGTTTGCAGATCCATGATTCTCCTCGTTTCCGGTCCTTGTAGATTAAGGTTTGATGGAGTAAACTGAGAGGGTCGCTCCGTAAGGTCAATACTAGGAGGCTGAAAGGCTTCGCTGGCACACCCTCGGAGCATTGTCTTTTCCGGGGCCCATCTTTGCCGACAGCGCTTCTATCTCTCATCTTCAAAGTCGAAGCTTAGAGCTCCAAGACCGCCGGATTTCTGGAGCTTCGCTGCCTTTTTCAAAGCTCTCAGAGCGCCAGGCGGGTAGTTAGAAGCTGGGAAGGTAATAGGCCTTTCTGGCCATGGTGTTTCATCCCATTCAAATGGGCGCCTGCTGCAAAGAAGCTTACAGCAGGCGGCAGCCACCTCGTGAGCGACCGCTCGCAAATAATAGCTCACCTCCCGATATCACTTCGGGAGACTGCCTCCAGGCCATCGACTCTTTGATCCACAAGGGCCTCTTGGTCGAACTGCAGCAGCATAATCTTGAGGCCGATTTGACCCGCTGGCGATCGGAACCATTGGCGGTGAGTTTTGGAGTCGATCGCAACAGACACCCGGTGATATAGACCTGACTGAACATGGATTTCAAGTCTACGAAGAAATCGTGGGCGCGACCAGAGGACCCTTCATGGGCTACAATGACGAGACGCCAGGCTTGCTTCGGGTCTTTGGTGAAACTCCGGAGAGTTGTCTGCGAGCCGCGGAGCACTATGCCCTAACTTTGGAGTGGCCGAGAGACTCGGCACGTGTGGAGCCCATTTCCGAGCTGGGACCCTGGTGGCACTCTCGTTTCGAGAGAGTCGCCACCGGTTTCGAGATCCGGATGGGCAGGTAATTCTAACGGGGAGATGCGTACTGGTGGGAAGACGGTCTAAGTTGCCTGAAACGAAAGAAGATGTGGCAAAGCTAAGTCTTGATCACCTAAATGCAGAGATTGAGCGCTGTCTATCGGGGTCCAATGAGGGGGGAACGAGTCAAGCGCGCAAAGCCTTTTTTGATCGTCTGGTTTGGTATGAAAAGATGCGCGAAGAAGTTCACGGAGTTCCTGCACCCTCTCGTAGAGCGCGGCGGCGCAACTGTTAGCCGGGTCAAGCCTGTTGGATGCGGGAACTCCCCTTCGGTTGGCTTTGAAGTCATTGCAGATTCCGTGGCGACTAATTCAACTCGGCTTTCGCTGACCGAATGACAGACTTGTGCGCGCCCAGGTATTCGTGGCTGCTGGCGCCTTCCGCGTCGGGCATCAGCTTCAGCCCAACGCTGGCCAGCTCGTCCGGAATGTCTATGGAGGTGATGTCCTCGTGGCCACACAGGGGCAGACTCATCCCCAGCCACTGAGCACGTCCAATTTGAGTTCGGGAAGCTGAGGTTCATACTCTGGCATCCTCGGTCGTTTGGGAATCGTGGCGACCCTCCCCTCCAGGCCTTGCCTACCTTTGGGCTAAAGCTGGGGTAGCCCACCCGAGCACCCATCCTCGGACTGTGACGCACCGGCGTCCAGCAGGCCCCCTACCAAATTCTTACCAAACGCAGTTTGACTTCTTTCGGCCCTACCAGCTCGATGTTGTCGGGAACAATTAGTTTCGCACTGCAAGTCGGCTTCTTTTTGGTAATCAAGAAGTGCCCGACTCCGCCATATCCGCACATTTCCAAGCTGTCCCCCTGACCAGGGCGACCCTGTCTTTCTGCCGTGCAGAGTCGCGTAAATTCGTCGCCTCGTCATTTCCATTCGCCTGACCCGAGGCGAAAATACCAAGCAAATTTGGGGTGGGTGTCAATCGTGAGTTGGTAACGGTCGTAGACCCAGAGGACGCCCTCGCGTTCGTGGATGACACGGTCTGGATCTCCCAACTTTTGTCTGATCAAGGCGGCCCGGTTGTCCGGTCCAAATGCGGCCAGCACCTGGTCCCGTTTCCCCCACCCCGTGGAGATCTTGCCTTTTCCGTCCGAGACGGCGTTTCCAGAGATAGAGTCGCCCGGAAATGGCTCGAGCTCGCCTTCCAGGTGGAGGTTACTCGTCAGGAGCGGCAGCGGCGATGGCCCCTGGATCTGCAACATATCGAGCTTATCTCATTGCCGATGATGCGGATGTGGTTCGCAAGCGGCTTTGTGAGAGTGCTCGGGATTGTTCTTGTGGCGAGGAAGCGGCTTTGGAAGTGGTCTACCCATTCTTACAATACAGCCGCCCTCCCAAGGGGGGACGAGAAGGATGCGGAGCGTCGGAGCGAGGATTATGATGTGCGAATCCGTGCGGTGCATTTTCTGTGCTTCGCGCATGGTTCTCGGGTGGCCCAGGAGCGGCTTTTAGCCTTGTTTGATCGGGCCGAATTGGGGGCGAAACGGGAGTTGACGGGGGCGTTTCGCTATTGTCCGGATCAGGCTGGAGTGAAGCAGGCCATGTTGGAGCGGGTACGGGGCGCGGAGGAGAAGCAGGCTTTGAGTGCGCTTTTCGTGCTGGGCATTTTTGGCGATGAGGGTTTGCGGGAGTTGTTTCATTCGTATTTGGTCGGGTTCTCGGCTCAGCATGCGCTGGCGGCTTTGATGGGGCTGGGGCCGTTTGTGGGCGATCACGACCTGGCGGCTTTGCAGGCTTGTCGGGATGCGTGGAGGCCGGTGGGCTTTTAGCTGGTGGCAGGGACTGGTAGGGCGCAGGTCGACCACGGTCCTTCGGGACCGCTGTCCCGGGAAGAGGCTTACCGGGTCCTGCCAGCCCCGGGACTGGAAATCCTGTTCGTCGCGCTGTTCAGGTTCTATTCTGCATTCATAACCTTTAGAACTGGATGGAACTTATAATGCTGAATGCAGCCGCCGTATTTTTCTTGATCGCTATTGTTGCCTGGATGTTTGGATTTGGCGGTGTAGCCGCACTCTCCGCCAGCATGGGCAAAACCTTGCTGGGCGTATTCCTGGTAGTGGCCGTGTTGGGCTTGCTCTTCTTTGGAGGAGCGTTCCGCCGAGTTTCCTAAAACCGCTAGCAACCTTAAGCGGCGCCTCCGCTTGTTCGAAATCGGCATCGACCGATCGGGGCAGTGCGTCCTGGGCGGCCGAGAAGGGAGCGCAGGGGGGCGACCGAAGAAAACCAGGTGCCATCAGAACTCCTGGAAACCTCCACCGCCAATTGGGGAGAGCTAGTCGGAAACGGCAAGCGCATGATCGTTCCGCCCTTTCAGCGTGATTATGCCTGGGAGCGCGATAACTGGGAGGATCTCTGGGCGGACCTGGGAGAGTTGCGCAAACCTGCCGCCTTCAGCCACTATATGGGCTCGGTGGTCCTGCAGCCCAAGGATGATCGCACTTTTCTTCTGGTGGACGGCCAGCAGCGGCTGACGACCCTGAGCCTGATGGCTCTGGCGGTGGTCCAGCATCTGCATCAGATGGCCGAGCGCGGCAACGAAACCCCCGAGAATCTGGAACGAGCAGACCTGCTTCAGTCACAGTTTCTGGGAGGCAAAGACCCCGCTTCCCTGGTGCACACCTGGAAGCTTCGCCTCAATCGCCATTGCAACGATTTCTATACCTCCCAGTTGATGAGACGCCAGTTTCCTCAGACCCGCAAAAGCTTGTCGGAGCCGAATCGTCTGCTTTATGAGGCTTACGAGTTTTTCTTCCAAAAAATTCTTCAGGATCCGGAGCTTTCCGGCAGCGGCGAACGACTGGCTCACTTCCTCAGTAACATTGCAGCCCTGAAGACCCTCTTCATCCAGGTGAAAGTTCAGGACGAAGTGAGTGCCTATACCGTCTTTGAAACTCTCAACGCGCGTGGAACTGAGCTCAGCCCAACCGACCTGATCAAGAACTACGTGTTCTCCATGGCACCTGACCAGGAAGGAGTCATCGAGCATCTTGAGGGTCGCTGGCAACAAATTGGCTCGATGGTAGGCCTCAGGCTGCTGCCGGAGTTTGTTCGCCACTACCTCACTTCAACCCGTGGCCTGACTCGTTCCGAGCAATTGTTTCGGGTCATCAAGCAGCAGCTGACTTCTCCGGAGAAGTCGGTCGAGTTTTTGGACGTGCTGGTGAGCGAAGCCGAAGCTTACCACGCCCTTCAGGACCCGGATTCCGAGTTGTGGGATTCCTACGAAAAAATGCAGCAGGCGTTGCGCTTTCTGGACTTGCTCTCCATGAAGCAAGTCTTGCCGGTGTTGATGGCGGCTCATCGACGTCTCGACTTGAAGCGTCTGGCTGGAATTTCCGCCGCCCTGGGAGCT
>JALHOV010000262.1 GCA_022842865.1 Vulcanimicrobiota bacterium | reverse complement strand
TGCAGACCGTCGCGCGGACCGACTTCTACCAGGCGGATCATTTCTCGAGCTCCAACAACACGGCTCCGAGTTCGACCATTTTGCCGGGATGAACCAGCACTCTGGCCACCTTGCCGGCGCGCGGGGCCTCCAGGGTCAGCTCCATTTTCATGGACTCCATGATGACCAGGGGTTGGCCGGCCAGCACCTCCTCGCCCTTTTTGACTTTGACGCTGAGAATGGTGCCGGGCATGCTGGACTTAAGGGTGTTTTCATTGCTGGAAGTGGCGCCGGCGCCAGCCCTTTTCGGTCCGGCGCTGGCCAGTTCGACTTCATAGATCTGGCCGGAAAGCCAGATTTGGTAGCGATTGCCTTCCAGGTGAGCGACGCGCACGGGCAGTTGGCGGCCGGTGTTTTTGTTGCGTACATTGCCCTGATGATATTCCCAGGGGATGTCGTCGGTCTCGATCGGGCCGCTGCTGAGATTGAGTTTCATCGGATTCTCCAGTTGCCCAGTTCTTGGAAGGGCGTGGTTGCCTGAATGGTGGTGCCTTGGGTTGGTTTTTGTTGCTGCAGAAAGTGGCTCAGGGCCACCAGTCCGGATTTAGGCACCTGGGTGGGACCGCTGTCGATCTGGTGCTGCTGCAGGAAGTGAGTATGGGTATTTCCTTTCTGGAACTCGGGATGTTCCAAAACCGCCTTGAGATAGGGGAGGTTGTGGCGTAGACCTAGCACCGGGAAGTGGCCCAGGGCCCAGACCATTCGCTGTCGGGCTTCTTCGCGGTCGTGTCCGAAGGTGACCAGTTTGGCCAGCATCGGATCGTAGTGAACGCTGATGACGCTGCCCTGTTGTACGCCGCTGTCGCAACGAATGCCGGGACCAATCGGGGGTTCGTAGACGGAAAGGGTGCCGGTGCAGGGCATGAAGTTGCGGCCGGGATCCTCGGCGTAGAGGCGGCATTCCATGGCCCAGCCGCGCGGCTTCAGGTCCTCTTGCTGGAAGGGCAGGGGCTGTCCCTGGGCGACTTGGATTTGGGCGCGTACCAGGTCGACGTCGTAGACGCATTCGGTGATGGGGTGCTCAACCTGCAGGCGCGTGTTGACTTCCAGGAAGTAGAATTTGCCCCGGTCGTCCAGGAGAAACTCCATGGTGCCAGCGTTGGAGTAGCCGATGGCTCGGGCGGCTTTGCAGGCGGTTTCGCCCATCTCTTGTCGCAGTTCCGGGGAGACGGCGGGGGAGGGGGCTTCTTCGATGACCTTTTGATAGCGTCTCTGGATGGAACACTCGCGCTCGCCCAGATGGACTACGTTGCCGTGCTGGTCGCCGAAGATCTGGATTTCGATGTGGCGGGGATTGGCCAGGTATTTTTCCAGGAAGACGCGGTCGTCGCCGAAGGCTTTGCGGGCTTCATTCTGGGCGGCTTCTAGTGACGCGTTCAGGTCCTGGGGTTGGTCGACTCTGCGCATCCCCTTGCCACCGCCGCCGGCGGCCGCTTTGACCAGGATGGGATAGCCGATTTTTTCCGCTTCTTCGGCGTATTGTTCTGGGCTGGTTTCTTGGCCGGGGTTGAAGGAAGGAACGACGGGAACTCCGGCTGCCACCATCTTCTCCTTGGCGTTGAGCTTGTCGCCCATGCCCTCGATGACATCCGGGTTGGGGCCGATGAAGATAAGGTTCTCCAGGGCGCAGCGGCGCGCGAAGCCGGCATTCTCGGAAAGAAAGCCGTAGCCGGGGTGGATCGCGTCGATCTGGTGATCTTTGCAGATCTGCAGCAGCTTGTCTTGATTAAGGTAGGACTCCAGGCTGGTGGTGCCGCCCAGAGCGTAGGCTTCGTCGGCCAGTTGCACGTGCAGGGCGTCTTTGTCCACGTCCGAGTAAACGGCGCAGGCGGTAAGGCCCATTTGCTGAAGGGTGCGCGTAACGCGCACGGCGATTTCTCCACGGTTAGCGATGAGTATCTTCTTCATCATCACATCCGGAAGATGCCGGTGCGGCGGTCGGGGAAGGGAGCTTCCAGGGAAGCGGCCAAGCCCAGAGCCAGCACCTTGCGGGTGTCCAGCGGGTCGATGACGCCGTCGTCCCAGAGGCGGGCGGTGCTATAGTAGCAACTGCTTTCCTCGGCGTACTTTTCCAGGGTGGGTCGTTTAAATTCGGCGGCTTCTTCCGGGCTGAAGGTGGTTTTCTTCTGATCCTGTTTGACGGTAAGCAGCACGTTGGCGGCCTGCTCGCCGCCCATTACCGAGATTTTGGCGTTGGGCCACATCCACAACTGGCGGGGCTGGTAGGCCCGGCCGCACATTCCGTAGTTGCCGGCTCCATAAGAACCGCCGATAATGACCGTGAACTTGGGCACGGCCGCGTTGGCTACGGCCATCACCATTTTGGCCCCGTCTTTGGCGATGCCGCCGGCTTCGTAGGCTTTGCCCACCATGAAGCCGGTGATGTTTTGCAGGAACAACAGAGGGATGCCGCGCTGGCTGCATATCTCGATGAAGTGCGCGGCTTTCTGGGCCGACTCGGAGAAAATGACTCCGTTGTTACCCAGAATGCCGATGGGGTAGCCGTGGATGCGGGCGAACCCGCACACAAGCGTGCTGCCGTAGAGGGCTTTGAATTCGTGGAAGCGGCTGCCGTCCACGATTCTGGCGATGATTTCGCGGACGTCATAGGGTTTGCGGTCGTCCTTGGGGATGATGCCGTAGATTTCTTTTTCGTCGTAGGCGGGTTCCTCGACGGGGAGGCGGTCTAGCGGCTGGCGGTAGCGCGGACCGAGGTTTTCCACGATGTTGCGGCAGATGGCCAGGGCGTCTTCGTCGTTTTGGGCATAGTGGTCGGTGACGCCGCTGGTGCGGCAGTGCACGTCGGCGCCACCCAGTTCTTCGGCGCTGACTTC
Source organism: Vulcanimicrobiota bacterium (assembly GCA_022842865.1). Lineage (GTDB taxonomy): Bacteria > Vulcanimicrobiota > Xenobia > Xenobiales > JADMJV01 > JADMJV01. The sequence goes on along the minus strand of JALHOV010000262.1, from coordinate 7,933 downwards.
TTCGCCGGTGGCGGCTTTGACCAGCGGCGGGCCGGCCAGGAAGATGGTTCCCTGTTCTTTGACGATGACGGTTTCGTCCGACATGGCCGGGACGTAAGCGCCGCCTGCGGTGCAGCTGCCCATTACCACTGCGATTTGCGGTATCCCTAAAGCAGACATCTGGGCCTGATTATAAAAAATGCGGCCAAAGTGATCGCGGTCGGGGAAGACCTCGGCCTGCAGCGGCAAGAAAGCTCCACCCGAGTCCACCAGATAAATGCAGGGTAGGTGGTTTTCGCGGGCGATTTCCTGGGCTCTGAGGTGCTTTTTGACGGTCTGGGGGTAGTAGGTGCCGCCTTTGACGGTGGCGTCGTTGGCCACGATCATAACCGGACGGCCGCACACCTGGCCAATGCCGGTGACCATACCGGCGGCGGGCGCATCGTGGATACCCTCAGCCGCCAGCGCACAGGTTTCCAGGAAGGGGGTGCCGGGGTCGAGCAGCGCTTCCACGCGGTCGCGCACGAAGAGCTTTCCGCGCGAGCGATGGCGGTCAATGGAGTCCTGGCCGCCGCCCTGGTGGGCCTTTTTGAGGCGCGCTTTGAGGTCGTCCACGCGCTGTTGCATATCGGTCTGGTTGGCCTGGAACTCGGGGGTTCCGGCTTGAATTTTACTGGGGATCGTGTCCATGAGGCGGGCCTTCCGGCCGGGCGAGGATGCTCCCTGCTAGGTCCAATAGACGGGTCGCTGCATCTCGACTGAGGCCTGGTATAGAGCTTCCAGGGTGTTCACGACCAGCTCAAAGTCTTTTGGTTGGCTGAGGCGGGTGCGTACTTCGAAAGTGCCGGTTTCGAATTCGAGGGGCGTGTCGAAGCTGCTATTGTCTTCGAGATTTCGGAAAGTCTGGTTCTTGTGCTCGAAACTTTTAGCCCGAAAGACTTCCTGATGGGTCTGGCGACACTGCAGGAAAAAGCCGTTGGGATCTACGCCGGCGTTCAGTCCGGACTTAGGTTCGAGCAGAAAAACTCCCTGGTGATGAGCGACGTAGGAGTTGATGACCTGATCCCCTCGGAGCAAGTCGGTGGTTTCGGCCAGGCTGGGGAGTTGGCGGAATCGTTCAACCTCCTTGAGTCCCTCGGCGGCCTGGGGCCATTCGAGCTGGCCTTCGAGGCTTTTCAGGACGGGGAAGTCGTGATGTTCAATCGCTTCCAGGAAGAGCGCGACACCCGACCAGTTGTCGACCCGATCCCAGATTCGCATGAAGCCACGGTGAGGACAGGCGATTTCGGCCCACTTTTGGATGAGGTGCCAGAGTCGGTCGTCGTCATGTTCCGTTTTCAGCCCGAGATGACCCTCGTCCCACTCGAGCCATTCGAGAGGGCAGGGAGGCGGAGTGCGCAGCTTGTCGGGAAAGCAGTTACAGGGAACGAAAGCGTCAAGTCCCATTCAGAGCCCGTTTCAGGAGCCGTGGTTTTCGCAACACTTCCGGACAGTTCTCGTTGACGCCCCGTGGGCCTTTTTCAGCCCACGGGGCAAGGCTTCACTTCTTAGCGCCTTCTACGCGGATTTTGATTTGGACATCGTCGCCCAGGGCGGTGCCGCCCTTGTCCAGGGTCTGATTGTAGACGATGCCGTAATCTTTGCGGTTGATGGTGAACTCGCCCACCACTCCGATGACTTCACCTTTCGGACCCTGACCCACGGCGATGGTGCAGGGCACCATCACAGCCTTGCTGGTGCCCTTGATGGTCATGTTGCCGACCACATCGAGCTTGCCGGCGCCGCGTGCTTTGACGGTTTTGCTCTGAAAGGTCAAAGTGGGGAACTTGTCGGCCGAGAAAAAGTCGTCGCCCTTGAGGTGGCCGTCGCGCTTTTCGTTGTCGGTGAAGATGCTGTTGGCTTTGACGGTGAAGTTGACGCTGCTGGCGGGCACGTTCGCGGGATCGTATTGGACGGTGCCTTCGAAGTCGCGGAAGCGGCCTTCCACTTCGCTGACCAGGTGGCGAATGGTGAATGTGACGCTGGAGTGGACCGGGTCCACCTGGTAAGTGGTCAATTCGGCCATGGCGGGGGTGGCCAGTAAGGCGGCCAGACAAAGGGCTTTCAGGTTCAAGGTGATTCGCTCCTTTTAGACATTTCGTAACGGAAGGGACCGATGGGGGCCTTCAACCATGGTGGACTGAGAGGAAGGAACGAGGATTCCTTCTCGGGTGCTCCGGTGAGCGGAGGCTTTGCCTCCTTTGGTTCGGGCAGGTCGCGAGGGTTTTTAACAAAACGGGGTGCTTGGGAGTACTTTGGTAGAAATCCGGTCGCTAGGCTCGATTCATGAGCAAGATACAAAAGGCCCGCGACGAGCGGGGAATGAGCCAGATTGAAGTATCCAGGCGGACGGGGATCTCCCGTCCGCAACTACAACGCTTGGAGGCCGGCCTGGTATTGGCTACTCCGGAGCAGGCCAGGGCTTTGCGCGAACTTCTAGGAGTAGTGGTGTTGGAATCCAAGAACGTTATCGACTTCAGCGAAGTTCGCCGTCGCGCGGGTATCCATCCTTACGCCTTGGATCCGGTCAATCCGCTGCCGTGGAAAACCGCTTGGGAAAGCTGGGGCACGTTAGGACTTTCATCGGAGGTTCGGGATTGGATGAGCGAATTCTTGCCCGCCGACTCCGCTCGAGAGTGCTCCGGTCTGGGCCAATGCGCGGCTGCTGGCGCCCAGCCATTCCTGGGAAATCCCCACCAGTGGGGATTCGACGGGCACGTGGTGGTGGATCGTCAGGGCAGGCTACTGGGCGCCCGGGTACTCCCAGGTCTTTGCTACAGCAAGGACGACGTGGATATGGTTTTGTGGCCTCAGGTCTGTCTGCGAATTGACGACCGGCATTGCTATCGAGTGGATGGGCTGATGTTCTACCGTCACGCACGCAAGAGGTGCTGGCCGATCTTGGAGTTCGATTGTGAAGGTCACGACTTCCGACGAGACGCCTATCGCAGTGTTAAGATCGGACTGCCGGAGGTGCGTATCACCGGCGCCGAGATCAAGGCACGCCAGACTTTCGCTCTGCTGCTTCAGCGGGCTGAGGAGTCCATGGTCCGGAGCTCCTGCGCCGGAGCGCCCCGGTGAACCGAGACTTGCCTTCGCCTGGGTCCGGCAGTCGACGGAGGTCGGGGGTGCCCCGGTGAGCGGAGGCTTTGCCTCGTGTGGTTCGGGCAGGTCGGGGGTGCCCCGGTGAGCGGAGGCTTTGCCTCGTCTAGTTCGGGCAGGTCGGGGGTGCCCCGGTGAGCGGAGGCTTTGCCTCGTCTAGTTCGGGCAGGTCGGGGGTGCCCCGGTGAGCGGAGGCTTTGCCTCGTGTGGTTCGGGCAGGTCGGGGGTGCCCCGGTGAGCGGAGACTTGCCTCCTCCGGGGGCGGGGTCACGAAGTGCCCCCCTCGAGCAAGGCGGCTAGTTGGCGGCGAGCTTTTTCACCCAGCGCGCGACTCGAAAACCCGTGGGGGTGCTCTGGAGTTCGGCGGTCCCGCCCAGGTACTGGTCACCTTTGACCGCCATCACGTTGCCTTCGCGGTTCTTGACCAGGGAGACGACCCAGGTGAGCGGTTTAACGCCGTCCCATTCGAAGGGTTTGCTCCAGGTGAAGGCGTCGGGCCCGTCTTGTAACAAGAAGCCGGTGCCGGCAGGTTCGTAGGCGGCGCCGGTCCAGCGGTAGCGCTTGAAGGTGGTGGGGCGGACATCGGACTGAGGTTTGGCCGACATGAGTTCCTTGGGGCTGATCCACTCGATGGTGGATGAGCCGTATTCCCAGTTTCCGAAGGCGAAGGGCTGGTCCGAGGATTTGACGGTGGGCGCCTGCCAGAGCAGTTTGCCGCTCGAGTCCCAGACTTTGAGGCGGCCATTCACATGCCCGTGGCGATTCGCTCGAGGATGACCTCCACCTGCGACTGCTGGCGGGCACTGGCCGGCTCCACTGCGCAGGTTTCCCAATCCAGCTGCCACATCTCCAGTTCCCCCGGATGATCACGCCAGGGGGCCAGCTCCGGCTGGGAGGTCTGCTGGGGCTGGAGAGCCCTGGCAAGGCCGATAGCCGAACGAGCTTCGCCCAGATGGCAAAGCAGTTCGCATGCGAAAACCAGGCCGCGCAGCCGGCACACCGGCTCCCGCCTTCCGGCCCCGGCGAAAGCGGCCAGTTGCCTCAGGCTGCCCAATTCTGTCAATGGAGGCTGAAAAGCGGCCACCGTCCGCAATAGCCAGCTCGCTTCGGCGGGTTTCCAGGCGAACAAGCCATTCCAGTCCGGCTTCCATAAAGCGGGCCGGGGAGCGGCGCAGATCGGCAGTTCGTCGATGAGCAGTCGGTCCCAAGGCGCCGGTACACGGGCCCGGGAGCGCACCGTTTCCCTCCAGCTCGACAGGCTATCGGCAAAACCCGGAAATCCGAAATGGCAGCGCCGCAAGAACGCCAGCAAACGCATTCGCCAATCGTCCGGGGTAAGGGAACCTGGAGGGTCCTTGAAGTTCCTGGCACAAGAAGCCCTGAGGTCGCTCAACTCCAAGTCTAGAGACTCAGCAGCATCGGGCGGAACGGGTTTGGATACGGCTGCCACCACGCGGGCGCGCCATTGCTCAAAGGGAACTTTGGCCGGGAACGGATCGGAATCGTCCCAGGGCGAGAATGTCTCCATCCGGCCATCTTTGTAGTAGGCCTCGCCGGTGTTGCCGTCGTCGAAATGCCCGGAACGCCCGTCGGCTCCCAGATTCAGCCAACATTCCAGCTCGGCGGAAACGACGCGACACAGAAAGCGGAGCCGGCCGTCCGTATGGTAGAGGGCGTAGACGCCGTTAGGCAGGCGATATTTGCCGGTAGCGCTGGCATTGGCCGGAATCGGGCACTCGGGCCAGGGAAGGTAGTCCATGAGGTGGCCTTCGAGGGACCCTCCGGCTGTCTTGCGAAGAGCCGGCCCATGCGCAAACTTGTCGTTTCTTTCCTGCTTCTACAGGGAGCCGCTCTGGCTCAACCACCGTCCACTCCCCAGGGTCCCGAGAGCAAGACCTACCACGGAACCCAGGTGCCGGACCCCTATCGCTGGTTGGAAGCGGCTTCCGATCCCAAGGTAAAGGCCTGGATCGAAGCGCAGAACTCCCACGCCGAAACCTCGATGGCCAAATACCCAGGGCGCGAGGAACTGGCCAAACGCATCGGGCAGCTGGCCACCACGCCGCCCACGCGAACTTCACCCCAATTGGCCGGGCAGACGCTGCTGTTTATGAAAGATTCGCCGCCGGCCCCGCAGCCGGTGCTCATGGGACAGAGTTGGCCGGGCGGTGCCGAGAAAGTGCTGGTGGACACCAATGGGGATGCGAATCCCTCGGCCATCACCGACTTCTGGCCTTCTCCCAGCGGCAAGTATGTGGCTTATGGCACGGCTGTGGGCGGAAGCGAGCTCTCGACCATCTTTTTCGTGGAGACGGCTACCGGCAAGAAGCTGGCCGACGTTCTGCCCAACGCCGCCGGTGGCACTACGCCGCCCTCGCTGGCCTGGGACGCCGACGAGACGGGCGTGACCCTGGTGAAGCTGCCCAAGGACAGCTTATTCGGAGCTTCTCTTTATCACCACAAGCTGGGAGTCGCGGAAGATACGCTCGTTTTTGGTCAGGGACTCTCTCCAGTGGCCGAATGGGAGTTGAGCACCAGCCAGGATGGCAGCCAGGCGGCGGCGCTGGTGCACTTTGGCGACGGCGCCCCTACGCAATTGGCTTTCCGCGGCCCTCAGGGCTGGAAACTGGCAGTCGGGCCCGAGGCCGACATTCGCGGAGGCGGACGCTGGATCGGCAAAGAGCTGCTAACTGTCAACTTCCTGAATGCCCCGCGCGGAGAGGTGCGCCTCTACAGCGCGGATGGGCGTTCCCGGGTGCTGATCCCGCAAAGCCAGTGGGCGGTGAAGGATGTCTACCCGATTCGTGGTGGCGTGCTGGTGGCGCGCGTTTGGGGCTCCGAGCAGCGGCTGGAGCACTGGAGCGAGTCCGGCTCGTTGGTGCGAGTGGTGGCCTTGCCTCCGACCGGTATCGGCCTGGGGACGGTGGCTTCTTCCTCGTCTTCACCCGATGCTTTGATTACCTATCGCGGTTGGACCATTCCCGAGCGTTGGGTTTCCTACAGCGCCGCCTCAGGAGAACTGAAACCCGTTTTCGAATTGACCCCGGTGGGTGACTACAGTCAGATCGTGGCTACCCGCAGCGAGGCCGTCAGCCGCGACGGCGCCCGCGTGCCGGTGACCATTCTGCATCACAAATCGGTCACTCCCAATGGAGAAAGACCGACCATCCTCTACGCTTACGGCGGTTTTGGAGTGCTCCAGCAGCCCAACTTTCTGGGCACCACGCTGGCCTGGCTGGAACGTGGCGGAGTTTATGCGGTGGCCAATATCCGCGGCGGCGGCGAGTTTGGAGAACCCTGGCACCAGGGTGGAATGCGCCACCAGAAACAGAATTGTTTTGACGACTTTTACGCGGCGGCCCAATTGCTGCGAGAATCGGGATGGACACGCCCCGACAGGCTGGGGATTATGGGGGGTAGCAACGGGGGCCTGCTGGTATCGGCCTCGCTGGTGCAGCATCCGCAGGCGTTCAAGGCGGTGGTGGGACTGGTAGGCGTGTACGACTCGCTTGCTCACGAGGGTTTCCCCAACGGCACTTACAACATTCCCGAGTATGGGGACTCCAAGGTCAAAGCAGATTTTGAGGCCATTCTGGCTTACTCACCGCAGCAGAACGTGAAAGCGGGAACCGCGTATCCGGCCGTTTTTCTGCACACCGGGGAGAATGATCTGCGGGTCGCTCCCTGGCAGACGCGCAAATTCGGTGCCGCTCTGCAAGCTGCTTCCACTTCCGGCCAGCCTATCTTGCTTGTGACTCAGACCAATGCCGGGCACGGCGCCGGGGCCTCTTTCTCGCAGAAGGTCGGCAAGACCGCCCTGGCCCTCACTTTTTTAGCTCAGCATTTGGGTCTACCAACAGGGTTGGTACGATAGATTACGAATCGTTGGGCATGGAACTGGCGCCAGCTGAAGAGGCGGATTGTCTACAATCATCGTTAGCGAAAGCCCAACGGCGCATCGAGCAGCAGGCCCAGGCGCTGGAGGCGGAACTGGATCGCGCCGACGCGGCCGAGGCGGAAGTGGCTCGCTTGACTGCCTGGGCGGAATACCAGCACGAGCTGAATGAAGCTTTGAATCAATCCCAGCAGCGCATTGCGCTGCTGGAAGATCAGGTGCAGCGAAGCGACGACCAGTTGCAGCGCGCCAAGGTGATGCTTTCGGTGGAAAGCGACCTGGTGACCGGCTTGCGCATGGAACTGAAAGAGACTCGCCTGCAGCTGGACCAATTGCGCGGTGCACCCAGGCCGGCCCCGCCCCCGGAGGCCGACGGCGACGAAATGGCCTTACGCCGGCTGGCTCTGCAAGACCCGGTCACCGGGCTTCCCAACTTCCACCACGGGCTGCGTACGCTGGAGCAGTATCTGTCCGGGGCGGCCCGGGTGGGCGGCCTGGCTGCGCTGGCTCGCATCGATATTTTTCGCCTGCGCGATCTGAATCTCTACCTCGGCTCCCAGGTAGGCGACGAAATTTTGCGTCAATTCACCAGTCGTTTTCAAGGGGTGGCCGGTAACGATTGCGTGTTGATTCGCGGGCGCGACGATGAGTTCTGGTTATTGGTGGCCTGTACCAGCGGCGGGCCGGTTGGTGTGCGCAGAGTGAGCGAGCAACTGAGCAACGTCATGGGACGCCTGATGGTGGCGCTGAAGCGGCCTTTTGATGTCGGCGACCACTCGGTTCATGTGTCTGTGGCCTGAGGCGTAGCGATCGGCCAGGGCAAAGACGAGGATGCCGGACAGTTGCTAGAATGTGCCGCGCTGGCCCTGTCGGAAAGCAAGAAGGACCCGGGTGGGCCCCTCGTTTTCTACGCCGCGG
>JALHOV010000261.1 GCA_022842865.1 Vulcanimicrobiota bacterium | reverse complement strand
GCCAGAGCGCGTTCTAGAATGGCGTGCAGCTCAGGAGTCAGCTCGCGTGGTTGGTTCAGGCGAATCCAGCCAAACAAAAATTCCAACTTTGTCGCTCTCTGAAACGCGGCGGTAAGCTGGTCTTTTTTCTCATCGGAGATGGAGAGCAGTTCACTAAACCAGATCAAGTCCGGAATCCATAGGGTCATAGGCAGAGATGCCAGAGCCTCCAAAAGACCCAGCTTGTTCAGGTCGATCAGAATGGAGGCGTCATTGATGACAACCCGCCGATTCAATCCTCGGGGCCTCGCCAACCCCTTACGACGTCATCCACGGGCAGTTGCATTAACTCCGAAGCCTTGACCAACGAAATGAGACCTTCGGAGAGTGCGCGGAAGCAGAGTCTTTGAAAGCGGTTAGGCTGCTCCAGGTCGTCAGGTCTTCTCTCGAGGGGCTCCGGCTCAACGGATCGCCAGCTCCTGGCGAAGGTCCGGTAGGCATTCTGGTAGGTGCTTTCGTTCGTAATGCCCAGTCGGTAAAGCCGAACCCAGAGCGAAATGGCGCTGACCCGGAAATGCTTTTTTAACAGCATAAGCTCCCGGTAGCTGATCGATTGACGCGAGCGGCCCAACTCAGCTAGCACTGGCCCCGGGGGAACCAACAAACCCCCGGCCACCCGGTCCACTACCTTCTCAATCCACTCCTCAGGACCAACCACCAGTCGATGGGCCAGCTCATGGGCAAGGGTGTGACGCCGTCTCTCCAGTACGTGCCCCTGGTTGACGACGATGACAGGCACATCGGGATGGCCTTCCCGTTCCACCATACAGGTCAGTCCGGAAACCGCATCAGGCAAGTCGAGGAGGAGGACCTTGATGCCCTTCTCTTCTAGCAGTTCAGTCATGTCGCGAATGGGGGATTCTCCGAGATTCCATTCTTGACGCACACGGACTGCCACGGCTTCAGCTTCGTCCAGCTCGGTCAGCACGACCGGCTCAAAGGGCTGCTCCCAGCTTTCACTGGATAGGCCCAGAATTTGCTCGATCTGCAGATAGCGCTCGACAGCCTGCAGCACCTCGGCCTCGACTCGCGCCCTGTCCTTTACGGTGGTGCTTGCTTTCTTGCGGAAGTCAACTTTCTGCAAACGGGCTTGTTGGGGCGAAACCAGATAGGGGATGGTCACATCTAGGGCACGGGCCAGTGCCATCAGCACCTTGGATCCAGGCACCATTTCTCCGCGTTCGTATTTACCAATGGCCTGCGCAGAAACCAGGCCGTCCATGGCCGCTTCCAGGGCCCTGAGAGAGAGCCCCTTCCTTTTGCGTGCCAGGACGATTCGCTCGCCAATCCCAGTGCTTGACTTCATGGTTTACATGATACAAAACCGTTAGGTTTTTGTAAACTGACTACAAATGCCTGACCAAACTGCGGCCCAGCGATTTCCCGATATCAGCGCTGTGCGCCAGGCGCTCCTGTCAGTTGTTCGCTTACCTTCAACATAAATTGCTGCAGTTTTTGGCGCGAGGGCTCCTGGACTCTGCGCACCTGTTTGGAGGCTTCGCCAAGAGCGGCGGCTTCGGCGGCCAGCTTCTGTTTGTCAGCTTTTCCTTGGAACGGATCAGGCCAATATTTGCTGAGGTCCGGATTGGCCGCGCCGCCCCAGTTGTCCACGCACTCGTGCTTGAGGTCGGCCAGTTGAGCCAAAAAGGGCCCGGCCAACTGCCCGGCCAGCGGAGCGCGCACTTCCAGCCAGGCGGTCACACCATTGTAGGCGGCTTCTAACTGGGCCATGGCCGGGCCCGGCAAGCGTTCCGATTGATTGGTTGTGATTTCGTCGCGGATGGAACGATAAAGTCGGGCCATCTGGTCTTGGGCGGCCGGCGTGTAGCTGACCACATTGACGGCACACCAGCCTTCGAAGCGAACCCAGCCCGCGCTGGCGATGTCCAACCGTGAGGGCAGCGGAGTTCTGGTTTGGGGAGCATTCTGGGCCGCGCTTGCCAGGCTGAGCCCGATGAGCAGCAAGAGGGTCTTCCACCACATAGAACGTGCCTTCGTGTACGTGTAGCGGGAAAACCTGTCCAAGAGGTCGAGTAGCCCGGCGGCCGAAATCGGCCCTTATGAAGTGGTTGGTGCTGGGCCTGATGGTGACCCTGTTTTTCTTGTTCTTTCTGCTCGTCCCGGCCGGGCGATGGGACTGGCCGGCCGCTTATGTTTGCGTGCTGCCGATGGTGAGCGGTTGGGTTTGGGCCGCCTATCGGCTGCAGCGCGACAATCCCATTCTGTTTGCCCGCCGCGGTCAGCCAATGGAGGGCACCCCCGCATGGGATCATCGGCTGGTCAGCGTGCTCAAGCTATGCGTGCTGGCAATGCTGGTGCTGGCTGGCCTGGATTCGGGCCGGGAGGCGCGGCCGCTGGAGTGGCCCTGGGCGCTGGCCGGAGCCGTGCTCTACCTGGCGGGACTGTTCCTGTTTGTGGCCAGTCAGAAGGCCAACCCCTTTTTCGAAGCCATGGTGCGCCACCAGGGCGAGTTTTCGCACAAAGTGGTCGATCGTGGTCCCTACGGGCGCCTGCGCCACCCTGGCTATCTCGGTTTTTTGCTGGTGTTCAGCGCCATTCCCTGCGTGCTGGAGTCGGACTGGTCGGCAGGAGCCCTGGCGGCCGTGTGGCTGTGTTTCCTGACACGCATCGTTTGGGAGGAGCGCTTCTTGGTCGAGCATTTGGACGGCTACCAGGACTACCAAAAGCGAGTGCGCAGCCGCTTAATTCCCGGCCTCTTTTGACGTCTTTTCATAAACATTTCATGGGTCAGGTACATTCTAGAACCAGTTATGAACGTATCCGCCTCCTCGCGCTGCCCGTTTCTGCGGGCCCAGCAGCAACAGTCTGAAGCCAGACCGGCTCCACGTCGGGCTGTTCCCAACCCCAGTCCCTCGTTGGTAGAGCTGGCCGGGCAAATGGGCCTGGAGCTGCAACGCGGTCCCAGTTTTTGGCGGACTGGCTGGAGTGAAACCAAGATCGAGAAAGCCATTGAGCTGGCCAACACCCATCAGCCCCTGCGTATGCGGCTGCCCGGCGGCGAGTGGCAGCCGGTGGCCGGGCTGGACGAATTGAACCAGATGGTGGCCGAAGCGCGCCGCGAGCTGAAAAACGAGCAGCTAGCCGAGCAGTCGCAAAGGCTGGCCACACACCTGGCTCTAACGGCTGCCGGTCAACCCGTCGCCCTGGCCGCCATTCCGGACACCCCGGAGGTCAGCCCGGTTTCTTTTGGCTTGCGGGCCATGAAGTTCATGGACAGTCCCGCCGCCTTCTTACGCGAAGCTCACGCCAAGCACGGCGCCTCCTTCACCGTGGATTTGCCCACCAAAGGCCACCTTCTTTTTGACACCCGCCAGGACGTGTTGCGTCAGGCCTTGCTGAACACCGACGCGGGCGATGACAACTGGAAGAAGTCGGAAATGCAGGGGCACGGAGCCAGCTTCCTGATCGGCAAGAAGAACATGTTTTTGAGCGGCGGGGAAGACTGGAAGTTTATCCAGGAGACGCTCCGTCCTCATTTGAACGGAAAAGTGGTCCACAGCGACGCCATGGTGGGCAAGCTGAGCCAGATTTTCGACCGCCATCTCGAGGATTTGAAGGCGCGCGTAGCCGCCGCTCCCAACGGGGAACTGGAGATCAATCCGCGCCAGGAAATGCAGAAAGCCGTGCTGGATGTGGCCATGCAGGTGTTTTTGGGCACCACCCTCAGCGATGCGGAGCTGGGCAAGATGCAGAAAGCTTTTGCCACTCAGATCGAATGGCTAACCAAGGAGTCCATCAACCCTACCGACATCAGTCTGAGCAAATTGCCGGGCATGGGGGAGTTGCGCAATGCCTATCAGACCCTCAACGGAGTCGATGAGCTGATCGAAGCGCGGCGCAACAGCTCGGAGCGCCCCAACGATATGCTGACCGGTCTTTTGGAGGCGGTCGACCCCGCCACCGGCAAGCCCCTGGATGCGGAGCGTCTACGTCACGAAGTGCTCGCCCTTTTGGAGGCCGGCCACGAAACTACGGCGACGTTGATGGGCTGGTCGCTGCTGATGCTGGCCCGCAATCCCGAGGAATACGCCCGCCTGCAGCAAGAGATCGACGCCAAGGTGGGCGTGCGCGTCCCCACCGTCAAGGAGCTGGGCTCGCTCAAACAGGCAGACAACGTCACCGATGAATCGTTGCGGCTGTATCCGCCTTTCTACTTGTTCATGCGCGAAGCCAAGGAAGACATGCAGGTCGGTCCGGCCGAAAAGCCTGTCCACATTGAGAAAGGCACCACTCTGGTGACCAATCTCTACGTCAATCAGCGCGATGAACAGATCTGGGGCTCGGACGCTACCGGTTACCCGGCCAACGAATTCCATCCCGACCGCTTTAACGGCACCACTCCGGCCATGTCTCCTTTCGGCGTTGGCAAGCGCTCCTGCATCGGCCAGGCATTGGGTCGCCTGGAAAACAACCTGATGATGTGCCGCTTTGCCCAAACCTTCGACGTTTCGGCCACTTCCCAGGCGCCCATCGAACTGGGTTCCGATCTTTCTGTGCACAGTCACGACGAGACGGTCAAGATTCGCCTGCGCAAAAGCTGAACCATGGAGGTCCTGCTCCACGGAAGATCAAAGGGCAGTCTCCTGGAGGAGGCTGAATACCCATGAATTCCTGGCTGGCCCAACTGGACAAGAGCCTGCGCACGCAAATCCCCGACTTACCGGCGGCGGGAAACGATCAGACCCGTCTGGCCGCATTGACAGGCCAGGGGATTCAGGATCCACCACCCGTACTGCAGGAGTTCTTCCGCTGGTTGCCCGCCGGACTGCTTTGGGACTGCACCTGGGAGATTCCTCACTGCCCCGGCGGTTCTATGCTGGAAGCGCTGGAAATGGCCTCCGTAGTAGAGGACTGGAAGCGACCCAGCCCCCCCGGCACCAGCAATTGGTGGAGTTCGGCCTGGATTCCCTTGCTGGACAGCGGGTCGGAAGACTACCTGTGTGTCGACCTGCAAGGCACTTTTGGCAATCCGCCCGGCTCGGTGATTCAGTATCTGCGCGACCAGCCGTTTCGCCCGGCCTTTTTCCCGGATTTCGAAAGCTGGCTGCGCTGGCTGTCCACTTCGCTGGACAACGGAATGGGCAAAGCCTTTGTGCAGGGCCAGAAGTTGCATATCGCGCTGGGACGGAAAGCCACCCAATGGCATAAGGACCTTTTTCCAAAGTTTCCCCTTCTACAGGAGTCCGAGGTGCTGGGGACCAGTCCGTTGGACCGCTGTCTCAACATCTACCGCAAGCATGGGCTGCGCCTGGGCCCCAAGTGCATGTTGCCTTTCGGGCTCAACCAGAGCCACATCGAAGCCGCGCTGAAGCAGGCCTTTGTTCGGGTCGAGGCTCCCGACTTCGATTGCTTGCGCATCGTGCTGGAAGTCCCGCCCAACTGGACCATGTTTTTGAACGTGCGTATCACCCCGGATGCTCTCGAGGTGGACACTCTGGTCTGCCTGCCCGAGTCGGTGGCCGATACCGTGCGCCTGGCCGTGCGGCTTCAGTCCCAAGGAGACCATCAGGCGGCCGCCCGGCGTCTTACCGAAGCGGCTTTCCTGGCTCACAAGAAAGGCTTCTCGGCCGAGGCCATGGCGATTTTGCAGCGCGCTCTGGAGCTGCAGCCGGACAACCAGGTGGCCGCTCAGTCCAGAGAGGCCCTGCAAAACAAAAAGGTCGTGCTCGACTTCAATCGATTACGACCTTTCCTGATGCATCTGGTCAGTTCGTTTTAGACCACAACTCAAGTGAAGGCTAGCGGCCTTCGGCCTGACTAGCCGATAACGTAGCGCTGCTGCGGGTAGTAGCCCTGCACCACCAGCTTGCCGCCTTCGCGCTTGATGTCGAAGTCCTCGGGCTTGAGCTGGCCGTCGATGAAGATGCTGCCATCGTCCTTGCGGGTGAAGCTAAAGCTGCCCTCCTCGAAGCTGCAGGCCACCTTGGTGGTGTTGCCTTCCTGAGTGATTTTGTATTGGGCGCCCTGGTCGAAGCCCGACACGACGGTGGCCTCGGGGCCGTTGACATTGACGGTGTAAGCCCGGGCGGCATATTTGCTGACGACGTCGATGCCGTCGGCGCGGTAATTGGCCTGCACGTTGTGCACGTCTTCTTTGCCCTTGATGTCGACCGAGTTGCCCGACTGGTTCAGGCTGTAATCCTGATTGTCATAGTGACCGTTAACCAGGGTCTGCAATCCCTGGCGGGTGACCTGAAAGTCGCGCTGCGGCATGGTGCCGTCGGAGAGACGGCCGAGGATATCGAACTTATCGGAGACGTCTTTGGGACCGACCAAAATGGCCTTACCGTCGAGGCTGATGCCGAGGCCGGGCTCGATCTCAATGCCCACCGAATTGACGTGGTAGGTATTGGGCGGGGGGATCTGGGGAGACAGATATCCGGTGGGAACCCCCACCATAAGGCGCGGCGAACTAGCGGTAATAGACATTTGGTCGGCTCCTGTGCTGATCTATATATTTCTACCGCATACTATCCCAGCCGTACCCCCGAGTTAAGGTCGAACATGTAAACAGAGAGTCATGACGGTGCCGGTCCGCGACTCACGGGGCGACTCGAAAACCCAGGCGGGCCAGAAGCGGGAGCAGGCGCGCGAGTTCTGCCGGGGTTTGTGGCTGCACGTCGTGCATGAGCACAATGCCGTGACGGTGCAATAGCATCAGGGCCAGCGTGCGCGAGGCGATGCGGCCGGGGCGCGCCTGCATGTCGGCCTGCCAGTCCTGACTGTCCACGTTCCAGAGGGTCGAACGCAGTCCCAGTCTTCTCATCAAGGCCAGTTCTCGTTGGGCTCGAGAGCCGTAGGGGGCGCGGAAGATGCGCGCCAATTTCAGGCCGGACCGCCGCGCCTGCTGCTCGGTCTTGCTGAACTGGTCGGTCAGGGCGGTCGGGCTGAGGTCCAGCAGATTGGCATGATCGTAGCTGTGACTGGCCACCACAAACCCCGAATAGTCTGGACACTTGTCGCCGGCTTCGGCCAGACGCTTGCCCAGCACAAAAAAAGTGGCTGGCATGCCGAATTGGCGCAAGTTGTCCAGAATGGGCTGGCTGATGCCCGCCCTGGGCCCATCGTCGAAGGTCAACTGAAAGGTGCGGTCGGGCATCTCCCAGCCCACCGTTTCTTCCGCGGTCCAACGAATTTCCGAAGGGTAGCGCGCCTGCAGTTTGGCCAGGCGCTGCTGCTCGGCCGCATACTCCTCGATGAAGTGCCGGCCCTTGTCGGATAACCCCAGAGCTTCTGGATGCTCGCCAGCGCTCCTGACGTTTTTTCGGCACTGCTTGCCAACCGAATCAAGCCACCACTGCGGCCCGCCCAGGCGCTGAACCTCGGCCGCGTAGGCCTGGTTTAGGCGCAAGCTCAGGCCGTCTGCCCCGCTCGGATGGGCGGGAGCATTTTCGATCAGGCCGTCCCAGTGGGCCGGCTCCCCGGAGGCTATTCCGTACAGGAGCAGGAGGGAGAGCAACTTACGCATCTGAGCCCGTTCCATCTGTCGCAGGCCACAACCTACCCCGGGGAATCAAAAAAGCCCCCAGGACGGGGGCTTTTGCGGGCTCATAGCCTACCAGGTTCGGTAGTTGTTATAGCGGTAGTTGTAATTGTTGTTGTAGGGAGTGTTTCGGTTCCAGCCGTTGTTCCAGTTGTTGTTGTTATTCCAGCTGTTGTTGTTGCGGCCGTTATTCCAGCCGTTGTTGTTGTTATTTCGTCGCTGTTGCAGATTGTAGCGATTCTGCTGAATCTCGTTGGCCTTCTGTTGGGCGGTGGTAAAATCGCCGCGGCGCACGGCCTGACGGTATTCGCGACGATCCTCGCGAACTTCGCGCTTGGACTGGGCTTCGGCTACTCCGAGCATGGGCAGGGCCATCAAGGCGACCAGTAATGCGGGTTTAAAAGTATTCATTTGTGTTCCATCCAGTTCTTGCGCCAGCATCGGCGCCGAGTTCTTTCTCATCATAAGCCTGGAAGACAATTGCGACCACGGTTTCCCGTCCTTGGCCGAGACGGACGCCAGTAATCATTAAGCCGGGACCTTAGCCTGAATAAAAAAAGCCCCGGCGAACCGGGGCTACTGGGCATAAGGCTAAGTCTACGGATAGACGCGGATGTAGTAGGGCTTGCCGGTCACCGCATCATAACGCACCTTGAATTGGGGCGAGAACTCAGAATGAAAGGGGCTGGCCGCCGTGGTGGTCACGGTCCGCTTGATCAAGTAAGTCTCGGTTTCGGGCTCGTCTTTGGGATGCGCTTGGAGTCGCGCCAACTCGTCGGTGTTGGCCTGGAGCCGGGCTTCGTCCTCTCGAATGCGTGCCCTGGCGTTGAGGATTCCGTCGGTGTCGTGGATGCGGATGGCGGTGTTCAAGTCATCGCGATGGTCTCGCAGAGACTGGCGGATATCTACTCGGCGATCCTGCAGGTCCGTCACGGGGCCGGCGTTGGCCACGCCCAGCAGAGGCAGGGCCAACAGAGCAGTTATCATCATCGGCTTCAAATAAGTCTTCATGGGTAGGGTCCATCCAAATTCTCCACCAGAGGTGGTTTTGTCCACCTACTGTAAGCCGACTTTAAGTCGTAGGGCTAAGGACTTCGATAACGACGGGTTGGGATTCAAAACAGCACGAATCGGTACCCGACCCCTGGTTCGGTCGCCAAAAACACGGGTCTACTCGGTTCTGGCTCCAGCTTTTTGCGCAGATTGGAAATGTTGACCCGCAGCGTGTGCAGGTCTTGTTCCACGTGTCCCCAGACTTCCCTCATCAACTGCTGGTGTGTCAGAACCTTGCCTGCTTTCCGTGCCAAAGCTTTGAGGATATCGTATTCGGTGGGGGTGAGCACAATGCGCTGTCCGTCGCGAATGACGTCGCGATGGGTCAGGTCAATGCTCAGGCTGCCACTGACCAGCACCGGTTCTTCAGGGTTCTGCTGCACCCGCCGCAGGGCGGCCCGCAGGCGGGCGGTGAGCTCGTTCAATCCAAAGGGTTTGGTCAGATAGTCGTCGGCTCCCGCGTCGAGGGCGGCCACCTTGTCCGCCTCACTTTCGCGCACCGAAAGGATGATGATGGGAATGTTGCACCATTCCCGGAGAATTCGCGTGACTTCCACCCCATCCAGGTCGGGTAGACCCATGTCCAGGAGAATAACGTCCGGCCTCGACTGGGCCACCAGGTCCACGGCTTCGTGGCCGCTGCTGGCCTCGCTCACCTGGTAACCTCGCGGCTCCAGACTGGTGCGCAGAAACCGCCGCACGGCCGGTTCGTCGTCTACCACCAGAGCTTTCAAATTCGGCTTAGTCATGTTGGTGGGCCCAATTCAGAGAAACCACAAAGCGAGCGCCCGGGTCGGCCGATTCTACGCGTAGCTTACCTCCTTGAGCTTCGACCAGCCCTTTGCAGATCGATAGACCCAAACCGCTCCCACTCACGTCGTGGCGCCCGCGGTAGAAGCGGTCGAAGACGAGCTCATGCTCTTCCTCCGGCACTCCCTGGCCAAAATCGCGCACCCAGAGTTCGGCCTGGGGACCCACCTCCAGACCAATTTCTACGGGAGAATCCGGAGGCGAGAATTTGAGGGCGTTCTCGATCAGATTGGCCAGCGCTTGTTGCATCAAGCCGAAGTCGACCGCAACCAGCGGAGGATCCTCCGGCAGGTTCACGCGCACCCTGGCAGGGTGGCGCAGCATATTGAGGGTCATTTCCACGATTTCACCTGGTTCCTGGGGTTGCAAGTTAGCCTTGACAACTCCCGATTCTAATCGCGTCATGTGCAGCAAATTGCCCACGATGCGGTTGAGTCGATCCGACTCGGATAAAGCGTTGTCCAACAGGGCTTCGCGCTGCTCTCCCGGCATCTCGTCCTTGAGAGCCTGGAGTGCTCCGGATATCGAGACCAGGGGAATGCGCAGGTCGTGCGAGATGGAGTTCAGCAGCGCCGATTGCAACTTCTCGGTGGCTTTGAGCAGGTCGGATTCCTGGGCCGAAACCGACAGGCGAGCGCGCTCCAGGGCCAGCGCCGCCTGGCGCCCAAACGTCTCCAGTAAGCGGCGACGCACGGGGCTCAGCGGTGTTTGCAGGGGGAGCAGCAGGCCGCCCAGCAGATGTTTCTCGTCCATCGATAGGATGGGAAGGCACAGAACCTTGGCCTGGGTCAGCGTAGCCGTGCCCTGGCCGGCCGGTTGCTTGTGTTGCATGGCCCAAACCGCCACTCCCCGGTCGGCTTCATCGGTGATGCCGTTCTGGGAGACTTCTGGCGGCAGAAAGGTGACGTTCTGTTTCAGCTGTCGGCTGGCGTAGTCGGCCACCACGGCGCCGATCTCCACTTCGCTCAAGGCCTGGCTCAGGGCCCGGCTGAGAGAAAACAGGGTGGCCGTTTCTTCTTCCCGCTGGCGGGCTCCCCAGGCCTGTTCGCGGGCGCGTGCCGTTAAGGTGCTGATCACCAGAGCGACCGCCAGCAGCCCCAAAAAGGTCACCACATATTGCTTATCACTGACCACAAAAGTGTAGTAGGGCGGCACGAAACAGAAGTCAAAAAGCGCCACCGAGAGCGCGCTGGCCAGGGCCGAGGGTCCGCGTCCCAGCCAGTAAGCGGCCACCGTCACCACCAGCAGGTAGAGCATGACCAGGTTGGTGGGGGCCAGGGCGAGGCTGATGGGAAAGCACAGGGCCGTAACCAGAAAGACCAGCACAACCGCCCTCAGGTAGCGCGACCAGCGCCAGGCCGGGCGGGGCGTGGCCGCAGGAGCCGGGCTTTCGCCTTCGCC
>JALHOV010000260.1 GCA_022842865.1 Vulcanimicrobiota bacterium | reverse complement strand
GGCCACGCAACTTTAACCCTCGCCCAACCTCGGACCGCTACCGCAGCTGAACCTCCGGCGTCGATAGATCCAGCTCGGCCCGGATGGTGGTACCCTGGCCCTCAGAGCTGGTCAGTGACCAGTGGCCCCCGATACCTTCCATCCGCTCGCGCATGTTGTCGAGGCCGTAATGATCGGGTCCAGCGTTGCGCGAGTCAAATCCCACGCCGTCGTCGCTGACCTCCAGTTCACAGCGTTCGGGGGACCAGTCGAGCTTCACCAGCACGTTCTTGGCGCCGCTGTGTTTCACCACGTTGTGCAGCGACTCGCTGGCCACTCGAAAGAGAGCAAGACGCCGGGCCGGGTCCAGTTCCGGCTCACTGGCAGCCCGGAAGTCAACCTGGATTCCATAGCGCGCCTGAAGAGCTTCAGCCTGGCGGCGCAGGGCCTGCACCAGACCTTCCTCTTCCAACGATTCAGGCCGGAGCGAATAGAGCAGCGCGCGCATTTCCTTGCCGGCGCCTTCGGCCAGCTCAAGCACGTAGTCGAGCGACTGCAGAGCCTTCTCGGGATGAGAAGCCCAGCGCGCCTTGACCGTCTTGGCGCCCAGAGCGATGCCATAAAGAGCCTGAGAAACCGAATCATGCAGCTCGCGCGCCAGGCGCCGACGCTCTTGCTGCACCACCTGGCGTTCGAATTCTTCCATCAAGCGGGCGTTCTCCAGGGCTACGCCGGCCAGATCGGCCAGCGTCCGCAGAAAGCTGAGTTCGGCCGACTCGATGTTGCCGCAGGCTTTGTAATAACAGTTCAGGGTGCCCAAAAACTCGGTTCCCTTGAGGATAGGAACGGCCACCACCGTGCTCCAGGCGCGAGTCTGAGAAATACTGAAAAGAGCTCGCACCGGCTCGGGGAATTCCGACATGTCCACGCCGTCCAGTCGACAACGCAGATTGGTGACAATCTCAGGCTGCCTGGAAATGCGCGCTTTCACCGGGGGGAACTCGATACCGAAGCGGGCCACTTCCTGGTGGCAGGCCAGGGTTGCCTCCATCAATTCGAGGCCGTCAGCCGGCAAACCAAACGAGCCGCCCACCAGGAAGCGAAAATCGTCGCGCTCGGCGTTCTGGCAGTTCAACACCATGGCGGCGATCGCGTCGGTGGTTTCCACCACACGCTGGGCCATAGAATCAAGAGTTGCTTTGAGGTTACCAGCGTAGGTCAAGCTGGAAACCACCAGCGAGATGCCGCCCAGCTTACGCAACAGGCGGCGCTCACTGGTTACGTCGACCAGGATTACCACCGTCCAACGTTCCTCGGGAAGGTTCAGGCGGTAGCAGCGCCCGTCCACTTCTTTGATCGAGCCGTCCACGTGCTGCAGGCGGGTGGGAAAAAAAAACTCCGGGTCAGGCGGGTGCTGGAGGCGCTCTGACATAATCAACTGCTCTTCGGGCGGAAAGAGCTCCAGGTAAGGAGAGCCCAGCAGGTCGACCCAGGGCTTGCCCACCAGATTTCCCAGCGAGGGACTGGCCACGTGCATTTTAAAGTCTTCGTCCACCAGCGCCAACGCGGCCGGGCTGGAACCCACGGCTGCTTCCATCGCCTGCAGCAAGCGGGGACTGAGTCCCTGGAAGCAAGCGTCCTTCATGAGGGATGTATCCCCGAGCGGTCTCCTGCCCAACCTTTCTGGACCGCGTAAAGGGCCGCCTGAGTGCGGCTCTGCACGCCCATTTTGGCCAGCAAATTGCTGACGTGAGCTTTGACGGTCTTCTCAGCAATAAACAGATGAGCCGCGATGTCCTTGTTGCTGGCTCCATTGGCGATCAGTTGCAAAACCTCGCGTTCGCGACTGGTCAATTCCTCGATGCGCGGGTGCTCCTCGCACAACTCGTGGGCCAGGCGCGCGGCCACTTCGGGAGACATCTGCACCTTGCCCTCGGCGGCCAGGTGGATGGCTTTGCACAGGTCTTCGGCCTGGGTATCTTTCAGCAGATACCCGATGGCACCGTTACGCACCGCACTGGAGATAGTCACTTCGTCCAGCACGCTGGTGAGAACCAACACTTCCGTCTCGGGATACTGTTGACGAATCTTTAAAGTCGCCGAGAGGCCGTCGATCTTGGGCATCAGCACATCCATGAGCACCACATCGGGATGAAGCTCGCCGACCATCTGGATGGCTTCCTCGCCATTTTTGGCTTCGCCCACCACTTCGATGCTTTCGTCCAGTTCTAGAAACATGCGCAAGCCTTGTCGGACCACGGAGTGGTCATCGGCCAGAAGAATTCGTATTGGCATCGTCGGAGTTTCAAGATTTCCGCCCATCAACCTCCGCGACCAAAGTCGGTTTGCGGGATCCCTGCCTTTTGATAGGTTGATGCAGAATGTTGCTACCCTTTTTGCTGGTCTCGGGATTGCTTAGTTTCTCAGGGGGGACCCCCCTCTCGTTGGCGCAGGTCCAGCAAGAGGCTCTGCTCCACAGTCCGAGCTTGCGCGAGGGAGAGTCCAAAGTGCGCGAGTCGCGCTACAAAGTTGACGAAGCCTACACGCTGGTCAACCCCACCCTGCAGCTGACGGCCAACGGCAGTCGCATCACGCCACCGGTTGCTTTCGGGATCGGGGGCCAGACGCTGGTGACCGTGCAGCCCGAATACAACTACAATGCGGGGGTCTCGTTACGCCAAACGCTGCTGACCTTCGGACGCCTGCGCTGGGCGGCCGCCTCGGCCGAATTGAACGAAAAGGCGGTCCAGGCCGATCTCCAGGACCGGCGGCTGCGCGTGCTCGAGGAGGCCTCTCTGGCCTACTACGAGACTCTCTCCTCCGCCGAGCAAGTGCGTATTTCCGAGGATCAGTTGAAGGCTCGTCAGGCTCACCTGCAAGACGCCATCAAGTTGGTCAAGGCGGGTTCTGCCGCTCCCTTTGACGTCAAACGAGACGAAGCGGCCCAGGCCCAGGCCGAGCAGCAACTGCTGGAAGCCCGCAATCGTGCCGGCCTGGCTCGCATCCGCCTGTTTACTTTGCTGGACCGCCCGGACCGGGGCGAGTCCTTGGAGGCAGCCGGAGAGCTGCCTCCCCCACCCGCTGAAGAACTGGAAAGCGCGCTGGCCCGACGCTACGATCTGGCCGCCAGTCGCTGGGGTGCGGAGGCGGCGCAGGCGCGCGTCTCGCTGGCCGACTCTCAGGACGCGCCCAACCTGGGTTTGCAGACCGACTATGTGACCCGCAATCAGGTGGCTTTCTCACCCGCCCGCCAATGGACGGTCGGCCTCAATCTGCAAGTTCCCCTCTACGACGGCGGGCTTTCGGAGACGCGGGTACTGCAAGCCCAGGAAATCGTCGAGCAGCTGCAGGCACTTTATGACCAGGCGCGTCGCAACGCATCGCTGGAACTGCAGAGTCTGGTGCTGGACCTTTCCAACCGCTATCAACGCCTGGCCGTCACCGAACGCAACCTGGCCTCGGCCGCGGAAGCCGCCCGTATCGCCCGGCTGCGCTATCAGAACGGCCTGTCCACCAACGTGGAACTGCTGGACGCCGAGGCCGCCTACACCACCGCCCAACAGGAGAAAGTCTCGGCCCGTTATCAGTATCTGCAGGCGTTGGCGCGCTACCGACGAGCGGCTGCCCTATGAAGCGCCTTCTACCTTTCATGCTCTTGCTGGTGGCGCTGGCGGTCTGGCGCAGCCAGCGCCCCTATGAGAGCCGCACGACCCTGACCTATTCGGGAGTGGTGGAAGCGACGACCGTGGACTGCTCCTTTGAAATGCCGGGCACGGTCTCGGAAGTACTGGTCCAGGAGGGCCAGTCGGTACGCAAAGGAGAGGTGCTGGCCCGACTGGACCGACGTTCCTGGCAGGCCAACGTGGAACAAATGCGGGCGCGCGCTGCTCAGGCTGAGTTTCGCTATCGGGAATTGGAGCACGGCTATCGGCCCGCCGAGATCGCCCAGGCTTCCTCGCGTTTGCGGGCGGCCCAGGCCGACCTGCAGCAGTTGGAAAGCGGAGCGACTTCCCAGGAACTGCGGGCGGCTCGAGCGCAGATGCAGTCGGCCGCTTCCCGATCTTCGATGATGAACGAAGGCTACCGGCGCGAGGAAATCGACAGCGCGAGCAGTCAACTGGAAAGTGCGCGCACAGATTTGCAACTGACCCGGCTGGACTACCAACGTTTTCAGCGCCTGCATAAAGAGGGCGCGATTTCCGACCAACAGTTGGAGGCGCGCAAGAATGGTTGGGCGCAAGCCCAGTCCGGTTACGAAGTGGCCCGGGCGGCCTACGCGCGCATCACCTCGGGACCTCGCCGTCAGGAACGGACTGGCGCTTATGAGGACTACCAGGCGGCCACCGCTCGCTACCGCGATCTGGCCGATGGGACGCGCCCAGAGATGATTGAAAAAGCCCGCGCTCAGGTGGCCGAGCGCAGCCAGGCGCTGGACTTGATGCAGCAAGGGCCCCGTCGAGAAGAGATCCAGGCGGCGCGGGCCGGCTGGAAAGAAGCCCAGGCCAGTTTACAAGCGGCCGAAGTGCAGTTGAGCAAAGCCTCGCTGCTGGCGCCCCTGGACGCGGTCATCAGCGTACGCAACCTGGAACCAGGCGAGTCGGTAACGGCCGCTACTCCTGTGCTGACCCTGGCCGATCTCAAGCATCCCTGGGTCAATCTCTACATTCCCGAGTACGAGCGGTCCAAAGTGGCCCTGGGGGCGGCCGGAAAGATCAGCGGCGACGGAGTGCCGCCCGGCCTTTCCGGCAAGGTGGTTCGCATCTACGACAAGGCCGAGTTCACTCCCAAGTTTATCCAGACCCCGCGCGAGCGCGTCAATCTGGTCTACCGGGCCAAACTGCTCTTTGAGAATCCCAATCTGGTAATGCATCCCGGCCAACCAGTGGACGTGCGCTTGTGACTTTGTTGACGGTGGAGGACCTGGTCAAAGACTATGGCTCGGTACGCGCTCTACACGGGGTGGGATTTGCTCTAAAAGCCGGTGAGGTATTCGGGCTGGTCGGTCCCGATGGAGCCGGCAAAACTTCGCTGATTCGAATTGTGGCGGGCTTGTTGAAAGCCAGCAGTGGCGCGGTGCGGCGCTCCTTTACCGGGACGGTCGGCTATATCGCGCAAAGGTTCGCATTGTATCGGGATCTCTCGGTTGAGGAGAACGTCAACTTCTTTGCCAACGTCTATGGTCTGCGCAACTACGGGGCGCGCCGCGACGCGCTGCTGGAGCAGATCGGCCTGGCCCCCTTTCGCAAACGGCTGGCCGAGCAACTGTCGGGGGGAATGAAGCAAAAGCTGGCTCTGTGCTGCAGCCTGATCCACGAACCCGGGCTGCTTTTGATGGATGAGCCCACCACCGGAGTGGATCCCGTTTCGCGACGCGAGTTTTGGAGCATCGTTTTTCGCCTGCAGCGTCAGGGTCTGACGGTGCTTTCCTCCACGCCCTATATGGACGAGGCCGAGCAGTTCGATCGCATCGCGCTCTTGCACGAAGGCCGAATCCTGCGGTTGGGGACGGCCGACGAAATCAAAGCCTCGGTGCCAGGCACGGTGCTGTCGGTGCTGGTCGAGGATCCCTACCAGGCCCGCGAGGTCTTGCGCAAAGCGGAGGTATCCCAGGAAGTCGAGCTTTTCGGCGATTCGCTGCACATAGTGTTGCCCATGGGCTCGCCGGTGACTGCTGAGCAGATTCGCTCGCTGCTGCGCGACCAGGGTCTGGCGGTGCGCCAGGTGCGACCGATCGACTTCTCGATCGAAGATGTGTTTTTGAAGGTGGCCCGGTGAGCGGATTTTGCGTCGACGTCCGCGACCTGACCAAGAAATTCGGCGATTTTGCGGCGGTGGACGGGGTGAGCTTCCAGATCCCCTACGGCACCATCTTCGGATTTCTGGGTCCCAATGGAGCCGGCAAGTCGACCACCATCCGCATGTTGCTGGGCATTCTGCCCATCAGTTCGGGCAGCGGCAAGGTTTTGGGACTGGACATTCGCACCCAATCGCAGCAGATTCGCTCGCGGGTGGGTTACATGTCGCAGAAGTTCAGTCTCTACGAGGATTTGACGGTGGTAGAAAATCTCAACTTCTTCGCCGGCGTGCAGGGCTTGCCGCCCACCCTGGCCCAGGCCCGGCGCGAGCACCTGATCAAGCTGTGCCGCCTGGAGGACTACCAGCAGCAACTCGCCTTTCATCTGCCGGGAGGCATTCGCCAGCGACTGGCCTTTGCGGTGGCCCTACTGCACGACCCTGACATCATCTTCCTGGATGAACCCACCGGCGCGGTCGATCCCGCGCTGCGCCGCTACTTTTGGGACATCATCGTGCAGCTGAGCCGGGCCGGTAAAACGGTCATGGTGACCACTCACTATATGGACGAAGTGGAACGCTGCGACCAGATCTGCTTTATCGCCGCCGGCCGCCTGATTGCCCAGGGAAGCCCTAACCAGATCAAAGAAAAAGCGTTGCCCGGGCAGATGTATCACTTCGTGCCCAAAAAGCGACTCGAGGCGCTGGACTTTCTCACCGGCCAGAACTGGATGGCGGCCCCGTTTCCTTCCGGCAATCGCATTCGCTTTCTGGTCCCCAACGGAGTTACAGTGGAGGACAAACACTGGCAGTCCGTGCGCGATCAGGCGCAGGGCGCGGTGGAAGCCACCGAAGCCACTTTAGAAGACGTCTTTATCGCGCTACAGCGCCAGGGAGCTTAGATGCTGGCCCGCATTTTGGCCATGATCTCCAAGGAGTTCATCCAAATGCGACGCGACCGAGGCACGCTGGTGATCGCCTTGATGATCCCCATCATTCAGTTGACCTTGTTTGGCTATGCCATCAACACGGATATCAAGCACGTGCCGATGGCCGTGTTGGACTACAGCCACACCCCTGAAAGTCGCGACCTGATCCAGGCATTTACCCAAACGCAGTATTTTACTCTGAAGTATTACGCCGACAACCCGGAACAGATGACGGCGATGATCGACGGAGGCAAGGTCCGCGTGGGCCTGGTCATCGACACTGATTTTGCCAAAGATTTGCACCGCAACCGTCCGGCCCGGCTCCAAGTGCTGGTCGATGCCAGCGACCCGCAAGTGGCCGCCAGCACGCTGGCCAACGCCAACGGGATCGCCCAGACCCGTAGCCTGAGCATTCTGGCAGAAAAGGTGCGCAGCGCGGGCGCTCCCGTCGATGTGCAGATCCGCGCCTGGTACAACCCTGATCTGGTGACGGCTTATCACGTAGTACCCGGATTGATCGGGGTCATCTTGACCATGACCATGACCAATATTACCGCCATGGCTATTGTGAAAGAGCGCGAAATGGGCACCATGGAGCAGCTCACCACCACGCCCCTGAGGGCCATCGAGATCGTCGTCGGCAAGATCGTGCCCTATATCCTGGTTGGCTACGCCCAGGTGACGGTGGCGCTCTTGCTAGGGGTACTGCTCTTCCGCGTCCCCATTCGCGGCAGCTTACCTCTGTTGTATTTGCTCTGCTCGCTGCAGGTGCTGAGTTATTTGTCGGTGGGCCTGCTCATCTCGACCGTGGCCCGCTCGCAGCAGCAGGCCAGCCAGATGGGCTTCCTGATCTTTCTGCCGAACATGCTGCTGGCCGGCTTCATGTTTCCCCGCGAAGGTATGCCCCCCTGGGCCCAAACCATCGGACAGTTCCTGCCCCTCACCTACTTCCTGCAGATCGTGCGCGGCATCATCATGAAAGGCCTGGGCCTGGAACACCTCTGGCAATACGTCCTGCCCATGGTAGGAATTATGCTCTTCGTCATCGCCCTGGCCGTGAAGCGCTTACAAAGCAGCTCTCTGAGTTAGAGTTTGGGACCCTGGAAAGGGGATGACGGGGAATCTGGGAGATGGATTGCGCGGCAAGACGACCTTTACGTAGATTGAGGTTTAAGGTTGGAGCTCCCTGCCACCCTCAAATAGCGATGAAAGCAGGATCTCGGCCATAGAGCAGAGTTATTTCCCGATTTCCCACCATCCCCACCATCCCCCTTGAGGACGAAAACAGCCGCAGAAAGCTAAAAGCCCGGCCTCGCTGGGAGATCGGGCTTTTCGGAGTGGCGGGAAAGCTTAACTTGCTTCCTTCTTCATTTCTTCGACGAAGATGAGGGTGGGCTCGGCTTTCTTTTCGATCACCTCGGGGGTGATGATGCACTTGCGGATGCTGGGCAGGGAGGGGACTTCGTACATGATGTCCAGCATGACTTCCTCCAGAATGGAACGCAGGGCGCGGGCGCCGGTTTTGCGCTTTTGTGCCTCGCGGGCGATACAGGCGACGGCTTCTTTGGTAAAGACCAGGTCGACCCCGTCCATCTGAAAGATCTTCTGATACTGCTTAAGCAGCGCATTTCTGGGCTCGGTGAGAATCTTCATCAAAGACTCTTCGTCCAGAGAATTCAGCGTCACCACGATGGGCAGACGACCGATGAACTCCGGAATCAGACCAAACTTGAGGAGGTCTTCCGGCAGCACCATGGCCAGCAATTCACCGAGCTTGCGCTCCTTGCGGCTTTCAATGGTGGCACGGAACCCCATCGATTGATCCTTGACCCGCTGCTCGATGATTCTCTCGAGGCCTTCGAAAGCACCACCACAGATGAAAAGGATGTTGGTGGTATCGATCTGGATAAACTCCTGGTGAGGATGCTTCCGTCCACCTTGAGGAGGGACATTGGCTTCGGTGCCTTCCAGAATCTTGAGCAGCGCCTGCTGCACGCCTTCGCCGGAGACATCGCGAGTGATGGACGGGTTCTCTGACTTGCGGGCGATTTTATCGATTTCGTCGATGTAGATAATGCCTTGCTGTGCCCGCTTAACGTCATAGTCGGCAGCCTGGATTAGCTTGAGCAGGATGTTCTCGACGTCTTCGCCCACGTAGCCGGCCTCGGTCAGCGAGGTAGCGTCGGCCAGGGCCAGCGGCACGTTAAGAATCTTGGCCAATGTCTGGGCCAGGTAGGTCTTCCCGCAGCCGGTCGGTCCGACCAACAATACGTTACTTTTCTGCAGTTCGACATCTTCGTTGCCGGCAGGGGTCCCGCCCTTACCGTGGATACGCTTGTAATGGTTGTAGACAGCCACCGACAGAGTGCGTTTGGGACGCTCCTGACCGACCACGTACTGATCGAGGATGCCGTTGATTTCCTTGGGCTTCGGCAAGTTGCGGAAACGCATGGGATCTTCGGTGGTGCGGGAGAGTTCTTCCTCGATGATTTCGTTGCACAACTCGATGCACTCATCGCAAATATAGACGCCGGGTCCGGCGATCAGCTTACGGACCTGGTCCTGGCTCTTGCCGCAGAACGAGCACTTTAAAGTGCCTCTATCATCCCCAAATCGGAACATTGGTACTCCTCCAAGCGGTCGTTACACCGCAAAACCTTTAGTGGCCCTCATGCGAGCTGTAGCTGGGCCAAATTTTAGCACCCCGAGGGCGGATAGCCTAGCGGCTCTCCTTGGTAATCACCTTATCAATGATCCCGTATTCCACGGCTTCCTGGACGTTCAGGTAGAAATCGCGGTCGGTGTCGGCAAGAATCTTTTCCACCGTCTGGCCGGTGTGTTTGGCGAGAATCTCATTCATCACCTGCCGGGTGTAAAGAATTTCCTTCGCCTGAATATCAATGTCCGTGGCCTGTCCGCGGGCTCCACCCTTCGGTTGATGGAGCATAATCTCGGCAAAGGGAAGCGCAAATCGCTTACCCTTGTTGCCGCCTGCCAGCAAGATGGCGGCTCCGCTTCCGGCCATACCCATACAGATCGTAGAGATTTCCGGCTTCACCAGTTGCATGCAATCATAGATGGCCAGGCCGTCGCTGGTGGAACCGCCCCAGCTATTGAGATAAATGTCGATATCCTTATCCGGGTCCTCTTGCTCGAGGAAGAGAAGCTGGGCAATGACGAGGTTGGCCACCACGTCGTTGATCGGCGTGCCGATGAAGATAATTCGGTTCTTCAGCAAGCGCGAGAAGATATCATAAACTCGCTCGCCCCGGGCAGTGGACTCCACTACCGTGGGAATCCAGTTCATGGCGCGTGAGAGGGTGGGGTTCGAAGCGTTTGACATGGACCATCCTTCAAGGTTGATTCTGCCGTTGGCTTTACACACAGTCCCCGCTCGGCCCTGCCAAATTCAGGTTGTGTGTAGAGAACTAACCGATCTTCCAGGCGAACGAAAAAGAGACGCCCGCAGACGTCCCTTTTTCGTTGACTCGAAAGAACTACTCTTCCGTCTTCTTCTTGGGGGCGCGCTTGGGCTTGGGCTTCTCTTCACCATCGGCGGCCTCGGCTTTCGCTTTCGGCTCTTTGGCTTTCTTGGCAGGCTTGGCTTCCGCTTCGCCCCCTTCGACCTCCGCCTCCTCGGCGTCCTTAGGCTCCTTGGCTTTCTTGGCAGGCTTGGCCGCGGCCTCACCTTCCTCAACAGCCGTTTCTTCATCGGCTTTTTTCGTTTTGGCTTTAGCCTTCGGCTTCTTTTCTTCGTCCGCCGCCGGCTCATCTTCGATCACGGTGCCCACCGGGACGAATTCTACCTCAGCGTTGTCATACAGAAAATCCATGACCTTGGCGCGCAATAGAGCGTAGCGGATCAGCGGCTCGCTGCCTTCCTTGTCGATCCCAGCCTTGAGTTGGCTCAAGCTGACACCGCGGTTCTGGGCTTCGACACCCAGCAACTCCTCGATTTCTGCGTCAGTGGGCTGGAGATCTTCCCTGGCGGCCAGCGAGTTGAGCAAAATCTCAACCCGCGACTCCAACATGCCCATCACCGAAAGTTCCTGAATCCACTGATTCTGGTTCACGTTCCGGTCGGCCAGATAGCGTTCCATAGTGACGCCGGCCTGTTCGATCTGCTGAACACGA
>JALHOV010000259.1:3608-10842 GCA_022842865.1 Vulcanimicrobiota bacterium | reverse complement strand
CCTCTACCTGAAACGGCAGGGCCACGAGGCCTACTATTTTTATTATGTCACGGCCATGGCGGTGGTGTTTTTGCTGGTGGCCCTGCGCCTGCCCGACGGGCGCAGCGAAGGCTACCTCAGCGACCAATCGTCCGGTCCTCAGTGCCCTTCAGACGGAAGGACTGAGGCGGCTACAGGCCTTTCTTGAAGAACTCCTGGAGTTGGGAGGTATAGAGAGTGGCGTAAATCGGCGAGACCAGATTGTAAGTGTTGCCGTCCGGGGAGACGTTGCCGGCCAGAATGGTGGAGCGGGGGTCGAAGGAGACGTTCAGGGTAAACCGGCCTCCGCGCGGCAGACAGTAGCCCGGGTTGACCATCGGTTGCGGCACATAGTTGAGGTTTTCGAGGATCTTGACGCGACTGATGTCGTCGTTGATGGCCGGGGGGAATTTGAGGTTGACGCTGATGCGGTCGCCCCAGTTTTCGGGCTTACTTCCGAGGTTCATATTTTTTGCCAGCTGGACCAGGCCGCCGGCCAGACCAGGCGCAAAGGACCGGGAGTTCTGGTTCAAATAGACCCACCAGCTGGGATTGGCTTCGATCACCACGGCCTGGCGAAATACTCCGGCTCGACCGGGCGTCAGCGTGTCTAGAAAAGTTGCCAGGTCCTGAGCCGCAGCTGCCGCCGCCAGCAGAACCACCCATAGGATAGTCGATAAAGCTCTCATGCGGCGCCGTTCGAACTCGACCTGGCAGGGGCCTCTTCGACGAAAAGGAAAGCCCGGAGATGGACGTTCGAGTGGTCGACGGGGACCTGTTGCGCCAACCGGTGGATGTCATCGTCAATTCCTGGAATCGTAACTTCATTCCTTACTGGCTTTTGATTCCCGTCGGCGTGTCCGGAGCGATTCGCCGCCAGGCCGGCCCTGAACCCTTTCGGGAAGTGGGCAGGCGTGGTCTTCTGCCGGTCGGGGCGGCCGTGCTCACCGGCGCCGGACGATTGCCTTTCAAGGGGATTATACACGTAGCCGGCCTGAACTGGTGGTGGACGGCCAACCGCACCTCTGTGGAACTTTCCACTCGCAACGCCCTGCAGATCTTCCGCGAGCAAGGTTTCGCCAGCCTGGCCTTCCCCTTGATCGGCGCGGGTACAGGCGGCATGGCCCCCGAGACGGTTTTGGAAATCATGATGGCTGAAGTACAGAGTCAGCCGGGGGACGGCCAGGTTCTGCTGGTTCGCTACAAGTGACCCTGTGAAAACGGTGCTTGTGGTGGTGGCGGTCTTGCTTGTGGCAGTGACGCTGCTCTTGCCCATCTTGCGCAGATTGCGCCCCACCCAGGACTTTGCTGGATTCACCGCGCGACTCAAGGCGTGGTGGATGATGGCCATCTCCTTTGTGTTGATTCAGCGCATCAATCCCTCTCTTTCGCTGGCCGCCTTCGCCGGATTGAGCGGGCTGTCTCTGCGAGAGGTGTTGCACCGCGTGGATGAATTGCCGCGCAGTCTGAGGTTTCTTTGCTATCTGACCATCCCGGTCCAGTACTATTTTGTCTGGGACGGTTGGTATGGAATGTTTGTCGTGTTCATCCCGGTTTATATCTTTCTCTACCTGCCTACACGCTTGACCGTCGAGGCCGATTCCATTCGGAGGGCGGCCACACTGCACTGGGGGCTGATGACCACCGTGTTCTGTGTAAGCCACGCCGCTTATTTACTGAAGTTCCCGGGAGGTCCGGGGCTGTTGCTGTTCGTGATGTTGTTGACCGAATGGGGGGAGGCCCTGCGCCTGCTCTTCCCGCCCCGGGGCGTGCGCGACGGGCTGGTGGTAGCCACCAGCGTGGCCGCGGCCTGGCTTTTGGGCGGACTCACTCCTTTGAGCGAGTTCCACGCGCTGTTGGCCGGGTTTGTGCTGGGCGTGGCGGGCGAGGTGGGCGATCGGCGCATGCAGGCCTTGCGCCTGGCCTTACGCCTGGGAGAAGGGCCCTTGAAGCCCGGCCAGGGCGGCGGCTTGCTGCGAATCCTGACACTGAGCTTTACGGCGCCGCTGTTTTTGCACGGCTACCGCTATTTTTACCAAACATGAGAGCCTCGCTGCTGTTGCTGCTGCTTACCTGTTCGGTTTGGGCGAGACCGCTCTCGTTCAGCGACGGTAAGTTCCGTATCGTCTTTCCCAACGCCTTTCGCAGCCAGGCCAATCGGGTCACGGCCAAAGCAAGTGGCAGCACTTATTCCGTGCTCAAGTCTCCCCTGAAAACTCTCGACCCCGCCCAGCACCTCGCCTCTCTGCGCCGCGCCCAGCGCGCCCAAGGAGCCCGGGTCCAGTTGGTTCGTCTCGACGGTC
The DNA here is from genome assembly GCA_022842865.1 of Vulcanimicrobiota bacterium. Lineage (GTDB taxonomy): Bacteria > Vulcanimicrobiota > Xenobia > Xenobiales > JADMJV01 > JADMJV01. Next base: position 8,521 of record JALHOV010000259.1, on the reverse strand, counting down.
TGGATGGACTGGAGATCCGCCGCCCGCATCTTCTCGCCCGGGTCTTCGTTTATGAGCGGACAGCTTATCAGGCGGAGGTCGTCTTTCCGGGGGCAGAGCCCCGGGAAGCCCAGACCTTCGTGCGCTCCCTGCGCTTTCTAAATCGCTCCGCTACCCCCTATACGCCCCAAAGGATGGCGCGCTATGACGCCCAGGTTCGCGAGGTTTCGGTGCAAAAGTGCGCGGAAAACCTGCTCGCGATCAGCAGTTTGCTGACCGGCTTCCAGCTGAAGCACAAGAAGTATCCGACTGCGCTATCCAGCCTGCGGGAGCCCATTACCCGGGCCTACGGCTATCGAACTCAAGGACGCCACTACCTTCTTTTCTGCAGCGGGCACCGTCATCTCGGCGTTCCGCATCACTACCCCCGCAGCGACGACAGTTTAAAGACGATGCTCAGTCCAACCATCCCGTATCGACCCGGCTACTAACCGGGGCTCGCGACTCAGGGTGCGTCGGGAGCAGCCTTCTTGGCAGCAGCTTCCGCCTTCAATTCCGCCATTAGGATTTGTTTCTGGTCTGGAGTCAATTCCTTTGCAATCTGCTCGGCTGTCACCAACCGGTCCTGGCCGCTGGCTTTGGCGTTGCGCACAATTTTCGCCAGCGCGAACTTCTGCCGTGGGGTCAGGCTCAGCTTCTTGAAGATCTCTTCGAACTCAGCCTTCTTGTCGGCGCTGGTGGCCGCGGGATTGTCTTGGGCAAGTGCCGGTCGGTTGCTGACCGCTAAGCAGAGGCCGAGGCCGAGTAGACAAATGAGGGCGCGGATTTTCAAGGTTTTGGTCTCCGTTTCAGGGCTGATTCCTGGGCAGGGAACTTCTCGGGTAATGGTCGCGGTCCCTTGTAGAGCCGCTCCAAATTATTCCTTGGAGTTGTCTTGATTTCAAGATAGCACAGTGATATAAAGTAACTCTACGTAGAGACAAAAAAAGATACGAGAGGTTTCCCATGACTTCCAAGCAAATGGCCCATCCTAGAATGTTGGCGTTCGGCAGTTTCCTTTGCCTACTGGCAGCCGTCGGCTGCGGCGCAGCTTCCGACACCGGCGTTTCATCTCCCACTTCTTCTGCAGCTTCTTCCAACAGCGACGTTTCCGCCCGGCAGGATAGCTCCGAGACCGGAGCCACTCTCAATCGCATGCTCGAATCCAGCTATCAGGTGGGCTTTCGCACCACCAGCAGCTGGTCCGGCGGCTATGTTGGTGAACTGACCATTACCTACACGGGCAGCACACCGATCTCCGGCTGGAATCTTTCCTTCGACCTGGCCAACACTCAATTGACCTCACTTTGGAACGCCCGCCAGCTTTCTCGCAACGGTGCGCGTTTCACCCTCCAAAACGAGAGCTACAATGCCACCATCAACCCGGGACAATCAGTCACAATCGGTTTTGTGGCCGCCTTTTCCGGCACTGCCGTGCAGCCGACTTCTTTCGGACTGGAGGACCTGACCCAAACTCCGGGCACGGGCGGGGGTTCGACCACCCCCGGAGCCTCGCAGGTGGCGGCGGTTTTTACCAAGGACAACGACTGGGGTAGCGGCTTTGTGGGCGGCATTACCCTGACCAACAATGGAACCACTCCGGTCACCGACTGGTCGTTGACCTTCCAGTCCAACGTGGCCCTGGACAGTGCCTGGAATGGCGTGCTGGTGAGCCAGAGCGGCGGCCAGGTCAGGATTGGAGCTCAAAGCTACAATAAGCGGATCGAACCCGGACAACAGGTGCGTGTCGGATTCCAGGGGCGCCCCGGCAATCCAGTCATCACCAACATTGCGGTTACACCCACGACCGGGACGGCGAATCCCACCAGCAGTCCTACTTCCACACCTACTTCCAGCCCGACCAGCACGCCGACGACAACCCCCACGTCGACCCCTACTACCACTCCGACGCCAACCACGTCGCCGACCTCCACTCCCCCCAGCGCCGGCTATCTGCATACTCAGGGATCCCAGATTCTTGATTCGGAGAACCAGGTGGTGGTGCTGCGCGGGGTCAACTGGTTCGGGCTGGAGACCAATACCTATTGTCCGCATGGATTGTGGACGCGGTCTATGGACTCGATGCTGGACCAAATCGCGGGCCTGGGCTATAACTGCCTGCGCGTGCCGTATTCGGATGACATCTTCAAGTCCAGTTCCGTGCCCAATGGCATCGACTTCAACCAGAATCCGGATCTGAGGAATCTGTCCGCGCTTCAGGTGATGGACAAATTGGTGGAGAAGGCTGGGGCTCGCGGCCTGAAGATCATTCTCGACCGGCACCGGCCTGATGCCAACGGCCAGTCCGCCCTGTGGTATACCCCCGCCGTGAGCGAAGAGCTTTGGATCCAGCACTGGGAATCGCTGGCCCAGCGTTACAAGAACAATCCCACCGTGATTGGCTGCGACCTGCACAACGAACCCCATAGTCCGGCGACCTGGGGTAGCGGCAATGTCAGCAATGATTGGCGACTGGCAGCTGAGAAGGCCGGCAATCGGATTCTGGCCGTCAATCCGAACCTCTTGATTGTGGTCGAGGGTGTGGATACGGCGGGGGGCAGCTCTTATTGGTGGGGTGGCAATCTGAGGGGAGCCGCGTCGGCCCCAGTTCGCTTGAGCAGGGGTGGGCGGCTGGTTTATCAGACTCACGACTATCCAGCCACCGTATACAATCAGAGCTGGTTTTCGGCCCCCAATTACCCGGCCAATTTGGCGCCCCTTTGGGACCTCACCTGGGGTTATCTGGCCAAGGAAGGGACGGCACCCATCCTGGTGGGCGAGTTTGGCACCAAGTATGAGACCGCTTCTGATAAGATCTGGTTGAATACGTTGGTTCAATACATTCGCAGCAACAGGCTGAGTTTCACCTACTGGTCTTGGAATCCCAATTCCGGCGACACCGGCGGCATCTTGAAGGATGATTGGCGCACGGTGGATACGGCCAAGCAGCAGGCTCTGCAGCCGATTATGACCCCCTGACCCTTGGCCGGCCTGCCTTGATCCCACGGGGTCAGGGCGGGCCGGCTTTTTTGCTATGTCAGGACAGGCTGCAGGCATTTTGAAGCGAAAACTGGCTCCATGAAAAAATACCTCAAAGCTGAGTATGTCACCCAAGGGAAGCTGCCGGTGATTCAGGGTCGGTTAGCCGAGTACGCCGCTTCCGATAAGTGGGGGAGTAACCGCTCCTGTTTCGGATGCTTGCTTTGCTTTCTGGGTTTTTTCGTTATGGGGCCGATTGCTCCGATCCTGGGAATTCTGGTTTTTCTGTATTACACTCGCTATGACACCGAGGATCGGCGCTATTTGCTCCCCACTCAACTTTTGCAGGCCCTGGACGGCCAACTGGATCCCCAGAAAGACATGCTTCTCAGGGTGGACTTCCGAGACAGTCTGGCGGATCCGTTTATCACCGCCAAAAGTGACGCGCCTAAAATGAAAGAGTATTCCCACAACTGGTTGGAGTTGCAAATGTACACCCAGCGAGGCCAACGGCTGTGCCTGAAAGTTACCCGGGTGGGACGGGAAGTGGTGCGCGGATCGGGCAAAGGCGAGACCAAGGAGCATTCCTACGCGGAAGTGGCGGCCATGAGTCTGGAAAATTTTGACCGTGGCAACCGCCAGGCCGAGCCGATTGCCTTGCCGGACTCGGTAAAGTTCTCCAACCTGGCCGGCGGCACCACGGGGGCGGCCGTAGCGATGCAGGCCATTGGCGCCCAGCAGGGAGCGGGTGGTTCTGCAATCCCCGCCTTCGATGGAAATGATCTGGCAGCTTTTTTCGAGTTTGCTCTGAAACAATAGTTTGGTAGTACTTTCGTAGTACTCGCCCGGTTAGGATAGGCCCATGAGAAAACTGATTACGCTTATCGCACTCGCACTTTCGACCCACGCCGCCTGGGCTCAATACGGTGACTTCACCAACATGGACATGACCCAGATGTACAACCAGCATGTGCAGCAGACGAACGCCTACTTTCAGAACCGCACTCAGCAGATGGTTCAGTCCAACATGTCCAACCCTCAGGTTCAGTATGCTTATCAGCAGTACCTGGCCCAGGGCGGACAGGCCAGCTTTGAACAGTTTGCCTATCTGTATGCTGCCACCGGTGGATTTTCTCAGCAGGGCATGCGGAACTATAACCAGACCACCCAGAACATTAACGCCCAGCAGCAGAACGCTTGGAACGGCTATCAGCAAGCTCAGCAGCAGCGCCAGCAGGCAGTACAGCAATGGCAGAATGGCTATTCCCGCAATCAGCAAGAGGCCGGCAACTACTTGAACGGTCAGGCCACTTACTCCACCCCGACCGGCCCGCAGGTGCTGAACTACACGAACCAGCCCGGCACTTACCAGCAAAATGGACAAACCTACTATATGGATGCCAATGGGAACTACTACTACGTCTATCCCAACGGCACAGTCCAGCCCATTCAACGAGGTTGGTAAAGAACTGTTTAGAACCTTGTTACATCCATTTGAGCCCGATCAGGTCTGATTAACGGCCCCTCCGTATATTGGAGGCAAGCACCGCAGCCGCCAAGCTGGGGGCACTTCGGAGGATACGGCTATGAATCAGAAGCAGCGTTTTGAAGTTCTGGAATCCACCCAGGAGACCGACCACGATTCCTGGGTGGCCGAGCAGTTCGGCTTCGTTCCTCTAGCCGAGGGCGAGATGCTGCCCAGCCTGGCCCAACTGGCCGGCGTCAGCCACCTGGTTCAGCCCAAGCGTTAGCCGAGACCGGGCAGCGGTGTGTCGGCTGGGGGCTCGATCACCCGGTTGCGAGTGCAACATTCGGCCATGAAGAAGTTGAAGAGGTCTTTGAGGGTGGCGGCGTTGGCGGTATAGCGCCAGGCGGTGCTCTCCCGAGTGGCCTGGACCAGGCTTTCGTGTTTGAGC
>JALHOV010000259.1:1953-3598 GCA_022842865.1 Vulcanimicrobiota bacterium | reverse complement strand
AGAAAAGAAAACCCAGCAGTTCCTCCAGCACGCCCGGATTGGCGGTGTACCGCAGAAACGTGCCCTCGCGCCGCACGCGCACCAGGTCTTCGTGTTTGAGCTTCTCCAGGTGATGCGATAGGGTGGAGTTCGGAATCCCCAACTCGCTTTGGATCTCCCCAACAATCATGCCGCTGGGGTAGCAGGTCAGAAGTAACCTGAGGATACGGAGGCGCGACTCGGAACCCATGGCGGCAAAGCAGTCCGCGAACTTTTGAACGTTGTCATCCGTCACGTTTCGATATTACCGGATCTGTCGAAGTAGTCAACCTTATGAGGACAGAGATCCCGAGGATCAGGGACGTCCGTCGGCGGTGTCTGGCTGGCTGAGCCAGTAGAATGGAGAAAAGAAAGCGGAGGACAGGGATGATGAAAGTTTTAAAAGTATGTTTGTTGGCCACTTTGCTGGCGGTGGGAGCGCAGGCCGCGCCCAAGACACAGGCTCAGCGCGATCACGAGAGGGCGCAGGCGCGCGCGGCGCAGCGTCAGGCGACTCATAACACCTTTGTCACTAAGGAGCGTCAACGCGACCGGGAGCTTCACTCCGATCGGTCGGCGACCTCTCAACGCCACCGCGGCGACAATAGCGTAGGCGGTGGTATCGTGCGGAATTCCGAGGAAGCCGGCGACAACATCGTAAACACCGGCAAGCAAATCCGCGACTGGTTCGGTTTCTAAAGTCGATTGAAAGAGCCCCGTTACGACGGGGCTCTTTTCATGTACGCTAGCTTTGGGGCCCTTTCTTCGGTCGGTTCGGCTCAGCAGGAAAGGGCCCACTGGTAGACTAACCCTGCTCACCTTTGGGGTCGCGGGGCTTTACACGGGATTTGTCTTGATGTAAAGTTTCACTTATTGCAGGCATAAGTTTGGAGACTCTACCCTTGCGTCGACTGGTTCTTTCATCGCTTTTCCTCCCCCTGATTTCCGCCTTTCATTTCGGTTGCGGCGCCGGCCCCAGCGACACGCAGCTTCCGCTGGGCTCTGGGCAGGGACCGGGGACTTCCTACCGTGGCTACGTCTTGGGACGCGTCAAACTGACACCTGAACTCTCGCCGGGACCCGTCGAATTTTACTCTCTGTCCGGCGAGAAGCTCTTGGAAGTCGAGACCGATCCCTTGGGCTGGTTCCATTTGGACGATGTCCAACTGCCGGCTGATTTTGTGGTCGCGGCGCAGCGCCGATCCAATCGCTACTTCACCGAAATTCGAGGAGGTTGGGGCGGGGGAACCATTTACATCAACGCCGCTACCAGTCTGGCCGGCGCCTACCACCTGGCTCATCCTGAGCTGACTGTCGAGCAAGTGGAAGACAAGGTTCAGAAATTCTACCGACTGCCCGCCGAATTCCGCCTCAGTTGGGTGGGCACCATTCTGAGTGATCGTTTTGACAACGATACTTTTTTGGCTAAGGCTCAGACGCAGGGACTGGAGAATTACCAGCGAGAGATCATTCAACAGATCGACGCTCCCGTGGCGCCGGCGATTCTGGCCTCGGCCGCCAGCAGCGTGCTGGGAGCGGCCCTGGGCGGTCTTTTTTCCGCCTCGGTCAATGATGCAGCCGGTGCCATGACCACGCGGATGGGGTATAATTTCACCACCGCCGGAGC
>JALHOV010000259.1:0-1943 GCA_022842865.1 Vulcanimicrobiota bacterium | reverse complement strand
CTGTCGGAGATCGACAGTCAACTGAATCAGGTGAGCGGTCAGGTCAGCAACCTTCAGTCCACCGTGCAGGCGGACGCTGCTTATCTGGCCCTTGGAACCGCCGTGGACTTGATGAACAGCGCGGCAGCCAATATTTCTCTGCAGTTCAACGCCGTCAACACAACTTATCAAAGCTTTGTTACCACCCACCCCGCCGACTCCGACTACAACGTGCCTCGCTCCGACGTGGTGGCTACCATCGCGCTTGATCAGGACCTGAAGAGTGATTTAGAAGCCGATTTGCAGAATCTTGTTCCCAAGCTGACCGATACCTCTGCGGCTGGCATCTACCAACTGCTGGTTGGCACTCAGAGGGCGGCTATGAACGTAACCGACACCTCCTATAACGGCTATCCCGTCCGCTGGAATGCACAGACCAGACAGCAAATTCGCTTTTTCTCTTATTATCTGGCCCGACTAACCCAGGCCGGTTATCTGCAGGCGGAATATAGCAATACCAGTCCCCCCAACCTTCAGCCGGGCCAGGCCAAAACAGCTTATGACACCATCAGCAACACGACTGCCGACATCCAGCTGGCCGCCCAACAGGTGCCTGATTTGTTGATGAGCGATGACCTGATGGTCGATATTCCCAACGGGCTGATGTGGCACCGTCACTTCCAGGGCCGGACCACCGCGACTGGGGCCGCGAACTTTGCCGCGAACCTGACGGTGGGGCCCTACAGAGGCGATTGGCGACTGCCCAGCCAGGCCGAATTAGAGAATCTGGTCAAGAATCGGGTCGCTCGCAATACCAATCCCAGCCGACAAGGGGATAGTTGGGATGATACCAGCAGCAGTAACTGGAAGAGCGCCTTCAACGCTCTTGGTTTTGACACGACCAACTACTCACAGTCCTACCTCCCGGATGCAACCAGTTCTCATCAGGACAACGAAGGCGCCTGGGCCCAGCCGACCTCCAATCAACAAAACTTCGTCTGGTGGTGGAACAACACCGGCAAAAATCCCAGCAGCAATACCAGCAGTCAATACCAGATCTCTTATCTGGTCTGTCGACCTCTTCCCGGCTACTTTCAAAACTCGAGTGCGGCTGAGTTCAACCCCCCGGCCTCGAACGACGATCTTCTATCCCTGAACACCTCCATGGCGACCATCTCGCCGCTCACGACAGGAACCTTGTTCACAACTCCTACCCTCGCCAGGGTCGATCGCGGAGTGAATTACGGTGTTCAGTTGACGGCCAGCGGGCAGTTCTTTTCCCTGATTTTCGAATTATTCTTGTGGCGGCCTCTGGACCTGACTTCACGAGTGGCCTGGAGCTCGTCGAACACCCAGGCGGCCACTATTTCGAACCTTGCGACCACGGACTTCACCACGCCCGCCGCAGGCACGTTGCCGGGGCCGGCCGGCTGGGTCACCTGGCATCCGCCCCTGGATGGAAGCAAACTCACCCAGCCGGTGACCTTTACGGCCCGTTATTTTTCCGGTTCGACCACTTCAGCCAGCCAACTCTACAGTCCCACCATCCAGGTAACACCTCCCAACGACCTGGTTCCGGTATTGAAACAAGTCCAACCTTATCCCACCAACCTTCAGGTCGACCTGACCAAGACCCAGAATGGCACCGCTACGGTGAACTGTACTCTCCTGGCCTACTACCAGGATGGTCAGGTGGCTGACGTGAGCGGGGACCCGGCAACGACCTGGACTTTGACCGACCAGAACAACCAGACGGTGGCGGCCACCAGCAGTTACGGCTTCAATCAGCCGGGCTCTCCCAACATACTCACGCTTTCAGAGGAGATGGTGCCCAGCCAGTTGACCATCAAGGCTCACTACGCCGGACGTTGGGGAACGGCCGATGGCAGCACCCGTATGGTGGTGATCAAGCCCGCCTTGCTTCCTGCGCCCACGAATATGGCGCCGGTTCAGGGAAGTGCTGG
>JALHOV010000258.1:5953-11069 GCA_022842865.1 Vulcanimicrobiota bacterium | reverse complement strand
CTGGCCATCCGTCAAAGCGGCTATGAGCAGATGCCTCAAATCGCCACCGCTACGCCGGCTCAGCAGTTCGTAGGCCACAGCGGTCGGCGGAGCCTCAAAGTCAGGGTCGACAAATTCTATGGTTTGATCGACCCCTTCGGTCGCGAAGATGCGGCGCGTAACCGAGTTAAAAAAGCTCTCGGCAATTTCCCACTCGGAATTCTGGGAGATCAGGGACGAATAGACCGCCTTGATGGCGATCCACACGGTTCGTTCCTCATAGCGCTTGCCCATCATGGTCTGCAACGTAGCCGTGAGGACATCGAGCTGCTCGCTGTAAAGATGGAGGCGCTGGGCGGCGTCGGCGTAACTCCCACGCCAATCGCGATCCAAAAAGCGCTGGCGCGCGCGCCGGCTGATCTCGTGGAACTGGTCTTGATACTCGAGAAAAGCCTGGCGAACTTGCTCGGAGACAAGTGCGGCCAGGCGGCTGTCGGTGATGGTCGGTGCGGCAGGTTGCATCGAGACGGCTTTTCGCGGGCCTTTGCTTGCAGCCCTCCGAGAAGCATGGGCATCCTCAGATGAAGGTCAACCGGCAGGAGCCTCGCCGGCAAATTCCTCATAGCGACCTGCCAGCTGCGGATGGACGTTGAGCCAGTAGCTATCCCAGTTGGCTGCGCGACCGTCTTTCACCAGTCGCTCAAAATCAAACAGCTGCTCCTGATAGCGCAACATCAGAACCCAGTGGTGCAATCGAGGGGCGCTGCAGATTGGTTGAAAACTGCGCGGACTGCCGGCTATTTCCCAGCAGGCTTGATGCGGCGGGGACCACTGGAGCGATAGATGCTCCAGCTGCCCGGCTGCGCCGTGGCCCAGGGCGAAGGCAAAATCTCCTGACCTGCCAGGCCGCGCGGCCTGGCCATTGACGCGACGGCGCCCTACGGCCCGGGTTGGCCTTGCCAGGTCAACTCAGGAGTGGTCCCTGGGCAAGTCAGGAGTGGTCCAGAACCGGCGGCCGCCCCATGGTCAAGCCAGGCGTTGTCCCTGGGCAAGTCAGGAGTTGTCCAGACCCGCTGCCGCCCCCAGGTCAAGCCAGGCGTTGTCCCTGGGCAAGTTAGGAGTTGTCCAGACCCGCTGCCGCCCCCAGGTCAAGCCAGGGGTTGTCCCTGGTCAGGTATTGAACCCGAATCTGAAACATCGCGTAGTCGGAGAATGCGCCGCGACCTGATAACCTGGGTTTGCCTCGTCGCTCTGGTGGCGTGCCTGGCGCAAAAAGCCCCTGGCCCGAGAACCCAGCAACCACCGCCCGATACCTTAGACTACCTGGAGAGGGTCCCGGAAGTTCACAACCCCGTTTGCCTGAGGCATCGATCGGCGAGTGTGGAATACCTCGACCCTGAGAATCCGCACCAACGAGCGGCAATCGAGCGGGGGGAAGTGGTTTACCTGGCGCTGCGGTATGGGGGGCAGCTCATCCCGGCGGACTGCCAGGCGGACCTGGATTCTGGCGTGGCCATTTGCCCTGACGACGACTTCCGGCCTTCTCCGGTTGCCGGGGAATCCCGGTATTGCAGGAGTTGCCGCGCCTCTTGGGGTCGGCATCTACCCAGCCTCGACTGGCTGCTCAAATCCCGCTAGCGGTGGCGGGGACCGTGCTGGTGGTTCCGGTTGCGTTCGTGGGGTTTGTAGGTCAGGGGTTGGTTGGAAAAGTCGCTGAGGGTTTGGGCGGCCACGTTGGGCACCGTGGTGGTGTGTTCGCCAGCCAGGTAGTAGACTTGGGCGTTCAGGTTCTCCGCCATTTTCGTGGCGCCTTTGGTGGTGTAGTCGATCAGATTATCGTTGTCGCCGTAGAAAATGGTGGTCTTGACGTTGTTGGGAAGGCGCACCGTCTCCAGCAAATCCTGGGCGCCTGAGCCGCTGGCCATGTCGCGCGAGGCGGCCCCACCGGGTATCAGCTTGGCCACCGGAATGGGTAGTGGCAGGGCCAGGTTCAGCAGGCCAAATCCGGCCAGAGGTGGAGAAACCATGTTCAACTGGATGGCGGTCTTGGGCATTTCGCCCTTTTCCTGCAGATAGTGAAAAGCCACCAGAATGGTGCGTCCGCCCAAACTATGGGTATCAATGGTGACTTTCTCGCCAGGGTGCTCGGCAAGCCAGCTCTTCAATTCGGACGCCAAAGATTGGGCGTTCTGCTTTTGGTCCCCGTGGAAATCGTCATAGGCGAAGGTCGCGGTGGTCTGGCCACGAGCCTCGGCCCGGTTGGTCAAAGGGGCCATATCGCCCGGATGGGCCCCAAGACCGTGAATGGACAGGTGTATTCCGCGCCCGGGAATTCCCTCTTTCAGACGCACAATCTGCCCCTGGCCATCCGAATCCTTGAGAATCTTCTTTTCGGCCTTCTCGGTCAACTGCTCGATCTGAGTAAACTGCTGACCGGCGGCGGCAGAAACCGGGCTGGCGAACAGCCCGGCCATCGCCACCGCCAGACAGGCGACCATGGCAGTGCGTGGCAGCAAATGCGCGCCTGAGGGCGCGCTGATTCCACTGGCCGCAAAATGATCGGCCGGACAAGCCTCTGCCTGCTCTACAGAAGGTTTACGGCGCGCACCCGAAACCGGCGTCTGGGCTGAGATGCGAAAATCTGGGCGAATCATAAAACCTGGCATTCGCCGCCAGCACTGCCTTTACCCGCCTCCAGACGACCCGATAAGGCGCAGCAGTTCAACCCGGTCCACCTTGCCCAGGGCATTGCGCGGGATGGCCTCCAGGAAATGCAGAGAACGCGGCAGTTTGTGGCGCTCCAAGCGCCCGCGCAGCCATTCCAACAGGTCTGCCTCCCCCACCAGTCCGACCACGGCCGCCACCAACCGGCGTCCGAAGTCCACGTCATCTACCGCCACCACTGCTACATCGATGACTCCCGGGTGCGCGGCCAGCGCCTCCTCCAGCTCCGACGGATAGACATTTTCGCCGCCCGACACGATCATGCTGTCGGCGCGCCCGCAGATGAAGAGATGACCGTGCTCATCCCAGCGGCCCAAATCCCCCGTCTCGAACCAGCCCCCGGGGGCCAACGGTCCGCGCACCAAAACCTGTCCCTCCAACAAACGCACTTCGTTACCCGGCAAAGGCCGCCCCACGCAACCCGGCGACTTGAGCAACTGGCTGGGCCCGGCTAGCGAGATGACTCCGGCCTCGCTGGAGCCGTACAGATTGTAAAGCACCGGACCGAAACCCTGCAAAATCCTTCGACACAAGCCGGCCTCCAAGGGCGCACTGCCCGTGATGATCCCGGCTAACGGAACCATTACAGGCTCCGAGCCCAGCCAGCGCTGTAGCAAAGTCGGTACCGTCACCAACACGCCACCTCGGGCTCCCTCCAAAAGAGGTCCGATGTCGTAGCGCCGCCGCAACACCAGTGGCGATCCCAAGGCCAGTCCCAGCGCCAGACAAGCCAACCCATATCCGTGATACAGGGGAATTGCCAAAACCAAAGGACGATGGCGTCGCAGCGGCAGACCGCTCAGGAGACCAAGCGCAATGGGCAGCAACTGACGCAACCCCGGCCGGCGCCGCACCCCCTTGGCAATGCCTGTCGTGCCCGAAGTCAGCACCACTACCTGACCCGCGCGCACCCAGGGCAGATTCGCCTGCTGGCGCTGCCGGCAATCCTCCTCGCGAACCACCAGGTCCAGACGATAACGCCGCAGCACCTCCGCCGGCAGATCGCAGGACAACGGCATCACATCCGCGCCGGAACGGGACAAGGCCACAAGGCCGATTACGAAAGACCGATGATTGCGGCACATCAGTCCCACCTGCCGGCCTGGACCGACACCCTGGCAACGCAACCAACCGGCCAGGCCCTGGGCCTCGTGTAAGAGCTCAGCAAACGTCAGCTGGCCATCCTCATCGAACAAGGCCGGGTGGCAGGGAAAACGCAGGGCTGCAACCTCGGCCAGGAAAGCAAAACTGCCCCCACAGCGCCTCCAGGCCCGGGCCATGCCCAGCCAGACCCGCGGCGACCAGGGCAGCAGTCTTAGAAGCGAAACCATTCCAAAGGCCGCTCCAAAACCGGACTCAACCAGTGCACCGGTGCCAACCACCAGGGCTGCAGGCTACGCGGCCGCCGAATCAGAGCCCGGCACAATACGCAGGCAGCCTCGTCGGCGCTCAATCCGGGCAAAGAGGCATACTGCTTGGTGGGCGCGCTCATACGGGTATGCACCAGACCTAAATACACCGAAGTGCAGGCAATTCCATACCCCCTTAACTCCGGCACGGCCGCTCCCAACCAGTGATCGAAAGCCGACTTGGAAGCCAGGTAGGCGGCCCATTGAGCCACCGGCGGCATGCGCACCCCGACCGAGGAAACATTGACAATCTGCCCCCCACCGCGCGCGATCATCGACGGCAGCAACGCCAATTGCAGGCGCACCGGTCCCAGATAGTTCACCCCCATACAACGCTCAAAATCGTGGGGCCGGTCCAGTGCCTTCAATAAGGGCCTGCGAATCGATTTGCCGGCGTTGTGAATAACCACGTCCACGCTCCCGTGGTCGCGCAACACCGCCGCCGCGACCTGATCAACGGAAGCCGAATCGCGCAAGTCCAGCGCATAGACATGCGAACCTAGCGCCTGCAACTGTTCCAGGCTGCGGGCCGCCAGCAAAACGCGGGCGCCGGCTTGGCGCAAACGCACGGCCAGGGCCGCTCCAATGCCGTAGGAGGCTCCCGTCAGCAGCACCGTCTTGCCTTCCAGGGCACGTCGCAAAAGAGCAGGATCGGCGCACAGAGGCGGAGCGAGCAAACGGGATAGCCAGGACATATCCTTTCACTACTATGTCTGGTTGCGCCGCACCTGTTCGACGTAATCCGCGGTGAAGACAACGACCTGGCGGCATTCGGGGCAGCGCACCGGGTATCGGGCGGCTTCCAAGATCTCCTGGGGGTGAAAATCCGGCAGCAACTTGCGGCAATGTTCGCATGCGAGCTTGCGCTCTACATCCATCCGTCCCAGCTCCATGCAACTAACCTTCCTGGCAGTGGATGGCCTTGACGTAGTAGTTCAGATTGGACGGGATGCGGCCGTGATCTTGGAGCATCGTAAGAGTGCCGTCGCTGTTGACCTGCACAC
>JALHOV010000258.1:0-5943 GCA_022842865.1 Vulcanimicrobiota bacterium | reverse complement strand
GGATCAACCGACTCGATCTGGCGGCTGAAAATCACCGAATCGCCATTCTGTTCCATTTTCGAGACAGCCCGAAAGCCTTCATTCTTGCTGCGCACTTCGGCGTCGGTTACCTGAGACTTATCGTCCGTGTAGGAGATGTCCACATTGGAAAGAGTGTCACTGCGACTCTCGGACAACGCCAGAGCGATGACCCGATTGGCATCCGGGCAGTAGTCGTCGTCGGTGGTGTCCTTACTGACCACCAGGTCCGCGAAGCTGTAGACCGCGGCGCTGACCTCTCGCACGACACTCTTGCAGCGCATGGCTACCAGAGCATCATCGATAGAATACGAGCGGTTAACTCCCCAATTGGCGGGAAGTTTCAGGGAAACAGACACAGGCTTAAAGTCCTTCCAAAGGGCATAGCCCAGCTTAAATCAGACGGCTGAAGGGAAGCTGAAAGGATAGGTAACTAGACATGACCAAACTCCAGAATGCTTATGCCAGCCTGCGGGGCCTGGCGCTTGGCGATGCTTTCGGAGAGCGCTTCTTCGGCGAACGGGGCCACGCTTGGAACCGCATCCGCATGCGCTACCTACCCGAAGCTCCTTGGATATGGACCGACGATACTGCCATGGCCCTTTCGGTTTATCGCGTGCTGCGCGACCATGGACACATCAATCAGGAGGACCTGGCGCTATTTTTTGCGGCCGAGCACCGTCTCGAACCGGGTCGAGGCTACGGGCGGGGTGCCCACGAAGTGCTTTCCGCTATTTCGGCCTGCCGTGGCTGGCGCCAGGCTGCCGCCCAACTATTTGGCGGCGAGGGTTCGTGTGGCAACGGCGCGGCCATGCGGGTTGCCCCGATAGGGGCCTACTTTTATGAGGATTTGCAGCAAGTGGTGCGTCAGGCCCGGCTTTCCGCCGAGATTACCCATGCCCACCCCGACGGGATCGCCGGTGCTGTGGCCGTGGCTTTGGCCGCCGCCCTGGTGCTACGGGGACGATCGCAGCAAAATTTGTTAGAGGAAGTGCTGAAGGAGACACCCGAGGGGGCCACCCGCCAGGGCCTTGAGAAAGCTCTCCTTCTGCCAGCCGACACTTCCCTCAGTGAGGTAGTGGACACTCTGGGAAACGGTGCCAACGTTCTCTCCTCCGACACCGTCCCCTACACCCTGTGGTGCGCAGCCCACTACGGCCAAGACTTCCAGGAGGCCCTTTGGAAAACGGTGGAGGGCCTCGGAGATCGCGATACAACCTGCGCTATCGTCGGCGGAATTCTGGGGGCAGCCAGGCCGCTGCCGGAAGATTGGTGGGCATGTTGTGAACCCATCCCCTTCCGTGCGCATTCTGCGTAGTCGCCCTGCGAAAGGGCAAATCAGCGACTGGCGCTCTCGATGGTGGATTCCACCTGTTCGTTGAGGGCGGCCACCGATTGGTCGCGGGTCAGCCACTCGCCGGAATGCTCGTAGGCGCGGTAGCGCAGACTCCCGGCCAGTGACATAAAATTGGAACGGTCGGAGAACTCGGGAATGCCCTGCATTTCCGGCAGGTCAGCTGCCTTTACCACGGCTCGAGTATCGGATGTGATGATGGGATTCGCTTCTTGAGCGAAGCAGGCCCCGCTCAGCAATATCATTGTGAATAATACGTTTCGCATACTTCACCTCCTGACTCCAGGATATACGCTCCTGCCTCCCCTCGACCGGGGAGTGGCTACTCCCCTTCCGGTATTAGGGTCCTAAGGAATCGAAGTCATGCCGGGAACGTAGACGCGAATGGCTTCACAGCCATGTTCTCCATAGCGCGGCTGGGTGCGCGAACCGCGGCTATTAAAATAGAAGTAAAGGCCCATCTCATTGTAATCTAATGCGGCCCCACTATCGCTGGACGGTTTGGGAAGTTCCGCTCGAACCTGCTCCACTTTGACGCCCATGGCCAGGTCGGGATGTTTCGCCACCGAAAACCTGGGCGTGTAGACGTTGATCTCCACCAACACGCCGGCCGCAAAGATCAGAGCGAAAGCTTCATTTTCGTCATTCTCTCCAAGATACGACCAACGCAGTTTGCCCGACTCCTCGAACTGGGAATCGGGGGGGCCCCAAAGGCTTTCCACTTGCTGGGGGCTGGCCGCAAGGGTCAGGTCAGCCACCCCGACCCCGGGCTCAATGGTGCCCTCCTCTGGTGGTGCCAGTGCACTGACAGGGGTCGTCGACATGGCCGGGGTCGCGGCCACTTCCGGCGTCTCGGTCAGAGTCAACTCGGAACTCGGCGTTGGAGTGGCAGTGGGAACTGGCGCCTCGACCACCACCTGGCTGGGAGTGTTGGACGGGTTGGGCTCGTCGACAATGACCACCTCCGCGCTGGTGGCGGCCGTCGCCGGTCGGGGCGGAGGCTGGGTCTGGCGATGGCGGCTGAGTTTCACCCAGGCGGACAGAACCAAAACCACCACCAGTACCAACACCAGTCCACGCCGATCGGAACGAGGACGTTCCGGAGAAATTGAGGCAATTTCCTGAACGGGAGGGGCCGGCAAAGGAGCCACCTGCGCCATTTGCGCCAGATTCAGCGCCTCGCGCATCTCGCGAGCGCTCTGGAACCGGTCGCCAGGATCCTTGCTGAGGGCTTTATCCACCACATCCGAAATAGCGGCGGGAATGGTGAAATCCACCTCCGACAACGGAGCCTGAGTTTTCAACACTTGATTCTTCATGACTTCGGTGAGGGTATCGGCATGAAAAGGCGTGAAACCGGTGAGCATTTCGTAGAAGATGATGCCGACCGCGTACAGGTCGGTTCGCGCGTCGGATTTTCCGTCGAACTGCTCGGGCGCCATATACTCGGGGGTGCCCATGGCCGTTCCCGTGCGCGTCAGCTTGTGATTGGCGGCGCTATAGGCGATTCCGAAATCGGTCAGGGCGATTTCCCCCCGGTCGGTCACCAGGATATTTGACGGCTTCAGGTCTCGATGGATGACACCTCGCTCGTGAGCGTGCTCGAGGGCCGCCAGCAACTGGTCGATCAGGCGAATCGCCTCAGGCAGCGGCCGAGCCCCGCTCTTCAGGGTCTGCGAACCGAGATATTCCATGACGATGAAATAGGTATCCGCATCGTTGGAAAAGTCGTAGACCTGCACGATGTTGGGGTGACGCAGGCGCGCAGCCATTTCCCCTTCCCGGCGGAAGCGTTCCAAAAAATCGGCCTCACCGGCAACCGGTCCAGAGAGCACCTTAACGGCCACCTGTCGGCCCAGGCCCGGGTGGACACACAAATAGACTACACCCATTGCGCCGCGGCCCAACTCGCGCACGACCTGATAAATTCCAATCTGTTCCGGCTGGACCATGGCTGAAAACTACCACAACTTTTACGTCCCTAACCTGCCGACAAGAAAATAGACAGGGCAGGCAGTCGGGGCCGAATGTCAAAACCGCCTGACTTATGGCCTCTTTCAAGAAAGTATGATGGAAAATTGGTTGCTGCAATACGGGTGCCTCAGCCTGTTGGTGGCGGGATTTCTCTACGGCATCAACTTTCCGTGTCCCCTGGGAGTGTTGCTTATGGCCGCCGGAGGTCTGGCGCGCCAGGGACTAATTTCCTGGCCGGCTCTTTTGGTAGCTTGCCCTCTTGGCATCCTGTTGGGTGAACAACCCTGGTTTTTCCTGGGCCGCCGGCTCGGCTCGCGGGCCCCCGAACGACTGGCCCGCCGCTTCCGCGAAGTCGGCCCCAGGCTTCTCTTGACCGGGCGCTTTGTTCCCGGCATTCCGGCCACGGTCGTCCCCTTAGCCGGCATGACGGGGGTGCCCTGGATCCGATTCTTTGCCTGGGATCTGGCCAGTGCCCTGCTCTACACCGTAACCTACTCGGTTTGCGGCAACCTGCTTTCCCAATGGCTGAGCCTGGGACAGATCGTGGCCCTGGCGTTGTGCCTGCTGGTGCTCATCCAGGTGATTGCCTCCCTGGTCACGCGAAGCGGGCCTCGAACTAAGGCTTGACCTGCTCCGCCCACAAATAGTTGGAGCGATACATGTAGGGCAGTTCTTCTAAAAAGCGAGCCCCGTCCTGCGGGAACACGCGTCCAAATTCGGGGCGACCCAAAATGCCAGCCTTCTGCCATTGCGCCATCAACTCCTGATTGTCACTGACGGCCGAAGTCCCGTTCAAGCGAACGATGGCCAGGTCCACCGGCTCGGCTTCGGAATCCAGTTTGCGCAGCTTCACTTGTTTCTGGGGCTGGGCTGTGCCCGACTTATCGATTTGCATGGCCTAACGGTCCCATCCTATCTTTGAATTCTCCCCAAGCCACCAGGTGGACGTTTTCTGCTCCTGGACCATTCGATCCACCCTTTCAAACATAGAATCGATGGCGGGCTTCTCCAGCAGCGAGGAAAGACGTTGGGTCAAACTTTCTCGCTGAGAGGAGAGCTGCTTCAATCCCTGCAGGTCGTCCGCGCTGAGAGAGACCTCTTTCTGAAAATCGTAGTTCAAGAAGCCCTGCGATTCGTTCTTCCAGGGGAAGGCCAGACCGTGGTCGATGGGCATCGCTTCATTGTCTTTGGTCACCATCCAGTTGCCTTCATGGCGGTCGAGATTGCCAATCACATTGTCGAGGACGGCAATCCGCCGATAAGATTCGCCTTTGCTCATCGTTGCGTTGACTTTACCACTGCCCATCGCTACCTCCGCCTCGGGCACGAACAGCATCAAAGCACCTTCCTGGCCGTCAATGCTGCGGCGTACCGTGGGAGGTACACGGCCGATGTGCCCCATGGCCTTGTCGACCAGATAAGCGGCTTCCTCGCGCTTTCCCTGATGGTCTTCCTCTAGCTGGTTGCGCAGCTTGGACTGGTCCTCGCCGGCCGTGGGCTTAAATACGGCCTTGGCCCCGTTACTCAAGGTCACCAGATAAGTGCCGTTGATGCCACCGCCCAAGTTCTTCTTCTCCAGCACCGTGACCTGAGGGTCGAGCAAAGCGCTCTCCAGCATTTTGAAATGACCTTGGACCTGCTCCTTGGGAGTCGAAGCCAGGCCGGCCGCCGCCTGACGCAGCGCCAGCGCATAAGGACTGCTGGTCGCCTGCTGAAGGCGCTCAGGGTCGACGCTGCCAATCCCCTTGTCCACTGCCCCCTCGGTGGGCTTCTTTTTCGCAAAACCGATTTTCTGGAAAGCCCGGGCGATGGCAGCGCCTGCCCCTCCCATGAATCCGCCCTGCGCTCCCACCATGGCTGCTGAGTGTTGCCCCGCCTTGGCCAGCGGGTTCCTGGGGGCCCACTCCAAAGAGATATTGGGAGCGGGAGGAGGCTCAAGATAGAGGGCGCCCAGATTTTGATTGCCCGAGACCTGGAGTCCGCCCACCTGCAAAGGCACGCTGGGCGGCTGGCTCGGAATAGCAACGGTGGCTTGCTCGGCGACAGGAGCCTGGTCGGGCACCGCCAGCGGGACGGTGGGCAACTGGCTGAGGGTGACCTGTTCTGTTGGTTCTCCAACCACGGGCTGGCCGGTCGAGCCCGGGGCTTTGCGCGCGGGAGGCGGCAAGGGCTTGAACTGGATGGACGGCAGCTGAAACTGGGGACCGATTGTTGCCATTTTGTGAACATACCAGTCTGGGTAGGCTTATGCAAGACCAAATTATTAGTTTACGGATTATAAATAAAGTTGGCGGGGTTCCCTGTAAAGGTCGAATCCCCCTGAGAGGTGCTTACCACGATGGGCACGGAGCCCGTCGTCTGCGACGGAGGCACCAATACCGACAGTTGTTCGGGCGAGACCACCAGCACGTTGGTCGAGGGAACGCCTCCGAAGGTCACCACGGTGGAGCTGTTCACGGCCAGATTGCTGCCGGTAATGGTAACGAAGGGGCCGTTGGGGGTTATTGAAGCTTGCGACACGGAGGCGGGCAGGATTCTGGTGATATTGGGGACCTTATCTGGCAACAGCAAACCCATGGCACCGCTGGCTGAGGCGG
>JALHOV010000257.1:5383-11079 GCA_022842865.1 Vulcanimicrobiota bacterium | reverse complement strand
GGAGATCTCCAGCGCTCGGCGGCGCTGGCGGCGTGCACGCCGCACCGGTGGCAAGCGTCATCCGGCGCTCGATCTCGCGCACGTGCTGGAGGTGCTCGTCCAAGCGTGCGCGGTCGCCGCTGCCGAGCCTTGCGCGAAGGCTCTGTGCGTCCTCGCGGACGGCGTCGAGCAGCGAGGCGCGGGTCCGGAGCTCGGCGGCATCGGGCGGCACCCGCGTCGAGACCAGTAAAGTGACGGGACGCACCGAGGTGCCCGGACCGGTAATCACCTCCTGATGGAGCGAAAGGGCAGCACCCTTCTCCAAGAGCGCGCGGCGCTGGGGACTGCCCAGCCAACCTCGCAGCCCCTCATCGGAGAGAAAGCGCAGCACCAGCACCCACCGGTCCTGCACCCCGGGAACTTGGGGAAATTCCTCGGAATCCCGAAAACCTGGCAGCACCCGAGCCGCCGCCACCACTTCGCGCTGCCACTCCCGCAGGAACTCCAGGTCTCCCTGGGGTTGCATCGAGTAAACCACGTTTGCTAAACCTTGCATCGGAAGCCCGTTCGCCTTTCTGGATGGAATTCCCGGATTGATCCAGGAAGGAATCGCCATGACCCCGAACCGCCGAAACCGTGTCGGAGTCTGCGATTAAGAGCCCGGACGAGGTGGCCGAGGGTGCCAACCGACTGATCCTGGATGGGGATGTCGGGGGTGCCCTTGCGCTACTGAAGTCTCATTTGCTGCAGGATCCCTTGGAAAGCAGGCTCACCGACCTGGTGGATAGCTTGCTCGAGGGGGCCGGCTTGATCGAGTTTTATCGCGATCTGCAGAAATCGGCCCCGGAAGACTGGCGGCTGGTGGTGGTGCTGGCGGCCGCCTACTCTCGGAGTGGCAAGGATTCGCTGGCCGTGGTCCAACTGCAGAAGTTGCTGCGCAGTGACAGCGATCACCCTGAGGTATGGATGGCCCTGGCCCAATGCTATCGGCGCCTGGACAAGTCCGAATTGGCCCTGCGCGCTCTCAACAGTCTGATCGACCTGCAGCCCAAGTATCCTCAGGCCCACGTGACCCGGCTTCTGTACTTGCTGGAGTCGGGCGATCTGGTCGAAGCCACCGCCGCTTCGATTTTCAGTTTGGAAGTCAAAGAATTGCCGGCCGAGTTGCTGAGCTGGCTGGACAAAGTGAACCTCTATCTAGAACAGGGGTTGCAGCCGCCGGCCGCTCTCCTGGAGGAGCAACAGGAGAAAGCTCAGCCGGCCGAACCTGAACCTGCCTCGGCACCCAAGCCGCAGGTCAACAGTCAGCAACTTTCGCAACGCGAGAAGACGCAGCAGTTGCTTTGCTTCACGAACATGCTTACTATCATGGTGAAAGGTGGTCTCTCTTTCAGTCGCATTTTTGGCATTCTGGCCGCCAAGCAGTGCAGCCTGAGCACTTCTGTTGTCAAGGATTTGGAGAAATCGGTCATGCGCGATGGGGAACCTCTTTCCAAAGCACTGGCCCACCATCCGGAAATCTTTTCCGATCAATACCTGGCGCTGGTGGAAATGGGCGAATCGACCAACTTAAGCCGCTGCCTCGACCGGCTCTGTGACCAGCTCAAGCTGGAATACCTGCGAAACGAGCCGAAAGACGACACGCGCCCCGCTCTCATCCTTTCCTGCCGTAACCTGGTTGACGCCCTGGAAGCCAGTGGTTCCGAGGTTCAAGCTCTGGCCTGGGCGGTGCGAGCCTGCGCTGACGAGAAGATCCGAGCGGCTATCCAAGAAGTCGAGAAGCAAGTCGGCTCCGGCATCCGCCTGGCCGAGTGCAAGTTCCCCCCCATTTTCACCCCGCTCATCACCAGCCTGCTGGTCGCTCACGACGCCGTCGGCACCACTCCCACCGCCTTCAAAGACCTGGCCAGGTTGCTGACGCGATGAAGCGCCTGACTCTCGCCGCCCTGCTGATCAGCGCCGCCTCCAGCCAATCGCTCAACGGGAAAAGCTGCATCGTGCTCATCAGCACTCCGGCCAGCAAAGCGCGAGTCGAGAAACTGGCTGACGCCGTGGTGGAACTACGCGGTCGCGCTCAGCTGAGCCGGGAGCAACTCCCGCTGGCCGTCATCGACCAGGCCAATCCGACTCACGCCCCGGCTATCAAACGGCTCGGTTTCGAAGCTGCGGATCTGCCCGTGGCCACCACCGGCACCATCGACTCCAGCGGATTGCCTCTGAGCGCCAACATCAACCGACCGCCTCTGAGCATCGACCCGAAAACGGTGGCCTACTACCTTCTTGCCGAATGGGGCCGTCGCGAAAAGAACCCGCCGAACCTGCCGACCTTTCCCTACACTCCTATCAGCGGAGACTCGGCTAAGCTGGAAGGCGAGTTCTTGGCCATCCCGGCCGGCAAGTTCTGGCGCGGCTGTTGTGACGGCGAACTGGATGAATTTCCGCCCACCCCCGTCGAGGTGGGCCCTTTCAGCATCGGCAAGCGGGAAGTGACGGTCGAGCAGTATGAGCGCTTTGTGGCCGCCACTCAGTATAAGACGAAATCGGAGGAGGATGGCTTTGGCTGGTGTCTCAACGACGGCGAGTGGGAGAAGGTCAGCGGTGCTACCTGGCGCACGCCCGGCGGGCCGGACAAACCCGCACCCGCAGACGCTCCCGTGACCCAGGTTACCAAGAGCGACGCCCAGGCCTACTGTGATTGGGCCAAAGCGCGCCTGCCCAGCGAGGACGAATGGGAGAAAGCCGCCCGCGGCCGCAACGGTCGACGGTATCCCTGGGGGGACAAATGGCAGGCCAGCGGCCGCAAAGAAGCGGCCAGTCCTTACGGATGTCTGGCTATGGGTGGGGGCGTACGCGAGTGGACCGACTCGCCCTTTCGTCTCTACCATGCCGATGTGGTCATCAAGGAGCCCAAAGCCGGCCGATTTATGGTGCGCGGTGGCGCGGAAAGTGACAGCCCGCGTGAATGCCGGGCCACCTATCGATTTACCTCCCTGCCTGACTCACGCTCTGATCAATTGGGCTTTCGAGTGGTGCTCTCGAAAAGCGCCAAGCTTGGTTACTTGGGGGCTGGAGCGGGATTGGGCGGAAGCTCCGGCAGTTCGTGGGCCTCTTCGATCTGAAGAAGGTCTGACAGCCGTCGCTTGCGGGTGGGCCGCTTGCCCATACTGCTCTCCCACTTTTTGGAGTATTCCTTTTCGCTCGAGGCCAGGTCCGACTCGGCGCCGCGCATCTGGATTTCGGCCGACAGCCGTTGCTTGGTGGCATCCTCGAGCAGCTGCTTGTAGCGTTCCGCCTCGGCCTGTAGTCGGGCAATCTCTCTCTCGGAGTCCGGGTCCTTGGATTTCTGGTTGATTTTGGCCTGAGCCGCCTGAGCCTGGCGTTCAGCCGTCTGCTGGCGGGTCTCGGCTTCGCTTACGGCCAGCCTGGCTGCCTCGGAACGGGCCTCAGAGGCCTGTGTGAGCTGACGGGCGATGCGGACCTCGTCTCGGGCCTGCTCGAGTTCTTTCTGCAGCTTGGCGGCCGCATCGTTGCCTTTTAGCGACTCGTTGGCCTTGACCTCGAGCAGCGCCATGCGCTTCTGCAGTTCTTTGTTCTCGGCTTCTACCTGCTGGCGACGGGCCTCAGCCGACTTGGCTTTCTCGGCCAACACCGCGGCCTGGCTTTCGGCGGCGTCCGCTCGGGCTTTGGCGGCCGCCTGGGAGTTGCCCGCCTGCTCCAAGGTCATGGCCAGTTTCTCGGCTTCGTCCTTCTTTTTCTTGGCGGCCTCGCCGCGCGCTTCCGATTCCGTCAGGGCACTGCTGACCTTGGCCAGTTCCTGGCGAGCTTTTTCCAGCTCGGCCTTCATCTGGTCCTGTGAAGCCGACGACTGGGCCACACCGGCCTGACGCTCCAATTCGAGCAAAGCCGCGCGCTTTTCCAGCGCCTTATTTTGAGTCTCCAGCTCATAGCGTTTGGCTTCCGCGATGGCCGCCTTCTCTTCGGCGGCGATGGCTTTGCCTTCGGCCAACTTCTTGGCAGCCTCAGCGGCTTCGGCCTTGGCTCGCTCACTCTCGGCCTTGGCGCGCTCGGCCGCGAGGCGCTTCTCGAGGGCGGCGTTCTCGGGTGCGCTGGCCCCGAGCAGCACGTTGTTGCTGGGCGCGGCTGAAGCCAAAATCCACTGGTCGGTCCCCGGCCCTTCGTAGCGAAGCATAGGGGTCTGAGCGGCCGTTTCGTGACGGAAAGTAGAGTCTTTTACCTCTTTCTGAATGTAGTTGTTGATGGTTTGAAGGGTGACCTTGCCGCTGGACTCGCCGGATTTGCTCAGCGCCTCGACCAGATAATAGGTGAAGTAGCCGTGTTTCTTCTCTTCTGACTCCCAGGAGCGCTCACCCACGCTGCAGGCAAAGAGGGTTGCCAGGTTGCGCGATTTGCTGGCCGGCGCGGTGGGGGAGTTGGTGGCCCCGGCGCTGTTGAAGACCAGCGAACGGGAAAACTGGTCATTGAGGGGATTGCTCGAGTCACCGCGGCCGGCGGTGGGATCGTTGCGGCAGGCATCCAACAACACCAAGGAGTTGCGCGCCTTGGACTGGCCCAGGTTTTCATAAACCGTGGATCCATTCAAAGAGGTGATCTTCAAAGTGGCGCCCGCACGCGGGTCTGCTTCCTGAGTCAGCAGGTAGGTTTCGTTGTCCTTGTTGATGCCGTGGCCGGCGAAGTAGAAGATGATGGTATCATCCGGGCCGGCATTCTGGCGCAACCAGTCCAACCGATAAACCACGTTGGTTAAGGAAGGGCGATTATTCTCGTCGGGCGCGTCGGTGGTATAAAGAAAGATGTTTTTCTGCTGAACCTGCATCTTGTCCGTCAAGGTCTTGGCCAGCAGTTTGGCGTCCGAACCGGCGTAGTTGAGCTTGGTGACGCCTCCGCGCAGGTAATTGTCAACGCCGATGAGCACCGCCCAGGTGGTGCCATCGGCGTAGGCGCAACGGGACAGCAGCACAGAACTAGCGACAACGCATAGGAGGCGAGAAGACACTTTCATAGACTACAAATTTACTGGAACCACTCGCCAACCCCTGCTAGATTCTTCAGCGAGGACTTCCGTTTCGCACCTGAATGTCTTTCCAGCGTTCAAATTGCTCGGGCGTGAGGATTTCCTGAATTTTGCGCGCGGTGCTCACGTCTATCATCTTGGCTTCCACCTCATTGGCCGCGATTTCCTCAAACTTAACGCGAATTTGCGCCAACGGTGCGCGCGCTCGCAGCAGGGAGTTGACCCCTTTCTGCAAGACGGCGTTGCGCTCCTGACAACTGACCAACTGGCGGCGCAAATCGCTCAAAGCCTGGGTGATTTGACCGCGCTGGTCACGGGACAGATTGAGCTCCTTGCTGAAGCTCATCACCGTCTGCACCTTGTGCGGAGGGTCGCAACGGCCCGGCCCGCTCAAGCAGAGCAGGCAGGCCGCCAACCAGAGAAACCGGGCCACGGTCTAGAGGTCCTTGGCTTCTTCCTCGTCGACGTCCCAGACCACCGTTTCCTGAAGGAAGCGCAGCCAGTCTTCCTTATCCAGCAAGAAAGCCAGCCCGGCCGTATAGAACGGTGTGAAGGCCGACCCGGCAACGCGTCCCTTGTCATCCAGGATGGGGGGCACGTTGAATACGAAGGGGCTAAGCATCGAAGCGTCCACTGCATTGTTCACTTCGGAGCGAGAGATGCCGGCGATCGACCCGTTGTTAAC
>JALHOV010000257.1:0-5373 GCA_022842865.1 Vulcanimicrobiota bacterium | reverse complement strand
AGTTGTTATTGAAGTTGTTGTTCACCGGATTCTGAGGCGGGATCGCTGGTTCGAAGACCACCGTGCCATTGAACAGGGCCCTGCCGGTGGGCAGTCCGGTGAAGCAAGCTGAGCCCGCCGGCGGGTCGAAGACCTCCATTGTGTTGTTGGGGGCGGTGCCGTCGATGTTGATGGCCACCCCGTTCACTGCGCTGCCCGCAGCCACGCGCAGGGGAGCGTTCGTAACCTGCACCTCGATGGCGTCAGTGTCTGTGCCGATGGTGCCACGGGAAATCAGGGTGGCGCCGTTATTGGCCTGGATGTTTTGGGCGGCTCCGTTGCCGTCCAGAATCGAACCGCCCGGACAGGTCTGGAGTTTGACGTTGTTGCCCACGATCTGCTGCAGAACAAGGTCCCCGTTGACCACAATCTCAACATCTCCCGCTGAATTGGCCGAGGCCGTGGTGGATCCCGTCTGGTTGATGAAGATCCCACCCGGACCCGTGGCGTTCAGCGTGCCGACCTGGGTGTTCAGGCGATTGGAGCTATTGGAGCCCACGGAGCCCCCCGTGGCCGTCAGCGTGGCGCTGGCCGCCTGCAAATTGGTGGCCGCGCCACTGCCGACGAGGTTACCCTGCGAGTTAACACTGGCCGCACCGCCGGCCACCAGGGTGCTCAAGGTAATGGGACCGGTGGCCGAAAGCACGTAGCTCTGCGAGGCGTTGCCGCCCACCGTCACGGCGCCAGCGTTGTTGATGAAGACGCTGCCGCCCGTCGAGGAGGCGGTCAAGGTGTTGGCATCGGTCTGGAAGGGTGTACCCGACTCTCCCAGGTCGCCCGACGTGGATAGGGTGACCGAATCGCCCACCAGAGTGAAGGGGGTCGTGTCAAAGGCAATGATGCCGCCCGTGGTCACAAGACTGAGAGTGGTAGGTGCGGTGGCGAAGGCAACCGGCAGGTTGATGTTGCCGTTGGACAAGATGTCCACGTTGGTTGCGCCCGCGTTCACCGAGAAAGTGGACGTTCCCGAGTTCTGAATGCGCACCGTTCCGCCGTTGGCGGTCAGGTTGACATTGTTGCCCGTGGTGCGGACTCTCTCGCCGGTGGCCCCAATGTTATTTGCGGTAATGCTGGTGGTGGTGCCAGCCGATCCCACCGCCCCCGTGGAGCTGCCCAGCAGGTTACCAGCACCGTTGATATTGACCGTCGTGCCTGTCGCACCGCTAACTCCCGTGCTGCCCACCGTCAGGTCGTTGCCCAGCGAGCCGATCAGGTTCACCGTCGAGGGCGAAGTGATATTGACGCTGGCGGCCGTGGTCTGGTCTACGTCGACCGAACCGCTGGTCGCCGTCACGTTGAGAACCGTGCCGGCAGTGCGCACGGGGGTTCCCGGGTTGCCGACGCTATTCGCGTTGATGTTTGTAGTCCCACCCTGGCCGACCACACCGGCGGCCCCGGTCAGGCTGCCGCCGGTCGCGGTCACGTTGGTCCCGGTGGCGCCGCGAATGCCCGAGGTGCTCACCCCGACGTTTCCATTGGCGGCCACGGTGGCGGCGCCGCCGGTGGCGGTGGCATTCACGGTCATGGCCTGGTTGTTGCTCACCCTCAGGCTGCCAGTGGTGGCGGTCACGTTCAGTTGATTCGTTCCGGTCAGGATGGGCTGATTTGCCCCCACACTGGTTCCGCTTAAGTCCACCCTGGTGCCCGTGATGGTGCCGTGGGATGCCGCGGGGTCTGCATATTCGAGCGACCCGTTCGTATTGATGTCGAACGTGTTGACCGCCGAGGTGGAGAAGGTTACAGGTGTGCCCGACAGCGGGTCGGTGAAGGTGCTGTTGCCGAGAGCGATGTTGCCGGTGCCGGTGATGTTCACCGGACCGTTGGGAACTCGCAGGTTAAGCGTAGACGCACCGGTGTTGTTAATGAAGAGACCGGTGTCGGCGATCAGGTTGATCTGTGTGCCGGCTGTGTTGACACGCTGTGTGGTCTGACCGATAGCGCCTGTGACCGTCAGCAAAGTCCCGGTGCCAGGGGCACCCACGGTTCCAGCGGTGGGGCTACCGTGAATGTCGGTGGCGTTGACGGCCGTGCCCAGCACGCTGCCGCGGATGCCGCTATCGCCGACGACGATCGTACCGGGAGCGGTCAGACCAAGGGCTACGCCGCCGGCCGTGGCATTGACGACCGCCGAACCGTTGTTGACTAAAAAGATATTGCCGGTGCCCGCGTTGAGATTCAGGGCGGTGGCGTTGGTGCGCAAAGGGCTGCCGGAAGCAATGTTGGGAGGCGTAACGGTGCTCCCAAAAATGCCTCCAGGAGCCGTCAAGTTGATCGTAGGTGCGCTCAGGAGGGCGGTCGAGCCGGCGTTGCCGATGGATGAGCCAGGGCCTGCGGTCATGACAATCTGGGTGGCGGACGTGTAGGAAGTTCCTGCGAGGCCGATTCTCCCGCCAGCGTTCACTGTTAGAGTGCCGGCGTTCGTGTTAATGTTCCCGTTGAGGTTGATATCGCCGCTGGTCGTGGTGAGCACCAGGTTGTTAGCGCCCAGATTCATGTTGATGGTGGCGGCCGCATCTTGAGTAATGGTGTTATCAGCCTGAATGATCAGGGTGCCGCTGTTAAAATTGTTGATAAAGGTGTTGCTTACCGTGCTCGATCCACCTGGATTCAGCCCGGCGCTGGAGTTCCCATTGCCCGGGATGGAACCATCGAGTGAGCCCGGTCCGGGAGTAACGATTTGCAGATTGAGCGGGTCGATCAAGAAAACCCCTGCCGTACCCTGAATGGCGCTGACGTCTACGCTCCCTTCCACCCAGACGCTGCCCTTGCCGGAAACCTCGACAAAGCCACCGTTACCGGTGGAGCCGGCCGTGGACTGCAGCCTGGCTCCTTGTTCCAGAGCGGCGAATCCATTGGAGAGCGCGTAGACTTGACCACCGTTGGATTGATCGCCTGCGCCATTGGCGGTGATCAAACTTCCGCTCCGCACCAGGGTGGACTGCTGCGAGTTGAGCAGGACGCGGCCGGCCGTCTGGCCAGGCAGAGCGTCGGCGTGAATCGCGCCGGTATTGTGCAAACGTCCGGAAGCTCCGGCGATTTCCACTCCGCCGTCGGGAAGTTGCGTGATGGCGTCGCTTGGAGCCAGGTTGAGCAGACTGCCAACCATGTGGTCAAGCATGCCGTGGCTGATGGCCACCGGACCGGCTTGCGAAGCGGCCGGATCCACCTGAATGTTGATCAGCCCCTGACCGTCAAAATTGATCTCGGTGTGCTCGCCGGCGGCCAGGGCAATCTGCCCGACGTTGGCCACGATCACGCCTTGATTGGAAATCAGCGGCGAAGTCAGCACCAAGAAACCGCCCGGAGTGACCGTGAGTGTGCCTTCATTGACGATGGAGGCGGCCGGTTTGCCCTCCACCTGGTCAAACTTGTAGCGTCCGGCTAGAAAGTTCTGGTCGGTGATGTCCAGCGTGCTGGCCATCAGGCTGCCGACGTTCACCTGAGCGCCGGTTCCGAAAAGAATACCGTTGGGGTTGATGAGGAAGACTCGACCGTTGGCCTGCAGGCTGCCCAAAATCACGGAGGGATCCTGACCCGTAACGCGGTTGAGGATGGCCGAAAGCTGACTGGGCTGGATGAAACGCAGCGCCTCGTTGGCGTTGATGGAGAAGCCGTTCCAGTTGATGATTGCCCGGTCGCTGAGCTGCTGAATGGTCATCTGGCCATTGACGGGGTTGCCGATGTTGACCTGACCATTGGTCACCTGCCCGTCCGTGGGAAGGGCCAGCGAACTGCCGTAGAGAGCCGCCGCCATCGTCAGACTGGCCAGCAAAGTGCGAGGATTCTTCTTCGAATACATCATTTCTCTCTCCTAAAACCGGGTCCGAATCGCACCGTAGACGATTGGAGCTTGATTGTTGAAGTTGTCGGCCGACGAGAGCGGGAAGCCCAGGTCGACGCGCAGCGAAGTGGTCTGGGACAGGTTGGAACGCAGGCCGATACCGGCGCCTGTCAATTGCACCGAGGACACGTCGCCAAGTTGTGGGTTGCGTCGGGCGATGCCGCCGTGGTCAATGAAAGCGGCAAACTGTAGAGCCTCCGGGTCCTCCAAGGGGGACCAGCGGGCCTCGGCGCTCAGCACGTAGCCCACGTCTCCTAGATAGGAGGCCTGGGGATAGCCGCGCACCGTGTCGGGTCCGCCCAGAGCGAATTCCTCCGCGGTGAAGAGTGGGCGCCAGGCGTACTGTCCGGTGGCGCGGATGATACCGTAAAATCCGGGTGCGATATTTTGCACGCGGGCTAAGTCGGCATTGAACTTGGTGAAGTTGCTCTGCGCGCCCACGCGGCTGGCCAGCGGGTCGCCGTTGGGCATGCCACCCAGGCCCTGGGTGATGGACATCTGCGCCAGGGTGCGTCCTTCCACTTCGCGCCAGTCACCCTGCCAGTTCAGACGGGCGCAAACGTAACGGTCGTGGGCCTGCTGCAGTCCCAGCAAGCGGCTGTCGCTGTTTTTGTAGCTGATGGCTGCACCCAGGTTGGACGAGAAATCAAGCGAGCGGTCGAGGGCTTGCGAAACGGACAGGGTGTAAATGTCGGCGCTGCCGCGCACGTCGAGGATGGCGAACTCGCGACCGGCCGTGAAGGCGCCGTTGGCGTAGTCGAAGCCGACGGTGGTGCCGGAATTGTTGACCGGGATTTTGTAGCCGACGTTGTAAAAGGTGCTGCCCGTCGGAAAGAACGAGAGCACGCTGCGTAAATAGAGGGAGTCCCCCACGCCAGCGATGTTGTCGATGTCAAAACCCAGTCCTACTCGGTGTTCGCCGGTGAAACGGGAACCGAAGTTGTTGTAGTCGAGGTTGACGTGGAAGTTCTTGTCTTCCTCCACTTTAAGGATGGCGTCAACCTTGCCTTTTTCCTGCGATTTTACCAGATGGGCCGAAACCTTCATGTTGGGGAGGTCATTGAGCAGCAGCAAAGAGCGCTCGAATTCGTCGGTCTTGAAGCTGCCGTCCTGCACCGCTCCCGCAAAGTAGTCGCGAATTAGCTCCTCAGAGTAGGTCTTATTGCCCTCGACCTTAATCTGGCTGACTTTGCCTTCGACCACAGCCACTTTGACGTTGCCGCCCTGGAAGTTTTGATTCGGAATGTAGGCCTGGGTCAGAAGGCGTCCGCTGTCACGATACATTTGAGCGATTTGAGCCGCAAGGTCTTTCATTTGGCGCAGCGTCAGGTCTTGTCCAGCGTAGCCTTTGAGCAGCGCGTCCACACCCTCGGGCTGCGTACCGACGTCGCCCTCGAGCTGAAAGCTGTTGACCTTGAGCGTGCGTTCCTTTACCTCTACGTTGGGAGTCGACTCGGGGCCCGTGCCCGGAGAGGTCGCCTGTCCCAAGCTGG
>JALHOV010000256.1 GCA_022842865.1 Vulcanimicrobiota bacterium | reverse complement strand
CTTACGGCTCACAGGTTCGCCTTAAAGTCTCCGGAGTATGTAGTTCAGCACTCGCTGCAGGCGGGGGCGGTCGGCTGGCTGGTTGATGGGGTCGCCAACATGGTGGGAAGCAATCGAAACGCAGCGAACCTCCGGTGGACTTATCGGCGCGGGCTCTCAAGACAGAGAATTGGAAGGTTTACGCGCTCGCGAGGCAGGCCGTCCCGTCGACCTGTGATCTCGACGGCAGGGAGCCTGGGGCCGCACCTGGGCGCGGCCCGGCCGCAGTAGAGTGCGGCACATAGTGCGGGTTGCACATTCCTGAAACAATTGGCAAAAAGTTAACAGACCCATCTTGGCATTTATCTGTGCCTTCGGCGAGGCCCTGTATTCTGAAGATCCGGTTACCAACACAAAACTCAAAGTGGAGGACTAGTGACTAAATCCGCCGCTGCCAGCCCCTCAGCCGCTCCTCAGACACAAACTGGGAAGGCCAAGCCCAAGGCCACCGAGCAGCCCCTTGATCTGGCCAAATTGGGACGGATAGTGGCCGATGCCAGCAAGGAATCTGACGCGGCCCGCCCTCGTCCGGCCGCTTCTCAGACCGAAGCGCTGAACCACCTGCCCAAAACCGACCTGGGTATCCGCCTGGGTGCCGAGCGTTCGGTGGCGCCGGTGTCTGTGCCCGGGAACCGCTCGACCTGGGGATTTGCCGCTTCCCCCGCCGCTTCCCCCGCCGCTTTTGCTCCGGACGCGAATGGCCAGGCCCAGACCCGCACCTATGCGGAGGACGGGGTGGTCTACCGAGAGACCGTCACCCAACAAGGTGATCAAACCACCACTGTTCTTACCTACGAGGACGAGGGCACGTCCATTACTGAAACGACCATCGAGAACGACGACACCACCACCGAGGTCGTGGAAGCCGAGCGTGACGGCGTGGTGGAACGCACCGAGTCGGTCACCAGCCAGGTCGACGAGGCCCCCGAAGGGTTTCCCTCCGTCACCGTGGACGGGGAGGCGGGGCCCATCACGCAGACCCAGGTGACCCAGACAGTGAGGGACACCAACCAGACGCCTCCCACCACTCAGACCACCCTCGAGAGCACCAGCTACCAGCAACAGGTCAGGGTGGACGATGACGCCTTCTACCAAGGTTCCATCATCGAGCTCGACAGCGGGGGTGAGTCTTTAACGGTGCTGCCCGACGGGGAGGTGGAGGTCCACGGCGACGAGTCGGGAGAGTTTCTGAGCTACACCACCACCACGGTCTACGACGAAAATGGCCAACCTCAAGTGACCGAATCCAGCAAGGTGGAACAGCGCCTGGTGGGCACCGGTGAGAACGGACAGGAGGTCTATGCCAGCTTCGGGCGCGAGACTTTCTACCGTGACGGCGAGGAGCAAGAGACCGTAGTGGTGCGGGAAGAGCGGGGCACCGTGCCTACTGACGACCCCAGCGTTGGACCGCTGCTCGGTCTGGACGAGTTTAAGGAGAAGGTCGAAGGCTTCGATTCCGACTACGTCGACTGGCGCACCACCACCGTGCTTCACCCCGACGGCTCCCGCGAGGTGGTCGACGAGTTCGGCGACTATCGCGAGCCTCATGAGGACGGGGAAACCATCACCGTTTACAGAACCGATCAGGACAACTCGCCGCCCACCTACACCTACAGCCGCGTTTCTAACGATGGCAACTCGATAGACAGTCAGACGGTGGTGCCGGGCACGGAAATCTCCACCATTACCCAAGCCGACTTTAACGACGACGGCACTTATCAGGCTTCCACCGTGACCACCGACGGGGGCGAGGTCATCTCCAGCCAGACCGTGGAGCGCACTCTGGTGGACCCCGAAGAGCTGGCGGCCGACCTGGATCCGGAAGCCCGCGAGAAGTTTCTGGCCGAGGTCGGCGACGAGCCCATCTACCAAGACCACGCCGTGGTCGAGTCGACCGAGGGGGAGAATGCGGGGAGTTCCGAGATTCTTGCCTACTCCACGGCGGCCGAGGATGGGCCCCAATTGAGCCTCGTCGACCAGGACGGTGAAGTAACCACCACTTTGGACAATCCCCAGACGGGGGAAGGCCGGGTGGTCTCCGCCAACGGCGACGTGCTGGCCATCGACGCTCAGGGACAGGTTTCGGGAACGGTCAACGGCCAGCCCTTTGAGGGATTGGTCGACGAGGACGGGTCCCCGGTGGACCTGGCCGACGTGCAGGCCGGACGTTCCGGGACTTCCGCGCTCAAGCGCCTCTACGACGCCGCCTACAAGGCGGAGGGACTGGGCGTGCGCCTGCCGGGCGGTGGCGGAGTTCGCCCTCTGCCCGCCGGATTGGGGCGGGGCCTCAATGGACTGGGCTCCGTCTTCGGCCTCTACAACGTGGGCAGTGCCTTGGCCAACGGTGACGGCGGAGAGGCCTTGCGCGCCGTGGCCGGAGCTGCCACCTCCTACGCTGGCACGGCCAGCGACCTGGGCGGAGCCGCCGCCGCCAAGCTCATCCGTCGAGGCGGTGCAGTGCTCAGCTTTGGCCTGGCCGGCTACGACCTGTCTCAAGGCCGCTACCTGGACGCCGGCCTCGGCGCCGCCGCCGGGGTGGGACTGCTGCTCACAGCGGCTTCTGGCCCGGTGGCTCCGGTGGTCGGCCTGGTGGTCCTGGGCGTGGTTGGGCTGGTTGAGTTGGGCCGAGTCATCTTCTCCGGAGACGACCCCAATGAACACGTTCCCCTGGAGATTTAGCACCAACCCGTGATTTTAGGCGCTCACGTATCCTCGGCCGGTCAGGCCAGCCAAGCCTTTCAACGGGCCGCCGACCTCCAGGCGGAGTGCCTGCAAATCTTGGACTAAACCGCTGCGCGTTAACCTTCGGCGCTTAGATTCCGGGACTGCCGTGAACGCCGACTTCTAAGGGGCTCCTCGCCCCTCGCCCCAGCCAGGGGTTCCACCCCTGGACCCGGACTTCACGGGCTGTGTATGATAATCGCATTTTTAGCGTCATTCCGGCCGGAATTTGCTAGCTAACCGGGAGCAAATAGGGAGGGCTGCATCCCCCGCGAGGGTTTCGACAACGAACCGGCCAAAGCGCCTCTTCTGTTGAACGCAGGTCGCGTATACACTCTGCAGTATGCAGTAGGCCTCCGGCCCGTCCAAACTGCGGTGGCCGCCTGAGACTTTTCGGAAAAGAACGCCCGGCCGTATTTGTCGTTCTGCCAGGTTGTTGGTTGCTTCCGCGCAAGGATCTCGCAAGAAGCGCAATACGTCCAGACGGTGGCGAATCAAGCGATTTCTGAGCCGTCGGTTGTGCTCGTCCCGCCGGCGGCGAACAAGCAGCTTGTCGAGCTTTTTCTCGAGTCGCGCCACTTTCTCGAGATAGCCGAGGTCGGCGAGATTGGCCTGCCCCTTTCTCAGCTCCAGTGCAGCCTTGAAGAGCGTCTTGACCGCATTCGGGAAAGTGTGTGTGGCCGGGCTCTGAACCTTCGATAAGTCACGGATATGCTTGAGAAGATGAGCGATGCACTTCGACTTCGTGATGCCCGGCAAGGCGTCGTAGGTTCGGAGGAAGTCGGAATGCAATACGCCTTTGAAATCAGCCCCCAGCATCTCCAACGCCACCTCGTGGCCACGACTCTTATCGATGTGAAAGAGCGTGGCATTCTGGTTCGTGGCCACCCAGAGCCAGGACGACTCCCCGAGGACGCGCCAACCCGTTTCGTCCATATGTGCCGATACGCTTGCTCGCAGCGTTCCGCGAATTTCATCCCGACATGGCTTCAGTTGCTCGCTGAGTCGCTTCAGAATGAACAGGATACCGGAACGCGAAAGGGGCAGTTTGAACCAATGCTTTAAGAAGTCCGCGATCTTTCCCGGCGAAGCACCGGTTTGAGCGCGCAGTTGTGCGATGAACGCCTTCAGATTATGTCCGATTGAAGTCGCCGCGGCCCCGACCGCGATAGACGGGAGCAGGGGATGCTGGGAACTGCACCATTCACCGCAGTCACCACAGTGACCAGACCGAGTGATGAATTTAGTCCAGATCGCCGATAAATCCGGGAGGTCGAGAACGAAGTGCTCGTGTTCTTTCTGCTTGCCCACCTGGCCCCCCCATTTAGGGCAGCCCTCCAGTGGGACATCGATAAGGGCATCCACGTTCTCGGGTGACTTGCGAGAAGAATCGGCGTGACCAGGCCGGCGCCCTGGCTTCTTATGCTGGTCTTTTGGCTTCTTCTGGTCTTTTGCAAAGGGATTCGCCTGTCGCTTCGCTCCACGAAGAGCCTCCTCCAACTTCGCATTGGTAGAGGCCAGATTGGAAGCAGCCTCGGCCAAGCGCCGCTCCAACTCCTCAACTCGCTTACCCAGATCTTCGCAGTCACCGCACGCCATGTCAGCGGTGGATTTAGCCGAATGCCCTTCGGCTGTTAGACAGTCGTGAACAAAGAAATATGCTGTCAGTAGAGTTTTGGCCAATAGCCAGGCTGGGCCGGAGCCTGCTCAGGCTGCTTCCCAGTCGGGCCAATCGGCCGGGACCTGGCTTTCACAGTCGGGGAAGAAAGAAACAAGCGCCAGCCGGTGTTTCACCGGCTGGCGCTCACGAAAGATTGCGCTCTTGTTTTGTCAGGCTTCGCGTAGGAAGAACTGCAGTTTGCCGTCGGGTGTTACCAGTACGGTTCGCTCTCCGATCCCGCTGGTGTCGGCCATCGAGATGAACGTTCCCTGATTGGGGCGCTCTTCCACCGTGACCTTATGGACATTGAAGCCGTCAGTAAGGTCAGCGCCCTTGTCCATTTCAAGCTTGGCAACTTTCACGGGGATGGCAGTGCTGGTCTCGAACTCGCCGCTGGCGTTGCTCACGCACAGGCGAGGGCCGTCGGCATACTGCTGAAAACCTACGGCGAGGTTGGGCTGGCGGTCCAGGTCTCTGATCACCACCTTGTCGCTGAGGTCGACCTCGGTTTTAACCCGGTCACTGACCTTTTGCCCGATGGCCAAACCCTCGGTGGTGGTGGTTCCCTGATAGATGGTCTTGCTGCCAGAGCTTGAGACCTTATGACCAACGGTAAAAGCGTTCTTGATGTTCACAATATGCTCCCCTTGCACTCTTTTTGTGGCCCAAGATTAGACGAGAGGGCTGAAAAAAGATCGAAAGGTCAACGCTGTCATGGTCCGGGGTTGACTGCGACCTCGACATTCTTGACTTTGGGGGTGTAGATCAGGGTGACGTTGACGACCCCGGATTTGGGCGTGAATCCCCAGGAGTCACCCAGGAATTCGATCAAGTAACCTGCGTAGCGCACATTGTTGTTCAGGTAAAGGCCAGTTCCTGGAAAAAGCGGGCCGAGGCCGCGTCGCCGGGAAAAAAAGACTCGACGCGCAGCTCCTCAGTGGTGACGTCCAGGGCGGTGCCAAAGGTAGAAATCATCGAGAACAGCTTCACAACCAGTTGCCCCAGGTCCAACTCCAGTTGTAGCACCGGCGGCGGCAAAAGACGGTAGGCATTTGTAGGCCCCCTTCCGATTTGAACAGGTGGTCTCGAATTGCTTCAGGATCCCTTGATGGTGGGCGACGAAGGGCGTGGTGCGAGAAGAAATGCGGTCGTGACAGCATAAGTGGCCTGTCTGTAAAGGTTTTGGCCAATAGCCAGGCTGGGCTGAAGCCTGGTCAGACTGCTTCCCAGTCGTCCCATTCGGTCGGGACCTGGCTTTCACAGTCTGAGAACTGCGATTCTTCCAGGTCCTGACCGAGGGAAGGTGGTGGCGGCGACCGGGGCCTGGTGGGGTAAAGTCCGATGCCCAGGTTCTTGAGCAGTCTGTTCAGCTCGTGCTGCTGAATGAGGGCTTTGGCCCTTTTCATCTCTTTTTGACAGCGTGGACAGAGTTCGGGGTCGACCGCCCAGGAGCGCAAGATCAGGGTTCTCCACTTGACCCATTTACCAGATTTGGGTTTGTCAGCCAACTCCTCGACCTGGCTTTCCTGTTTGGGATTCAAGTTGCCCAGGGCGTTGGCGAAGTGGCCGGCATAGGTGACCTGGTGTTGACGTGCGCGCGGAATGTGCTGCACCCAGATCCGCAGGAGGACGCAAGCGTCCTCCAAAAGTCGTAAGCGTGCTCCCAGATCTTGGGAATGGACCTGGGGGGGGGGAGAACCTGACCTGCCCGGTTGCTTCCACGTAGCTAAGGTGCTTGAGGGGAAGCGGCCGGATGGAGACTTACGGCTCACAGGTTCGCCTTAAAGTCTCCGCAAGATGTAGTTCAGCACTCGCTGCAGGCGAGGTCGGTCGGCCGGCTGGCTGATGGGGTCGCCCACGAAGGCCGAGAATCCGGAGCGGTCCAGAGGCCAGGATTCCAGGAGTTTCGCGGTCTCGGGCTGCAAGCAGTTGCGGGCCACCAGAGATTTCAGAATGGAGTGCCGCAACTCGCTGAGCAGGGCGGGCTGGTCCCAGAATCCCAGGGCGAAGTAGTTGCCGTCTGGAAAATAAACGCCGTCGCTCACCAGGATGTGAAAATGGACATGTGATTTGAGGCCGGACCCAAAAGATTGCACGGCCATGATGATTCCTGGCTTTGCCTGGTTGCACTCCTCTCGGCGGTTGCGATGATGGGCGAGCACGGCCAGGTGGTGATGAACAAATCCGACTTCTTCGACCGCTTAACCGGGGCCATTCGCCCCCAGCGCAACTTTTTCAACGTTGGGCCAACCGCATCCGCTATCACTTCGGCGGGGAGCAGGCCATTCTTAAAGGCTGACCTTTGGCAGGGTCGCTTCATTCTGGCGAGAAGAATCGGCCTATGAAATACGCTTTGTTTTTAGGCATGGTTTGCATTTTTTGCCTTTCCGGCTGTCAGTCCGAGGGAACCAGTGTGGAAGGCCGTCAGGGAAGTACACAGGTCACTGTGTCAGTCGGGCAGACCTCATCGCCGGTGGCTCCCCCTCCCGAAGCATCCACCGTCCGCGTGGACGGCTCCGGGGTCAAGGTCGACGCCCCCGGCGCCCACGTTCAGGTGGGTGCGGGAGGCGTCCAGCTAGAAGCCGGCGGCGCCTCCCTCCAGGTCAACGGTGTCTCCAAGAGCAACTCGGATCAAGACACCTTGAGCATTACAGGCGTTGGCGACACCAGGTCCTATCCCGTCGAAAACAAAGATGTTGAGGTCAGCGGCGCCAACCACAACTTGAAATTGACCGGAAAGGTCAAGGAACTCGAAGTGTCTGGCAGCAGCAACGTAGTGGAAGTCGAGCAAGTCTCCTCGGTAAGCGTAAGTGGCACCAATAATCGAGTGGTTTACAGCGGGGACAAGCCAGAAATCGAACTCAGCGGTCTGGGCAATCATTGCGAGGCCCGCCGGTAGGCCCTTGAGTGCCGGCCAGGAAGTTCCACAAAAGAGCGGCCTGGCCCCGCACGGGCCGCCGGGCCCGGCGAATCAGGTAAAAAGGTCTCTGCTCGCTCCAGCGCTTGGGGCCAAGGGCCGTGATCA
Organism: Vulcanimicrobiota bacterium; assembly: GCA_022842865.1. Taxonomy (GTDB): domain Bacteria; phylum Vulcanimicrobiota; class Xenobia; order Xenobiales; family JADMJV01; genus JADMJV01. The sequence continues at coordinate 3,647 of JALHOV010000256.1, read as the reverse complement.
AACCCTCCTTCAGCTCCCGCCGGACGCTCCAGGAAGACAGCACGGCCAGACCCAGTCCGGCCAGCACAGCCTCCTTGATGGCTTCTCCGCTGTTGAGCTCCACCACCCGTCCAAAATGCGGCAAGACCGAAGACAACAGCAATTCGGCTCGGGCCCGGGTGCTGGAGCCGTGGTCGCGCCAAAGCAGCGTTTCCCCGCGGAAATCGACCCCTTGGATGTTCTTGCGGCCGGCCAGCGGATGACCGTGGGGTCCCATCAGTTGCAGAGAATCTCGCCCGAATTCTCGCTGCTCTAAGTCCCGAAAATCGGTCAGTTCTCCCACCAGACCAAACAGCACGCTTCCCTCCAGCACCCAGCTACTCACCTGGGCGCTATTGCCGATGCGGTAGTCGCACCGCAAGCCGTGGATTTGTTGCAGTTGCTGAAGCTTGCCAGGCAGCCAGAATGCACCCGGAGTGGAGGAGGCGCCCAGAGTCGGTGCCCGCTTCTCAGACGACGCGGCCGCCAGGCACTCCAATTCCTCCACCTCCGCCAGCACCAGCAGCGCCTGGGCATACACCTCTTCCCCCAAAACAGTCAGGCCCGTCTCCTTCGCGCCGCGCCGCCACAGCCGATCGCCGAATTTCTCCTCAAGCCCCTTGATCTGGGCCGAAACCGCCGGCTGACTGATACCGAGTTTGGCGGCCGCCCGGGTCAGACTGCGCTCCCTAACCACCTCGACAAAAACCTTCACCGGATAGAGATTAAGATCCATAACTAAAATCTGATGTCAGCAGAAGAAACATTGTATTTGTTTTATGGATTGACTCAAGATATCCTTGAGTCCCATGACGTCACCCTCGAAACTGCACGATCAGGTGCGAGTCGCCTACTCGGCGGTTGCCACCTCGCCGGCCGACAACCGGCTGTTTGCCTGTGGTCGGCAACTGGCCGAAGATCTGCTCTACCCGAAAGAGCTGCTCGACAGCTTGCCGGCCTCCTCGGTGGAAGCCTTTTGCGGGGTCGGCAACGTCTCGCTTTACGCCAACATAAAGTCTGCCGACGTGGTCCTGGATGTCGGTTGCGGAGCCGGCCTCGACACCCTGGTGGCGGCGCGCAGAGCCGCCAGGGTCATCGGCGTCGATTTCAGCCCGGCCATGATCGTGCGAGCCCAATCGGGCCTGCTGCAAGCCGGACTGGCTCACAAGGTAACTCTGCTCGAAGCCGAAGCACAAAGCTTACCCCTGGCGGAAGCCAGCATCGACGTGGCCATGGTCAACGGACTCTTCAACCTCAACCCCTTTCGCGAGCAAGCCTTCCAGGAGCTGGCACGCGTCCTGCGCCCAGGCGGAGCTCTCTACGTCTCCGAGCTGATTCTGAAAGAGCCGCTTGAGGCGCAGGCAATGTCGAACTGGTTCACTTGAATTAGCGGAGCCCGGGAAGGCGTGACCTTCCTCCAGGAATTTCGCAGCGCCGGCTTCGCCAGGGCTGAAATTCTGCAGACCACTCGCAACCTGCGCACCAAGAATCCCCGCGTACTGGCCGGCCACGTAAGGGCGGTCCGCTAGCAAAGCCCGATGGGCCAAGCTTGATTCGACCTGGGCAGGCTGCTAACATCGGCTCCCTATGCTGACCCGAGTGTTGTTGATCTGGTTGAGTCTGCTGCTTTCTTGTCCAGGCCGCGCCCAGATTTTGAGCGAGAGTGCCGGGGCTATTTCGCCGGAAACCCTCATTTTACGCCAGACTGTCTTGCATCTGGACTACTCCAATGGCCAGGAATTTCGCTACACTCCTACCGTGATTTGGTCTCCCGATCCCCAACGGAAGTTCCGCCTCTCCGTCCCTTACCCGGAGCAGATCACAAGGCCGTGAGGCCACCCTCACCACCGGTTTAGCGACTCGCCAGCAATTCACCAGAGAGACTGTTCTTGGCTTCGCCCTTATTCAGGCCAACCTGGACGCGTCAACGCAGCTCAAAACTTTGAATCGGCCAAGTTCTCGCAAGGCGACAGTGTCTGACGTCAACTATGTGCGATTACTTGTGATCTCTCTGAGAGACTCCCGTTTTTCCTCAGATAGCTCTGGGGTGGTCCACTTTTAGACCGGATCTGCGTCCAGATCTTGACCGGATTTTCCAACCGACCAATACGCCAAAGAAATCTAGGTAGGCTTGTACTCTGCCACCTGTTCCACTGGGTAGTAACATCAAGGCTCAAGGGCTTAGCTACCGTGTTCGAGATGAGAACGGTTGTGATTCCTCCGCTGCCTCTACCAAAGAGTAGACAAGCGGGTGAGATATCCAACCCTTGTAGGCAAACAAAAGGAGAGTTTTTTGTACTACAGCAGCGGCAACTACGAAGCTTTCTCCCGCCCCCGCAAACCCAAGGGCGTAGAGAAGAAGACTGCCTGTTTTGTCGGCTCGGGCCTGGCAGCACTGGCGGGCGCGGCCTTTCTGATCCGCGACGGCCATCTGGCGGGCAACCAAATTTCCATCTTGGAGCGGCAACAGTTGCCCGGAGGTGCGCTGGACGGTATCAAGGAGCCGCAAAGAGGCTTCGTAATTCGCGGCGGGCGCGAGATGGAAGACCATTTCGAATGCCTGTGGGACCTGTATCGCTCGATCCCGTCGCTGGAGGTCAAGGGCGCCAGCGTGCTCGACGAGTTCTATTGGCTCGACAAGGACGACCCGAATTCTTCTTTGCAGCGTGCCACTGTGAATCGCGGCGAGGATGCGCATACTGATGGCCTGTTCACGCTCAGCGAGCAGGCACAGAAGGAGATCGTCCAGCTTTTTCTAGCCACCCGCCAGGAGATGGAGAACAAGCGCATCCAGGAGGTATTCAGCAAGGAATTCCTGAGCAGCAATTTCTGGCTTTACTGGCGCACGATGTTTGCCTTCGAGGAGTGGCACTCGGCGCTGGAGATGAAGCTTTACCTGCACCGCTTTATCCACCAGATCCGCGGTATGCCTGATTTCTCTACGCTGAAGTTTACTAGATATAACCAATACGAATCCTTGGTTCTGCCTTTGGTCAAGTGGCTGTTGGACCATGGCGTGATATTCCACTATGGCACCGAGGTGACCGATGTCGATTTCGACATCGCCCCCGGAAGCAAACAGGCTACCCGTATCTACTGGCGCCGGGACGGCCGCGAGGGCGGCCTCGATCTTGGCCCCGACGACCTGTTGTTCCTTACCATCGGCTCTCTCACCGAGAATTCCGACAACGGTGACCACCACACCCCGGCGAAGCTCAACCTGGGACCTGCGCCCGCCTGGGATCTTTGGCGGCGCATCGCCTCAAAGGATCCGGCGTTCGGGCATCCAGAGGTTTTTGGCTCGCACATTCCCGAGACCAAATGGGAGTCGGCCACCGTCACTACGCTCGATCAGCGCATCCCGAAATACATCCAGAAGATCGCCAAGCGTGACCCGTTCAGCGGCAAGGTGGTGACGGGCGGTATCGTGACCGCGAAGGACTCATCCTGGTTACTCAGTTGGACGGTGAACCGGCAGCCGCACTTCAAGCAGCAGTCCAAGTGTTGGACCTAACCCTGGATGGCCGGGAATTGCTCGAATTGCCTGGCCGCCCCGGCAACAGGAAAAGCACCGACCGCGGCCGGAGCTTTCCTAAGCTATACGCGCTCGTCGATGAGCTGGTAAGCTG
>JALHOV010000255.1:3663-11124 GCA_022842865.1 Vulcanimicrobiota bacterium | reverse complement strand
TAGAGTGAAACGGGGCGGCCTTCGCGAAGGCCGCCCCGCTGTGAAACTTCCGGTTCTTTATGAAGATGAATGGTTCATCGCTGTGCACAAGCCCAGCGGACTGGTGGTGCACGCCAGTGAGGATGCGCCTTTGCGAGATACCGCTATCCGACGGCTGCGCAGCCAGACGGGGCGGAAAGTCTTTCCCTGCCACCGTCTCGATCGGCCCACTTCGGGCCTGTTGCTTTTTGCTTTTTCGGGCCAACTGGCCCGACCCGTATTCGAAGCCTTTGAGCGACGCGAAATCCGCAAGAGCTACTGGGTGTTGTGCCGTGGTTATCTGCAGCCCGGCCAGGAGCAATTGGACCGGCCGATCGATGGCCGATCGGCGCTGACCCACTTCGCCAGTCTGCGCGAGTTTTTACTACCGATGGGCGTCGGGCGCTACCCTAGCTCACGCTATAGTCTGGTCGAGGCCAGGCCCGTTTCGGGACGGCGCCATCAGATACGGCGACACCTGAAACACTTAGGGCATCCCATTGTAGGCGACAGTCAGCACGGCGACCTGGAGCACAATCGCTTCTTTCGCTCGTTGTTCGGATTTCAGCGCATCTTCTTGGCCTCGCGCACTTTGGAGTTAACCCACCCGGTCACCGGTCAAGCGCTGCTGCTGCAGGCTCCGCTGGCCTGGCGGCTGGAGGCCTGTCTGCAACAACTGGAGGAGTTCCGCTTGAGCACCGGAAAGCCCTGAATCAATGTTTTACGGCTCGCCTTTTCCACCCAACCAACAGCCTGGTGCTTCGCCTTCGCCTCTCGGCCCGGGAGTGCCGCCCATGGGAATGGGGGTTCCGCCGGCCGGTGCCGGTGTGCCAGCCGCTGCCAAGCCCCCGGAGGAGCTCGCCTTCGCCGAGGCGCGCGCCGCCCTCAAGTTGGAGTGTCGAGACAATGTGCCGCAATTGATGGGCGAAACCAAAAAGCTGAGTGTGGCCGTGCTGGAAGCTTGGGATTTGATGCTGGTGGCCGGCAGGCGCGGGCTCGAGTTGAATGCGGTCGAAGTGCTGCGCCAGGAAATGCAGAATCAGGTGATGGCCTACGCGTTGATGCGCTTTTTGCCGGATGAGGCCAGTAAGGGCGCAGCCGAAGCCTGCGCGGCCAAGATTCCCCAGGCGATGCAGGAGAATCCTCCGGTTGGTAAGGCTGGATTGTTCGTACGCGAGCTCGAGTCTCAGGTCAAGGACACACCGCGCAACCAGGCCGCTATTAAGGAGTGGTTGCTTTCGCAGCCACTTTTCCGAGCCATGACCCAGAATCCTCAGGCTTTTGTGAACCTGGAGCAGCACTATCAGGAGTGCGCTCCCAAGATGAACCAGATCATTCAGTCCGCTAACGAGTCGCTGACCAGCTTGCTGCAGCAACAGAGCGGTTTACGTCCCGGCGCCCAGTTCCGCCCCTTATAGCCGCCCCACTTTACGGCGTCTTTTGTCGGCGTACATCAGCCCGTCGGCCTGCTTCACCAGGGATTCCAGATCCTTGCTGTCCTTGGGGTGGAAGAAGGCAATTCCCAGTGCGCAGGCCAGCCGGTATTTGCGGTCTTTGCCCGTGTTGACGCGTTCCAACTGAGCTTCGAGGCGGGCCGTCAGGGCCTGTTCATGGTCCGGTTCCAGGTTGGCGGCCAGCAGGGCGAATTCATCTCCGCCCATCCGTGCGATCAGGTCGGCCTGGCGAAACGTTTCGCGCAACACCTGGGCGAATTCGCAAATCATCTGGTCACCTACCTCGTGCCCCAGCGAGTCGTTGGTTTTTTTCAGATCGTTGAGATCGATAAAGACGACGGCGGCCGACTGCACTTCGCGCTCGAACACAAGCATGAGCTTTTTTCCGATGCTCAGGAAGCCGCGTCGGTTGGTGAGACCGGTCAACGGATCGGTGAGCGAAAGTTCTTCCAACTCCTTGGATTGGCGCACCAGTTGTTCTATGGCAGCCCGATAATCGGTAATGTCTTCGAGCAGTGCCAGCACGATGGAGCGGTGGCCTTCGCCGGTTACCAGTGAGGCATGCAATCGACCCCAGAATGCCTCGGTGCCGTGGCGCAGAAAACGCGCCTCCAGTTCGCAGCGCGGCTTTTTGCCTTCCCAAAGTTGGTCGAGTTCCTTGAGTTGGGCTAGATCCTCGGAGTGGACAAACTCTTTCAGGTGGTGACCCACCAGGTCGGGGGAGCCCAGCATTCGCTCCCCTAAGGGGTTGGAGGCTCGGATGGTTCCGGTGCGGTCGCAGAGCTCGAAGACCCCCAGCGGGGCCTGATGGAGCAGGGCACTCAGGTGGGCCTGACTGTGGTCGAGCGCCTGGCTGGTCAGGCGCAGGCGAATGTCGCTGACCACCGAGTCGGCCAGGTCTTTCAGAAGTTCGACGTCTTTCTGAGTGAAGTGCCTCTCTTTACTGTCGATGACGCAGAGGGCGCCCAGAGTCATATGATCGTTCAGGTTGAGGGGAATGCCCAGATAGGCTCCCACGTTCAGAGCGGTGCGTCCAGGGTGGTTGCGGAAGCGCGGGTCGCTTTCGGCGTTGTCGACCTGGAGGGGGCCGGGTTCGAGCAGCAGGCGCTGGCAGAAAGAATATTCCATGGGAGTTTCGGCGCGGCTCAGCCAGGGGTCGGCCATGCCGTGTTGGCTCAGAAAAACCTGGCGATCTTCATCGAGCAGCGTCACCAGAGCGGTGGGCATATTGAGCAGCGAACTGGCCAGCCGAGCGAACCGCTCAAAGGAAGCGCGGGCTTCCGGTTCGAGCAGTCCGCAGCGGTTAAGAAGATCGAGTCTGGCTTTCTGCGATTGGCCCATCTAGACGGCTTCGCCTTAGCGTTCGGGATGTCCCACCAGCGGTAAGTAGGAACGGAAGACCCGGGCGTTCGGGCCGGTTTTCACTGTGAGCAGGATGACCCCGACGAGGATGAGCAGGATGGCTACTCCGGCCGTGGCGGGCAGGGTCTCACCAACCAGGGCCGAGAGGGCCACTGCGACCACCGGATTGACGTAGGTATGCGTAGCTACCAGGCCCGGGTTGGAATGGCGAAGCAGCCAGGTGTAGGCAGTCATGCCGACCAGCGAACCTGCGAAGACCAGATAAAGCCAGGCGGCGACGGCACTGGAGGTGACGGGACCGGTCATCGACTCTTGAGTGAGCAGGCTTAAGACCGTGAGTACGCCTCCGGCCGAAAGCATCGTCATACCGGAGAATTGCACGCTGCTTTCGGGCTTGTCCAGATGAGGGGACAGCAACGTTGCCGCGGTCCAACTCAGCGACGCAAAAAGAATGGCCAGGGTGCCGATGTTGAGGCTGCCAGGGTCCTGCATCAAGCTCAGCAAGCCCAGGCTGGCCAGCCCAATGCCGGCCAGGGTCGCGTGGCCGGGGTAGCCTTTGCGGTAGATGCCCCAGAGGGCGATCCACATCGGGGTAGTGGCATTTACAAGAGCGGCCTGACCTGAGGTCACCGTCTGCTCGGCCCAGGCTACCAGACCGGTGCCGGTGGAGAGCAACAGGGTGCCCATAACCAGGGCCGAGCGCCACTGTTTTCGCGTGGCCGGTTTCCTTATATAGAGGAGCAGGAGCAGGCCGGCCAGGGCAAAGCGAGCGCCGCTCATGGCGAGCGGCGGAAAAGCTTCCAGGACATAGCGCACGGCCAGGAAGGTCGATCCCCAGATGAGGTAGATAGAGGCGAGAGCTAGCGTTTGCATAGGTGCTATGATAGGCTCTGGAGGTGTTAGATAACAGATTCAGAAAATGGAGTCTGTGAGCATAACAGTTTGCTTTGAGGAGAACTGATCCATATGACGATGACTGGAACTGTACCACATCGTTACGAGCAAGTGGCTTCGCACCTGCGTCATCTCATCGAAAGCGGCACCTACCCTGCCTTGCAGAAATTGCCGTCCGTGCGCTCTTTGAGTGGCCAGATGGGAGTCAGCATCACCACCGTGCTGGAAGCCTATCGAGTGCTGGAGGACCAGGGCATGGTGGAGGCTCGACCTCAGTCCGGCTATTACGTGAGTGGGGTTCCGGTGTCGGCGGTACGAACCGATTCCAAACTGGCCGTCGAGGACCCCGTGGATGTCGGTATGGGGGAGTTCCTGATGCGTTACTTGAGGGATTTTCAGCGACGTGATCTGGTACAGTTTGGTTGTGCCTGTCCCAACCCGGAACAGCTACCCAGCGCTCGACTGGCTCGCTGTTTAGCCAAGGTTTCTCGTGAAATGGGCCCCGCCGGGAACCTTTACGATATTCCGCCGGGATGCGAGGCGTTGCGCGTGCAAATTGCGCGGCGCTCGCTGGTCAGCCCGGAAGAAGTGATGTTGACCCTGGGAGCTCAAGAGGCCATCACATTGTGCTTGCTGGCCACTTGCAAAGCAGGCGACACCGTGGCAGTGGAGACGCCCACTTTTTATGGGCATCTTCAGGCCATCGAAATGCTGGGTCTGAAAGCGGTAGAGATTCCTTCCGACCCCGTGCACGGAGTCAGTCTGGCCTCGCTACGCCAATGTTTAGAGGATGTGCCGGTCAAAGCCATGTTGCTGTGCACCAATCATTCCAATCCCACCGGGGCGACTTTGAGTGATGAAGACAAACAAGAGTTGCTGGAAATTCTGGGACGGCGTGACATTCCGCTGATTGAGGACGATATTTTTGGGGACTTGAGTCACTCGGCTCAGCGCCCTCATACGGCCCGGGCTTTTGATCGACGCGACCTGGTGTTGCTGTGTTCCTCTTTTTCTAAGACCCTGGCGCCCGGCTACCGGGTGGGTTGGGTGCTGGCCGGACCTCGCTATAGGAATCGGCTGCACCAGTTGAAGTTGTTCTCGAATTTGGGGTCGCCCGTGTTGCCCGCGCTGGCGATTTCGGAGTTCTTATCGACGGGCGCTTTTGAACACCATGTTCGTCAGTGCCGCCGCCACTACGCCCGCCAGGTGTGCCAGATGGCCGAGGCGGTGGAACGAAGCTTTCCAGCCGGCACGCGCGTGAACCGGCCGCGCGGCGGCTTTGTGGTGTGGGTGGAGTTGCCTCAGGGATACGACACCCGATTGTTTTATCCCAAAGCGGTAGAACTGGGTTTGACCTTTGGCCCGGGGCCGATCTTTTCGGCGCGCGGACGGTTCCGCAACTGCCTGCGCTTGTGCGCGCCTTACTGGAGTCCGGCCAGCGAGCCGATTTTGCGGAAGTTTGGGGAGCTTTTACAGAAGCGGAGCTTTTAAGGACTGACACCGGGCGGGAGCTGGAATTCTCAAAAGCCCCTAAGACTGCCCCGGATAAATGGCGGATAAAGTTAACATGTTTTCGTCTGGATTTAACAGCCCTCTGGTAATCTTTGAGCAACAAAGAACGTGATGGGAACCCTGAGAGGAACCCACACCGATGAGTATTCAGAGGAGATTAACGATTATGAAGAGCGTGAACAACTCCGCCGCTATGATTCTCAAGGGAATGGCCTCCAAAGGCCTCAGCCTCAACCAGCGCCTCGAGCTGCTCAAAAAGTAAATTTTGTTCCCGGTCCGCAGGGCCGAGTTACCGCAAGCCAAACGGCTCACTTTTTCACCGCCCCGGGCGGCGATGAAGTGGGCCATTTGTGTTTCCGGAGACTTTGCGACGTAAGTTTGGTCTCGAAGGGGGACCGGGGAGAAAGCTGCGAGCCGCCGCCTTCACGACTCCGAATTCAAATGGGAGCATAGATTGCGTCCACGCCAAATCTCACCCTTAAAAAGGGGCTTGGAATTGCCGGTTTTCCCGCCCCCTGGTGGCCAGTCACAAAAACTCGCGCACAACGGGCAAACTCTGGACCTGGCATCCGGAAGGCGGAAGCACCAAGGCTTCTCCTTCATCCCCTTTCCTGGGTAGGCAATCGCCCGAGCAAACGTCGCATGCCTACGCACGCGCTGTCGTTGGCTGCGTGGAGCCTATGGAGGCTAGTCTCGCTTGTGCTTGCCCGCCTTGAGGCATTCGCCCAGGTGGATGCTGCCGTCGGGTCTGACGCGTGCGGTCATCAGTTCGCCCTTCTCCGCGCCCGGAAAAACGTAAGTAATCTCGGTGTATTCGTCTTCTTTCTCGACTTTGGCCCCGGGCCAGGCCTTTTTGTAGAACTCAATCACCTGTTCGGGCTTGTCGGTGGTTTTGAATTCCCAGTATTTGTCGTAAAAGGCGCCATCGTCACCGAACTCCTCAGCGCCGTTTAGAGCCTGCTTGGGATCGGGTTCGCAGTTGGTGTAGACGGGGAGTTTGTCTTTGTGGATGACTCCATCGAGTTCAGGCGTTTTGTGTCCGCACCCCCACAAACAGACGGACACAAGCGCCACGATGAGCTTTTTCATGAATGGGAAATTCGCAGCCTGAGGTCTCTATCCTTTGCGTCGGGTCTTGGGCTCCACCCGATTGAGTTGAAGGGTGTGGTAGAGGCCCTGCAGCACCAGGTCGGCCTGGATGTCGTCAAACAGGCCGGCGTGCTCAAATAGCCTGGAAAACCCGCCGGTGCCCATACAGAGCACCGGTTCTTGAGCGAACTCTTGCTTGCGAATGTGACTCATCATTTCGCGAATGGCGTAGTAATGGCTGTAGTAAAGACCGGACTGAATGCTTTCCACGGTGCCGCGACCCACCATGTTCTCGGGCACGACAATCTCCACCGGAGGGAGTTTGGCGGTGCGCTCGACCAGCGATTCCATGGCCGTGCGCAGTCCGGGCATGATGATTCCCCCCAGGTATTCGCTGCCGGCTCGAATCACGTCCAGAGTGGTGGCCGTGCCGAAGTCGGTGACGATCAGATTCTTGCCGGGATGGAGCACGGCCGCACCCACGGCCGCCGCAATGCGATCGGCGCCCACTTCGGCCGGATTGCGGCACAAGATCTTGAGACCGGTCTTGACGCCGGCTCTCAGGAAGAAGGGCTCTTTCTGAAAATACTTGAGGGAGCAGTTTTGGATGGCGTGGTGATGCTCGGGGACTACGCTGCAGACGGCCACGTCCTTGACCTTGACCGGGTCAAAGCCCCATTCGCGGATGACGGCTCTCAGGAAAACGCCGAGTTCATCCGAGGTCATTTCGCCTTTGGAGTTGCGGCGGAAGCGGACCTGCAGTTCGTCCTTGACGAAAAGGCCTCCGAAAATATGGCTGTTACCGACGTCCAGGGCTAGAATCATAGGTTGTCTATCAATCTCACGTTTTCCAGGCGCACCGCTCCCAGGGTGCGGCCTTTCCAGTTCTCAATGTAGTCCACCTCAAATCCTGCTTCTTTCAGCTTCGCTTTGGCATCGGGGTGCTTAAGGAGTTGGGGGAATTTCGCGGCTTTTTCTCGGGCCTGGGGGCTGAGGCGGGTGTTGCGTGAGCTCATGGCCAGGCCGTCCGGGTCTCGCTCCGTGGGACAGGCAATGATTTTGGTGTTCAGGAAAAACTCTCGGGTCATGCCTTTGACCAGTTCAAGCTGCTGGAAGTCTTTTTCCCCAAAGT